>JBBSGB010000003.1:0-159089 GCA_038254545.1 Burkholderiales bacterium | reverse complement strand
GTTAGTCAGCAGCTTACGCCCCGTTTCCCCCTTTCGCGCTGTGTCCAAGGTCTACAGCCTATCGGCCTACATCCCTGCGTCGCCTGGTCCTGTGGTAAGGCGGCCGCCTTCTGGTGCTATGGCTGCCGCGCTCCGCGACATGGCCGTTAGCACGCCGCCTCGAAGTCATCACCGAACGCCGCCACAAGCCCCGCACCGGCTCGACGCGCTGCGGCCTTCCGAGGCGACGAGGCAACGATGCGTCAACGCAACTCGTCTTTCGGTGCAGGGCTCTTCTCCGCGTCGGGCAGATCGGCGAATCCACCAAACAAGGGGCGCTTCGCGGGTTGCGATGTGGTCGGCGGTTCTTCCGGCGGCTCCACTGGTGCGGACGGCGGGGGCTTGTCTGCCATGGCGATTCCTTGGGTGAGGTGACTCGATTTGGGCTTCTGAATCCAACGCATTTTAAACGGGTGTACAGCATAGATGCTTGAAATACAACTCAATGACGTGTAGGAGTGCGTCGACGAAGCCGTGCCCATATTGCGCAGTTCTTCAAGTCGAAGCTGTATTGCATGACCGCGGTCTTGGCAGTCGAGTGCCTGTCAGCCATGCTGCGTCCGGTCTTTGCGCTGGCGATCTTCCGTCGCTGGTGCCGTACTTATCCGCTCGCGTTGCGAAGTAGGACGACCGCTTCTGGGCCGCAAGCAGTCTTTCTAACAGGGTGAAGGCCACATGGTCGCCCGTACCCGCTACGAGACTGATCGCGCGCCCGCTGTATTCGTTGCATTGGTCCGAAAAGGTTCGGCGATCAATCACTTCGGTTCCTCGCATCCGAAGGAGAAGCGGTACGTAGTGAGGCGTGACGGAGCTATGACTTGCAAGTGGACTCACGGCGGCCTTCTACGAGACTCATTGCGCCGACGTTGTTGTATCGCCGGTTCAAACGTCTATTGAAGCCGACTGGTAATCGCCTTGAAGGTCAGACGCACTCCCCTGCCGACCATGTTTGCATCAGTTCACTTCGGTGAAGCCAAGTTGGAAGGTGCGCCTCCAAGTGCTCGGCGTTATGCGGAAGGATCGGGGACACGGGCGGGCGAACCGACGCTCGATGCCACGCGCCCGTTTAAGCGCGTGATACGCACTCAACTGTTCGGGTACTTCCGAAGCTTTTCTTGGGGCAAATTGACTACTAAACGGGGGCACGATGGCCGCAATCGATCACGTGTTTGTGCTGATGCTCGAGAATCGATCCTTCGATCACTTTTTCGGGCTTTCGGGTCGTGCATCGATTCCGCGCCCTAGCGATCCTGCCTTCAGGCCGGGTGCGTTAGATCGCACTGCACACGACCCGCCCCACGAGTTCAAAGACGTCAACACGCAACTCGCCGACGGTGCAATGACCGGCTTTGGTCCGGAAGCCAAGTTGTCCTTCGTCCCAGCGCAGATTCCGGTGATTACGCAGTTGGCGAGCGAGTTCGTGCTCTTCGACAATTGGTACTCGTCAGTGCCCGGTCCGACCTGGCCGAACCGGTTCTTCATTCACTGCGGGTCAAGCGGTGGACTCGCGACGAGCCCAACACAGTTCCGGTCTGGTGGCTCCGTCATCAGTCCCGTTTCGCAGTTCAAGTTTCAGAACGGGTCGATCTATGACCGACTAAACAGTCGTCAAGAGAAGTGGCGCGTATACCACGGCGACGTGCATCCGCAGGTCCTTGCTGTGCCAGGTATGTCGAAGGCATATCTAACCAGTAGCGATAAATTTCGCCCGCTCTATCGCGTCGATCCGCTCCTCTCTGACTTTGCAACTGATGTAAATGCGCCGGTCTACGAACCTGTCTACACCTTCATTGAACCCAACTACGCACTACAGATTTTCAGCCAGTTCAGATACGGCGACTCACAACATCCCGTTGGGCTGGTTAGCGCAGGCGAGAAACTAATCCAGTATGTTTACGAGACGCTACGCAACTCACCGCTATGGGCAAAGAGCGCATTGCTGATCACTTGGGATGAGCACGGCGGCTTCTACGATCACGTCAAGCCGCCACAGGCCGTGCCCCCCGGAGACACCACATATAACCGCCCGACGGACGGCAGCGATCCTGGATTTGCGTTTAATCGCCTAGGCGTCCGCGTTCCCACAATACTAGTGTCGCCACTTGCGCCAAAGGGCCGCCTTGGAAGCGACCTCTTTCCCGATCAAGCTTTCGATCACACCTCGGTCATCAAGTCGGTCTTCGAAAACTTTGGTCTCGGTGGACAACTGACTGCACGCGACGGCGCCGCTCCCAGCTGGAATTCGTGCCTTGCGGCGAACGCGCGCCCCGCAGGAGACACAGGGCCAACCAAATTTTCGGTCCCAACCGCAATGCCGGCGGCGGCCACCGAAGTACTGGCTGCAGCGCCTGCCGATCTCGTGGCGAAGAAACCAGTTGACGGCTTTCTCGCGGGGATGTCTCTAATTGCGCTAGATCTTGATCGCGAAATCGCCAAGCAATCACGCAAAGCGCCGATCGCAAACACTAAGCCGCAGTCAATTTCCCTCTACCGAAAAGCGCGCACAGCCTCACTGAGGGATCCGCACTTTCGAGTATCGCTAGTTCAGTACATAAACGAAGTCGGCGTGCGCGTGCAAGCCCACAAGTTGCGCAAGAAGCTGTCCAAGCCTTGATTGCTAGTCGGCGTAGGTCACATCGATGCGATCAACGAGCTACCGGACCTTGGCACAGCTTTTTTGATCACCAGCGGTCGACGCGCGCCCGCAGAATAGTTGCCACTATAGTTGACGCATTCCACGGCTGTCCACTATAGTTGCGCGATGGTCTACGAACTCAACTTTCACCCCGGCCTGTGAAGCTTGGCTCGAAGAACGGCGATGAAAGATCGCGAGACTTACACGCGAATCTTGGCGCGCATCTTCCGAATGTCGGAAGGCAACTTCGGCGATGCCAAGTCGGTTGGCGAAGGCGTGTCCGAGCTCCGTATCGATTTCGGTCCCGGCTATAGGGTGTACTACGATCAAAGGCAAGGGGGTCGTTGTGGTCTTGTGTGGCGGGGACAAGAAGTCACAGGCTGCTGACATCAAAGAGGCCAAAGCGCTCGCATCGGATGTGTAGTGCATAGTTCAAATTCAATGGAGCGTGAGAAATGGTTGAGAAATACCGCCGGTTTGACCCGGCAGAGTTCCTCGAAAGCGATGAGGACTTCGCAATTTTTCTCCAAGACAGCGCGGAGTCGGGTGATCCGAAAGTTCTGCGCGCGGCCATCGCTCTGGTTGCGAAGGCACGCGGCATGACCGAGATCGCCGAGCGAGTCGGCATCAGTCGCCAAGGACTGTTCAAGGCCCTTTCAGACCTAGGCAATCCGTCGTTCGACAACGTCGGGAAAATCCTCGACGTGCTCGGCTACCAGATCAAGGTGGTGCCGAAAGCAGCGACGGGGACGAAGAAACCTGCCGCGACAAAGAAGCCTGCTCGCACCTCAAAGAAATCTGTCCGGCACAAGAGTGAACCCATCTCAGCTTAGTGCTGCTAGATATCGAATAGATAAAGCGGGTTTTCCTCTTTGTATTTTTGATACTTCTTCTGCTGACGTGACACCGAGGCCTGAATAGATAGCCGCACGTCCCACGACCCCGAAAACATCCTGGCGGCGATCAAGGCCGGGATTTTTACTGCGGGGAAGAAGGAAGCGCTTGAGGCCGCAGACCGAGAGAAAGAAACGCTGCGGCGCGAGCTCGCAGAGCCCGTACTGCCGATGCGCGTTCTCGAAGCGGCGCTGCCGAACGCCGTCGAGCGCTATACTAGGTTGGGTCGGGGACCTCGAGAACACGCTTCAGCGTGACGTAGGGCGGGCGCGCTATCAGCTCAAGGATTTGCTCGGGAAGATCAGGCTTCACCCGAGGAACGGCTATCTGGAGGCCGAACTCTCGGGAAGCTTCCGAGGCTCGATTTCCCTCGCCGCGGAGCAGGGCGCGAAGGCAGAAATAAATCTGGTTGCGGGGACAGGATTTGAACCTGTGACCTTCGGGTTATGAGCCCGACGAGCTGCCAGACTGCTCCACCCCGCAGGTCGGATTGTACGCGAAGCGAAGGTCTCGAACAAATCGGCGGGCATCGCGTCGCGCCGAGGGGTGACGCGGCGGGTCGAGCAAAGGCTTGCGCTATAGTTTGGCGATGACTCCGGCGACCCATTTCTGTTCGGTTTGCGGCCACGCGATCACGATGCGCATACCGCCCACCGACAACCGCATGCGCGCGTGCTGCGACTCGTGCGGAGCGATCCACTACATCAATCCGCGCATGGTGGTCGGCACGATTCCCGTGTGGGGCCGAGCCGGTCACGAACGCGTGCTGCTGTGTCGTCGCGCGATCGAGCCGCGGCGCAATTACTGGACGCTGCCTGCAGGCTTCCTCGAGACCGGCGAGACCACCGCGTCGGGCGCAATCCGCGAGACCGATGAAGAGGCCGGCGCGCGCATCGTGCTCGGTCCACTCTTCACGATGCTCGACGTCGTGCACGTCCATCAGGTGCATCTGTTCTATCGCGCCGATCTGGTCGACACCGCATTCGCGCCCGGCGAGGAGAGCCTCGAAGTGCAATTGTTCGACGAGGCAGATATTCCCTGGGACGAGCTTGCATTTCGAACCGTATCGATGACCCTGCGGCATTTCTTCGAAGACCGCGCGCGCGGTCGTTTCGAGCTGCACACCGGCGCCGTCGAATGGTCGCCTCGCGTTCGGACCGGCGTCGAGGCAGAGGCCATTCCCGCGAGCGCCGCTCCTTGATTCGCTGGTTGTCGGCGGATGAATCCGCGTACGACCCTTTCCCGCCGGTCTCGACTGCTTTACGTTCGCCCCCCGGCCTGCTCGCGGCTGGTGCCGACCTATCCCCCGCACGTCTGGTCGACGCCTATCGTCGCGGCATCTTTCCGTGGTTCAACGAGGGCGATCCGGTGCTGTGGTGGAGCACCGATCCGCGTATGGTGTTGTTCGTCGACGAGTTCCGCATCTCGCGTTCGCTCGACAAGCGACTTGCGCGATCGGCCACCGACCCGCGCATCGAGATCCGCTGCGACAGCGCCTTCGACGCCGTGATTCGCGCATGCGCCCAACCGCGCGGCGAGGATGGCGGCACCTGGATCGTCGATGCGATGGTGGAGGCGTATATCGAATTGCATCACCTGGGCTTCGCGCACTCGGTCGAGACCTGGATCGATGGCGCGCTTGCGGGCGGTTTGTACGGCATCGCGATCGGTCGCATGTTCTTCGGCGAGTCGATGTTCACGCACGCCACCGACGCATCGAAGATCGCACTTGCGCACCTGGTCGCGTTCGCAAGAAGCGAGGGCATGCCGATGCTAGACTGCCAGCAGCAGACCGCGCATCTGGCTTCATTGGGCGCGCGGCCGATTCCGCGCACGGACTTCGTCGAGCGGGTCGCAACGCTGGTCGAACAACCATCGATCGCTCGATGGCCCGAACGCCTGGTGTGGTCGCGAACCGCAAGCATCGCATGACACAACTGAAAGACTTGCCGTTCGCCACGCTGCAGTTCTACGCGACGGCGACCTATCCCTGCAGCTACCTGCCGCTGCGGCAAGCGCGTTCGCAGGTCGCGACGCCCGGGCATCTGATCAACGCGGACGTCTATAGCGAACTGGTGCGCTTGGGTTTTCGCCGCTCGGGCCTGTTCACCTACCGCCCGCATTGCGACGGCTGCCGCGCCTGTGTTCCGGTGCGCGTGCGCGTCGATGCCTTCGCCCCCAACCGCAGCCAGCGCCGCGCGCTGCGCAGACACGCCGACCTGCGCGCACGCATCTGCGCGCTCGCATTCGATCCCGAGCACTACGCGCTTTATCTCGACTACCAGAACACGCGTCACTCGGGCGGCGGCATGGACCACGACAGCCGCGAGCAATACAGCCAGTTCCTGCTTCAGAGCAAGGTCAACACGCGGCTCGTCGAATTCCGCGATGCGAGCGGCGTGCTGCGCATGGTCAGCATCATCGACGTGCTCGACGACGGTCTCTCATCGGTCTATACCTTCTACGACACGAGCGAAGAGCGCGCGAGTTTCGGCACCTTCAACGTGCTCTGGCAGATCGAACAGGCTATCAACTTGAACCTGCCTTATATCTATCTGGGCTATTGGATCGGCGGCAGCCCGAGCATGGCGTACAAGGCGAACTTCAAGCCGATCGAGGCCTTGCGCGTCGGGGACTGGGATCTGCTGTGCGAATCCTGACCGCTTCGATGCGTCTTCGAGCACGACCGCGTTGACGCTCGCTCATCTCTACCCGTTCGCGCGCGAAGCGCTGTTCGCGCTCGACGCCGAGACCGCGCATCACCTCACGCTCGACAACCTCAAGCGCGCGTCCGCGCTCGGGTTGACCAAGCTGGTCGTGCCGCCGATTGCGGACGACCCTTGCATGGTGATGGGTCTGACGTTTCGTAATCCCGTCGGCCTCGCGGCCGGCATGGACAAGGACGGCGCGTACATCGATGCGCTTGCGAGCTTCGGCTTCGGCTTCATCGAAGTCGGCACCGTCACGCCGCGGCCGCAACCGGGCAATGCGAAGCCGCGCATGTTCCGCATTCGCGAGGCCAACGCGCTCGTCAATCGCCTGGGTTTCAACAACGCGGGGCTCGACGCCTTCATCGCGAACGTGCGCGCCTCGAATTTTCGCCAGCGGCATCGCGGCATCCTGGGGCTGAACATCGGCAAGAACGCGGACACGCCGATAGCGAACGCGCTCGACGACTACCTGATCGGGCTCTCGGGCGTCTATCCGCATGCCGACTACGTGACGATCAACATCTCGTCGCCCAACACCAAACAATTGCGCGAGCTGCAAGGCGCCGATCAGTTCGGTGCGCTGCTCGCGGCGTTGAAG
Source organism: Burkholderiales bacterium (assembly GCA_038254545.1). GTDB lineage: Bacteria > Pseudomonadota > Gammaproteobacteria > Burkholderiales > Burkholderiaceae_D > CAHJXF01. The sequence goes on along the minus strand of JBBSGB010000003.1, from coordinate 152,212 downwards.
AAGCGCCAGGCCAGACTCGCCGATCAGCACGGGCGCTACGTGCCGCTCGCGATCAAGATCGCGCCCGACCTCGACACGGCGCAGATCGACACGATCGCCGATGCGCTGATCGAATATCGCATCGACGGCGTGATCGCCACCAACACCACGCTCGCGCGCGATACGGTCGCCGGGATGCAGAACGCGAACGAGGCCGGCGGCCTGTCGGGCGCACCGCTTGCAAAGGCATCGAACGCGGTGATCGCGGCATTGCACCGACGTCTCGGTGACGAGATCCCGATCATCGGCGTGGGCGGCGTCATGAGTGGCGACGATGCACGCGCCAAGCGCGCCGCGGGCGCTGCGCTGGTGCAGGTCTATACGGGTCTCGTCTATCGCGGGCCATCGTTGATGTTCGAATGCGCGCGCGCATTGCGCGGCATGCCGCCGCCGGGCTGAACGTCACGCGATGCGCATCGGTGTTCCGCGCGAAAAGAAGCCGGGCGAGGCGCGCGTCGGATTGACGCCCGCTGTGGTCGCGGCGCTGGTTGCGCACGATCATGGGGTCGTGGTCGAACGCGACGCGGGCCTCGCGGTCGGTTTCAACGATGATGCCTATCGCGCGGCAGGTGCGGGCATCGTCGATGACGCCGCTACGGTCTTCGACGTCGATCTCGTCGTCAAGGTCAAGGAATTGCAGGCGAGCGAATACGCGTTGCCTCATCGCGGTTCCATCGTGCTGGGCTTTCAGCAGTTCGCGGTCGAGCCCATGTATCTGGAAGCGGCGCGGGCCAGCGGCGCGACCTTCATCGGCTGCGAAACGATCGAATCCGCAAAAGGCGCAGGACCGAACGATTTGCCGGTGCTGACCGCGATGTCGCGGATCGCGGGCGCGCTCGCGCCGCAGATCGGCGCGATGGCTCTGATGCGCGGCCTGCTGCATTCGCCGTCAGGCATGCCGTTGCCGCGAGGTGCGGGCATTCTGCTCGGCGGTGCCGACGGCACCGCGGCCGCAAGAGTCGTCGTGATCGGCGCCGGAGCGTCGGGCACTGCAGCGGCGCGTGCGGCCGCGGCGATGGGTGCGAGGGTCACCGTCCTGGCCGCATCGGCGCGGCGCTTTGCTGCGCTCGAGGCGTCGTGCGTGGGACACATCGAGACCGCGTTGTTCGATGACCATACGCTGCGCGCGCTGCTGGCGACCACCCATCTGTTGATCGGCGCCGTGCTCATCCCCGGCCGCACGTCGCCCTGCCTCGTCGACCGCGCGATGATCGCGGCTATGCCCACGGGAGCCGTGTTCATCGACATCGGCATCGATCAGCGCGGCATCGCGGAGACCTCGCGCATGAGTCGCATCGACGATCCCTTCTATGTCGAGGAAGGCGTACTTCATTGCTGCATCCCGAATCTGCCCGCGCTGGTTCCCAGGAGCGCGACGCTGGCGTACGTCGACGCGTTGGCGCCGTATGTGACGGCGCTTGCGGAGCACGGGCTCGGGGCACTCGATCTCGATGCCGGCTTCGCGCGCGGTTTGCAGGTGCATCGAGGCCGCATCGTCGATGCGCGCCTCTGCGAAGATGTGCAGTACACACAAGAAAAGGGGCCGGCTTCAGCCGGCCCCTCGTGATTCCGCATTTACATCCGGCTCAACGTCCCGTCCCTCACGCGCACGCGCTCGCCCTGTCTGAAATTGGGATCGCTGGTGAAGTCGACGTCCTGTATAGAGCCGTTATCCATCTTCACCTGCACCGACCAGATCTTCTTGCGGGTGAGCTTCTTGCCGATCAGGTTGCCGGCGACCGCACCACCCACGCCGCCCAGCACCGTCGACGTCGTGTTATGTCCGATCACGTTGCCGGCCACTGCGCCGCCGACGCCTCCGACCACGGTGCCAGCCGTTCCCGAGCCCTTCTCGTCCTTGCGATTGGTGGTCAGCACGGTGCCGCAGTCCGCGCAACTGTTGGTCCGTTTCCGGGCGTACGCGGGCGGCGCGATCGCGATCATCGACGTCGCCAACACGCCGACGACCAGCGCGCGAAACCCTTGTTTCATCGTCTTGAATTGCATTGCTGTCTCCTGTTGATCTCGATTGCTTGCGGCCCCGGGACCAGCGCTCGAGCGCCGGATTAGAATCGGCGCAACGATTGTAATCTCATGACGCCCCACCCTTTCCGGCCCGAAACGCGCGGCCCGAGCATCCAGGTCATCGAGCGGATGCTGACCCTGGTCGACGCGCTCGCGAAAGAACGCGAACCCGTCAGCCTGCGCCAGCTTTCACAAACGACCGGGCTTCATCCGTCGACCGCGCATCGCATTCTCAACGACATGGTGCTCGCGCGCTTCGTCGATCGCACCGAACCCGGTCGATATCGCCTGGGCATGCGATTGCTCGAGCTGGGCAACATCGTCAGGTCGCGCCTGTCGGTGCGCGACGCCGCGCTCGCGCCGATGCGCGACCTGCACAAGAGCACCGGACAAACCGTCAACCTGTCGGTGCGACAAGGCGACGAGATCATCTACGTCGAGCGCGCCTACAACGAGTTCTCCGGTGTGCAGGTGGTGCGCGCGATCGGCGGCCGCGCGCCACTGCATCTGACGTCGGTCGGCAAGCTCTTTCTATCGATCGACGATCCGAGGCAGGTACGCAGCTACGCGATGCGCACCGGACTTCTTGGCCATACCGACAACAGCATCACCGAACTCGCGCGTCTCGAAAAGGAGTTGTCGCAGGTGCGCGCGCGGGGCTATTCACGCGACAACGAAGAGCTGGAAGTCGGCGTGCGTTGCATCGCCGCGGCGATACGCGACGACGACGGCAAGGTGGTGGCCGGGCTTTCGCTCACCGCGCCCGCAGACCGATTGAAGGATGCGTGGATCAGCGAGCTGACCGCAACGGCGGCGCGGATCTCGGCTGCGATCGGCGCGCTCTAGAGAACCGGGTGGATATTCGTCCGCGGGCGAATATAGACTGCGGCGCGATCGCGCAATCGTATTGCGACCGCATCAAGCCTTCGGCACGGTCTCGCGAAACGACGGACGCTCGGCCAGCTTGTCGGACAGGCGCGCGAGATTTGGATACTCGCGATACCAGGCGATATCGGGGAACCGGAACGCAATCCAGCCAAGCGCGCAACCGACCGCGATGTCGGCCAGCGAATAGTGCGTGCCGTTGCACCACGCGCCTTCACCGAGTCCGCTGAACATCGCGTGCAAGGCTGTGTCGACCTTCTTGCGCTGGCGCATCACCCATTTGCTACTGCGTTCCTCGGGCTTGCGCTGGGTTTCTTCGAGACGCATCAGGACGGCTGCATCGAGCACGCCGTCGGCGAGCGCTTCCCAGCACTTCACTTCGGCGCGTTCGCGTCCGCTCGACGGAATCAGTTTGCCCACCGGCGTCAACGTGTCGAGATATTCGACGATGACGCGCGAGTCGAAGACCGCGCCGCCGTCTTCCATGATCAGGCACGGAACCTTGCCGAGCGGATTCGAGTCGCCGATGATCGTCGCGTCGGCCCACACATCCTCGAGCTCGTACTGGTAGTCCAGTTTCTTCTCGGCCATGACGATGCGCACCTTGCGCACGTACGGGCTGGTGTTCGAGCCGATCAACTTCATTTTGGGGTATGGGTCCGGCGATTGGGGCGCCGCAGTATAGCATCGGCCCTTGGCCACCAGAACGCTCCGAGGCAAGCCGCCCGGCGCCTCGAAGCGGCCCGAATCTCCTGCTGTGCGCGGGGTCTTCGGCACCCGACGACGCACGAAAAAACTGGGGTCGCGATGCTAAACTCGCCCGCCGCCGAACTCCTTCCCATCCCTCGATTTCACGATGTCCACAGCCCCAGCGCCGAACCCCAACGCAACGACCCAGGCGGCCGCAAGCGACTTCGCGCTCAACGCGCTATCGCCGCTCGACGGCCGCTACGCGAATAAGGTCGATCGCCTGCGCCCGCTGCTGTCGGAGGCCGCCTTCATGCGGTATCGCGTGCGTGTCGAGGTGGCTTGGCTGATCGCCTTGTCCGAAGCCGGTCTCGCACAATTGCCGCGCTTTTCTGGCGCGACCCGGCAATGGTTGGCGAACCTCGTCGCTGACTTCTCCGATGCCGATGCGGCACGCATCAAGGCGATCGAGGCGATCACCAACCACGATGTCAAGGCCGTCGAGTACTGGATGAAGGAAGCCATCGCTGCTGCGCCGCCTGACGTGTCGGGCGAGATGACCGGGGCCAGCGAGCTCATCCATTTCGCGTGCACCTCCGAGGACATCAACAACACCTCGCACGGCATGATGATCAAGGCCGCACGCGACGATGTGCTCGTGCCGACGCTGCGCTCGATACACGACCGTCTCGTCGCACTTGCGCACGAGCATGCCGACGTCGCGATGATGTCGCGCACCCACGGACAGACCGCGAGCCCGACCACCATGGGCAAGGAGATGGCCAACGTCGCGGCAAGGCTGGCGCGGGCGATCGCGCGCATAGGCGAAGTCGAAGTGCTGGCAAAGATGAACGGCGCGGTCGGCAACTACAACGCGCATCGCGTCGCCTGTCCCGACCTCGATTGGGAAACGCTCGCGCGCCGCGTCGTGGAGAACGACTTCGACCTGGTATTCAATCCCTACACGATCCAGATCGAACCACATGACTGGATGGCCGAACTGTTCGATGCGATCGCACGCGCCAACGTCATCGTGCTCGACCTCGATCGCGACCTGTGGGGCTACATCTCGCTGGGCTACTTCGGACAGAAGGTCGTGGCCGGCGAGATCGGCTCGTCGACCATGCCGCACAAGGTCAACCCGATCGACTTCGAGAATTCCGAGGGCAATCTCGGGCTCGCCAACGCGCTGCTGCGTCACATGTCGGACAAGCTGCCGGTGTCGCGCTGGCAGCGCGATCTCACCGACTCGACCGTGCTGCGCAATGTCGGCGCGGCTTTCGGCTATTGCCTGATTGCGTGGGAGTCGTGCCTGCGCGGACTCGCAAAACTGCAAATCAATCGCGCGCGCATCGCGGCCGATCTGGACACGGCCTGGGAGGTGCTGGCCGAGCCGGTGCAGACGGTGATGCGTCGCTACGGGATCGAGAATCCATACGAGCAGCTCAAGACACTCACGCGCGGCACGGGTATTACCAGGGAAGCACTACAGCACTTCATCACCGGTCTCGCGATTCCGGACCAAGAGAAACAACGGTTGCTCGCATTGACGCCGGCCACCTACATCGGCGACGCCGCTCGGCTTGCCGCGCGCATCGAATAGCAAGCGCACCTAATCCGCGGACGCGCCCGTCGCGATGTCGATCGCGCAGGCAAAAAAAAACGCGAAGGCATCGCCTTCGCGTCAAGAGTGACGGCCTTTGCCGGCCCTCCTCCTGGTGCCATTGCGCGTCGAGCACGACCTGCGTGCCTCGGGATCGGCGTGATACTAGAACGCGCGTTGCGCGTCGTCCATAGGAATTCACTCGCGCCGCGGAGCACGTCGACGCCACTAGGGCCACGAGAATGCCTGCCGAAGCTCGATTCACGGAACTTGGGACCCGAGTGGCACTCCACTACCTCATCTCCAGAGGGGAGTCGCTTTTCGCTGCGGAGCCGTCAGCACGACGTTCAACCCACGTCCGGTTCCGCAGGCAGCGCTGAGTCCATTCCCACCCGACCTTGCGTGCAGGCAAGGCGATATTCAGCGCAGCAAGCAAGACCTTTGCGAAGGTATCCGACCCAACGGCATCGGAAACCTTCGGCAATGGGGCGACGCTTGCGGGGACCGCGTCGCGCTTGACTTGGAAAGCCGACGCATCGTGATCACCATCGGCAATATCTGGCTCTGGGCCGGCTTCGGCGTCTTCATCGTTCTCGCGTTGATCGTCGACTTCGTCGTACTGAAGAAGGAAGGCGCGCATCGCGTCGGCATGCGCGAGGCCGCGATTTGGTCGGTGGCCTGGGTCGCGTTGTCGCTGATCTTCGCGGCTTTGCTGTGGTGGTGGCTCGCGTCGCGCTTCGGTCGCGAGGTTGCAGATACGCGCACGCTCGAATTCGTGACCGGCTATCTGATCGAGAAGTCGCTCGCGATCGACAACATATTTCTCTTCCTGACCATCTTCACGCATTTCGCGCTGCCTTCCGAATTCCAGAAGCGTGCGCTGATGATCGGCATCGTTGCGGCGATCGTGCTGCGCGCCGTGCTGATCCTCGCGGGCTCCTACCTGATCGAGCAGTTCCATTGGGTGCTCTACCTGTTCGGCGCGTTCCTGGTCGTCACCGGCATCAAGATGTGGTTGTCGGCGGGCAAGGAATCCTCACTGGACGACAACCCGGTGCTGCGGTTCCTGTGCCGGGTGATGCGCGTGTCGCCAAGCTACGACGGCGAGCGCTTGTTCACGCGCCACAACGGCGTGCGGATGGCGACGCCGATGTTGTTGATCGTCGCGTTGATCGGCATCACCGATGTGATCTTCGCGGTCGATTCGATTCCCGCGATCTTCGCGATCACCGACGATCCCTTCATCGTGCTGACCTCGAACATCTTCGCGGTGCTCGGCCTGCGCGCGATGTTCTTCCTCTTGGCCGACACGGCCGACCGCTTCCACCTGTTGCCTTACGGCTTGGCGGTGATCCTGCTGTTCGTCGGCATCAAGATGCTGATCGCGGACATGTTCCACATTCCGCCGTTGATCTCGCTGCTGGTCATCCTCGGCATACTCGCGACGACCATCTTCCTGAGCGTGCGTCATCGCCCGAAGGCGGTGACGCGAGTGCCGCCGCAGTCGACGACCCCTCAGCCGCTGCTGGAAGACCGTACGCAGTAGTCGGCGATCGCGTCGAGCACGGCGTCGTCCTCGCCGGCGGCGTCCGTGATCGCGATGTCGATCGCAGGCAGGCGCGCGCCAAGTTTCTCGACGAGTTGCGGGAGGTCGCGTCGCAGATGCGAGCCCTGGCCTAGAAAGACCGGAACGATCGTGAGCGCCGTGCAGCCGTCGGCAACGAGTTTGTCGGCTGCGCGATCGAGGTCGGGCTCCATCAATTCGAGAAAGGCCAGTGCGACGCACGTGTCGCTCGTGCCCGCAGCACTGCGCTCTGCGGGAAGCACATCGAACCGCGCATCGACCTTCGTGCGCAGGCGCTCGAACGGCTCGGCCCAGCGCGCATCGCGCGCGCCGTGGGCAAAGAGAATCAGCCCGTGCCTGCACGTGTTCATCGCCGCTCGACCCATCGCAAAGCGAGCAGCGCCGCGGTCAACGCCACGATGCTCGGCATCGCGGCCGAAAGGATCGGCGGCCAGGTGTTGAGCAGCCCCACGTGCGAGAAGAGATTGTTGAGCAGGTAGAAACCGATGCCAATCATGATCCCCGCGAAGATCTTGAAGCTGATGCCGCCGCTGCGAAAATGCAGATACGCGAACGGCAACGCCAACGCCATCATCACGAGCACCGCGAACGGATAGATGATCTTTTTCCAGAACGCGATCTGGTAGCGCTCGGCGGTCTGCTTGTTGTCTTCGAGGTGGTGGATGTAGGTGTTCAGATTGCGCGCGGCCATGCGCTCGGGCGAGACCGTCAGCACCGCGAGCAACTGCGGGTTCAGTTCGGAGCGCCAGATGCGATCGGGTTCCTTGCTGACCTCGACCTTGTCGGGTGCATCGCTGCCGCCCAAGTTGACGAAGCGCGTCTCGGTCACGTTCGACAGGCGCCACGATCGCGGCGGCACGAAGATGCCGCGATCGGCGAACGCGATGTTCTGGAGGCGCAAGGCCGCGTCGAACTCATAGACCTTGACGCGCTCGAGGCTGTTGTCGGACCCGACAGCGCCGATGTTGACGAAACGCACCAGCACCTTGCCATCGGGAGCGCGCGCGGTGTCCTTGACCCACAGGCCGCTCTTGAGTCCGCGCGCGACCGGTCCCGCACCCGCTTTCAGTTGCAGCTTCTGCGTCAACGTCTCGACCTGAGGCGTTACGATCTCGCCGAGCAGGAAGGTGAACGCCACCAGCAGAACGCCCGGCACCATCACCATCCGCACCGCGCCGCGCGTCGAGAGCCCCGCGACGCGCAGGATCGTGAATTCCGAATGCGACGCGAGTTGCGCGAGCGCGTAGATGGTTCCGATCAACGCCGCGATCGGCAGCAGTTCGTAGGCGCGCGCGGGAATCTGCAGCAGCACGAACAAGGCGGCATGATCGATGCGATAGCCGTTCTTGCCGACGTCGTTCATCTCATTGATGAAGTCGAACGAGGTGTAGAGCACCAGCAGCGCCGCAAGCACCAGCGCGACCGCGAGCAGGATCTCGCGCGCGAGATAACGCTGGACGATGCCGATCCTCATGGTGCGGCCATTGTTGCGTCCGACCGGTTCGACGAGGCGCGCAGGCGCTGTAGCCGCGCACGCCACGATTGAGGTACCCGATTGCGCCAGGCCAGCATCGCGAACGCGAGCACGAGCACCAGCACATGCACCAGCCACCATGCGACCGCGAACGACAATCGTCCGCGGCTGGTCGAACTCTGCACGACGTTCATCGCGTTGTTGTAAACGAAGTACACCAGCAGCGCCACGATCAGGTTGGCCGAGCGACCGGCGCGCGCGTTCACGAACGACAAGGGAATCGCGAGCACGGCGAGCGCCAGCACCGACAACATCAAACCGATGCGCCACACCAGTTCGCCCTTGGCGCGCGGCGTGCCTTCAGCGATGAGATCTATGGTCGACTTGACGCGCGCCGAGTCGTCGCCGGAAAAGTCGGGCGACTTCGCTTCGATGCGCACGCCGTAGCTCTCGAACTCCATGATCTTGTAGTCGGGCCGGCCGGGCACGCCTTCGTAACGCCGGCCGTTGTTCATGATCAGGAAGTCATCGCCGTTGGCCTGGCGCTCGACGTGGCCGGTCTTGGAGACAATCACGCTGACCTTGCCTGCCTTGGCCGAATTGACCAGCACGTTCTGCACCGACGCCGTCGATGGATCGAAGCCTTCGACGAAGAACACCTTGGAGCCATCGGCCGACTCGCGGAACTGTCCCGGCGTGACGCGCGAAACCTCGCTGCGTTGCTCGTAGCGCGCCTTGAACTCGCTGGACTGCCGATTCGCCCAGGGCGTGATGAAGAGACTGGTGATGCCGACGATGATCGCGACTGGAATGACGAAGCGCATCACCGGCCTCAACCAGCGCGTGAGGCCCAGCCCCGATGACTGCCACACCACCATCTCCGAGTCGCGAAAGCTGCGCGTCAACGCCAGCAGGATCGTGACGAAGACCGCAAGCTGCAATAGCACCGGCAGGTTGTTGAGCGACGCGAACATGATCAGCGCCAGCACCGCGCCGTTGTCCACCTGGCCTGCCGCCGCTTGGCCAAGCACGCGCACCAGCGCGATCGTCAATACGATCGTCAAGAGCGCGATGAAGATCGCGCTCGCGGTACTGAAGAGCTCGCGCACCAGCGAGCGTTCGAAGATCATCGGATGAAGGCCGCGCCGGACGAAGATGCGAGCGGCTTGGGCGAACGCCGCATGCGAAGAGGAAGCGTTCCCGGCAGGTCTCTTTGACTAACGCTGCCTGCAACCAGATAATCGCGGGCTCTGTTCACACCAACAAGACAGGAAACGCGCATGGAATTTAGCACGAAAGCCGGTACGCCGGACCGCATCAAGAGCGGCTGTGTCGTCGTCGGCGTCTATGCTGACAAGAAGCTCACGCCTGCGGCAAGTTTGATCGATGCGGCCACCAATGGCGCGCTCACGCGCGCCGGCAAGAGCGGCGACCTGCCCGCCAAACGCGGCGGCACGCTGATGTTGAGCAGTGTGCAAGGAATTGCCGCCGAGCGCGTGCTGGTGGTGGGTCTGGGCAAGCACGACGACTTGAAACCCAAGGGCCTGGCCGAAGCGGTACGCGCTGCGGTCAAGGCGCTCGACTCGACCGGCGCGGGAAATGCGCTGTTCACGTTGGCCGAGGTGCCTATCGCGAATGCGAGCGCCGTAGACAACATAAAGACGTTGATCCTCGCGGCGCGCGAAGCGCTGTTTCGCAGCGACGGCTTGAAGAGCGAGAAGGAAGACGCCGGCTCGCTGACGAAGATCATCATCCCTGACACGAACAAGACTGACGGGTCCGCTGCGTCATCGATCAAGATCGCGGTAGCCGAAGGCGTCGCGCTTGCCAACGGCTGCGAGCTGACCAAGACGCTCGGCAACCTGCCGCCCAACATCTGCACGCCGAGCTATCTGGCCGACACCGCGAAGAAGATGGCAAAGGACTGGGACCTGAAGGTCGAAGTCCTCGAGAGAAAGCAGATGGAAGCGCTCAAGATGGGCTCGCTGCTGTCGGTCGCCAGGGGATCGATCGAACCGCCCAAGCTGATCGTGCTCACCTACTCCGGCGGCAAGGCCAAGGACGCGCCGGTGGTGCTGGTGGGCAAGGGCATCACCTTCGACAGCGGCGGCATTTCGCTGAAGCCGGGCGAGGCGATGGACGAAATGAAATACGACATGTGCGGCGCGGGCTCGGTACTGGGCACGATTCGCGCGATCGCCGAGATGGGGCTGAAGCTCAACGTGATCGGCGTCATCCCCACGTGCGAGAACATGCCGGCCGGCGACGCGGTCAAGCCGGGCGACATCGTCACCAGCATGTCGGGCCAGACCATCGAGATCCTCAACACCGATGCCGAAGGCCGTTTGATCCTGTGCGACGCGTTGACCTACAGCGAGCGCTTCAAGCCCGCAGCCGTGATCGATATCGCGACCCTGACCGGTGCGTGCGTGATCGCGCTGGGCCACGTCAACTCGGGCCTGTTCTCGAATGACAACGGCCTGGCCGATGAGCTGGTCGCCGCGTCGAAGACCGCCAACGATCCCGCATGGCACATGCCGCTCGACGACGACTACCAGGAGTCGCTGAAGTCAAACTTCGCCGACATGGCCAACATCGGTGGGCGGCCCGGCGGCAGCATCACGGCTGCGTGTTTCCTTTCGCGTTACGCCAAGAGCTACAAGTGGGCGCATCTGGACATCGCGGGCACCGCGTGGAAGAGCGGGCCGGCGAAGGGGGCGACCGGACGTCCGGTGCCATTGCTCGCGGCGTTCTTGAAGGCTCGCGCGGCCTGAGTCGTCGAGTCGATCGCAAAACAACGTCGTCACAGATGGACACGCTCTTGGGCCTCGGCTTCCGTCGGGGCGACGACGCGTAGGCATCGCTGCTCGGACACGACCCGCTATCATCGCCGCGTGACTCAGATCGATTTCCACGTCAACGCACCGGCCAAGCTGGCCTATGCATGCCGGCTTGCGCGCAAGGGCTTTGCGTCCGGAAGCCGCATGGTGTTCTACGCGAACGACCCGGCATTGCTCGAGCGTTTCGATCGTGAGCTCTGGACGTTCTCGGCGCTGGCCTTCATTCCGCATTGCCATGCGCGCGACGCGCTCGCGAACGTGACGCCTATCCTGCTTGCGGGTTCCGCCGACGCCGACGCGTGCACGCATCATGAGGTGCTGGTCAATCTCGATCGACAGCAACCCGAGTTCTTCAGCCGCTTCGATCGCATGATCGAAGTCGTCGAGGCCGATGACGCCGATCTCGAAGCGGGCCGCGTACGCTGGAAGTTCTACAAGGACCGCGGCTACCCCCTCACCCGCCACGACTTCGCGGCGTCAGCGGCATGAACGACGCCGGCGACGAAGACGACGACCTGCCCGTGCTCACGCAGGTGCTGCGCATCGGCGGCATCCGCGCGGACGCGTTGTCGATTGCCGAGCCAGGCCAGGCCCCTGGCGATCGCGCGGCCAATGGCGCGACCGAATCGCCGCTCGACGAAATCCTGTTGACCGATCAGCTCGTGATCGGCAACGAGCCGCATGAGGGACTCGAGCCCTATGTCCCCTTGACGACGGCGAAGGTCGAACCAGCGGAGCGCTCCGCTGAACCGTTGGCTCAAGCGATGGAAGCCTCGACGGCGCAGTCGTTGATCGTGCCGTTCATCGCGCCGGTCGATCTGCCAGCGTCAGCACCAGCGCCATTCGTTCAGGGTGCGACTCACGATGTGTCGGACGGCGCCGCAGAGACCGGTCACGAAAAGCGCGATGCCGCCAACGATGCAGAAGACGCGAAGCTTGCTGACCGCGCGTTGCAGGAGGCGGCTGCGGCGGTCGAGCCTGAGGTCACACCGACCGAAGAGCGCGTCGATGTACCCGCTTCGGCGGTTATCGATCACGATGCATTCGCGATGCGCGTACGCGAATCCGTGTTGAACGACCTTTCGGCGCGCATCGATACCGAGTTCGACGCGCGCATTGCGCAGACGCTGAGGGCCGAGGTCGAAGCGGCGCTGGCGAATCTTCACGCCAATCTGCGTGAGCAACTCGCCGATGCGATGCGCGACGTGGTCCGCCGCGCCGTCGAGGAAGAAGTTGCGCGCATTTCCCACACGCCGACCGGCGAGACACCTCGCGAGTAGCGGCGCCGGCGCGCCCATCCATCCCATGCCTCGCCTGCTGCGCTTCTCCCTCGTATCGGTTCGCGACCTGCTGACCACCTATGGCCCGATCCTGGTCCTCGTGTGTCTCCTGGTGTGGGTCGCCTACGTCGCCATCGATCCCACGCCGCCACGCACGGTTTCCATCGCGACCGGCGTCGACAACAGCGCCTACGCGGATTTCGCCCAGAAGTACAAGGCCATACTCGCGCGCCATCACATCGAGGTCGTGATGCGGCCGTCGGAAGGGTCGATGCACAACCTGCGCAGGCTCACGGGGAATGCGGCCGACGCCGACGTTGCCTTCATCCAGAGCGGCACGACCAACGACGAAGCCGCCGAGCGCGACGGCCTGGTGTCGTTGGGCAGCCTGTTCGTGGAACCTGTGTGGATTTTCTATCGCGAGGCTGCGCTGACGAAGGTCAAGCCGCGACCCGATGAGGAAGCCAGCTCTGCGGCGAACGCTGCGAAGACCCGAAAGACGATCGCGCCAGCGATAACGGCGATGACGCAGCTCGGCGAAATGCGCGGCCTGTCGCTGAACGTCGGACCGAAAGGCAGCGGGGGTCCTCGACTCGCACGTCAATTGCTCGCCGCCAATCGCGTCGAAGCGAACGAACTTGCGTTGTCGAATCTCGAAGACACGCCCGCAGTGATGAAACTACTCGATGGGTCGCTCGACGCCGTGATGTTCGTGAGTGCACCCGAGACGCCGCTGGTCCAGATGCTGCTGCAGACACCCGGGATCAAGCTGTTCAACTTCGATCAAGCCGAAGCGTATTCGCGGCGCTTTCCGTTCCTCACCCACGTCGTACTTCCGCGCGGCATCGTCGCGCTGGAGAGAGATATTCCGCACGAGGACGTCCACCTGATCGCGCCAACCGCGACGCTGGTCACGAAGGCCAAGACACATCCGGCGATCATCGAGTTGTTGATGCAAGCCGCCACCGAAGTGCATGGCGGCGCCGGATGGTTCCGTCGCGCGGGCGAATTTCCCAACGATCAATACACCGAGATCCCGGTTTCTCCGGTTGCCGAGCGGTACTACAAATCGGGCACTCCGTTTCTGGAAAGATATCTACCCTTCTGGCTGGCCAACGTGATCGACCGCATGTGGGTCATCATCCTTCCGGTGATCGCGCTGCTGATCCCGCTGTCGCGGATATTGCCGCCGCTGTACACCTGGCGCGTTCGCTCGCGCGTCTATCGCTGGTACGGACAATTGCGCGAGGTCGAGAGCGATGTCGATGCCGCCACGGTTGCGAATGTCGCAGTCGATGCAACCGCGCCATCTTCGACGACCGACAAGAATGCAATTCCCGCCCGCGATCCGATCGCGCAAAGCGCAAGGCACGCGAAACGGCTCGCGCGCCTTGCCGACATCGAGACGAAGGTCAACCACCTCGTCGTGCCGCTCTCCTATGCCGACGAGCTCTACACGTTGAAGCTGCACATCGATCGCGTTCGCGCGAAAGTGCTCGGCGACGCGAGCTTCAATCCTGCGGGATCGATGCCTCCGGCTGCGCCGAGCGAAGCGCTCGCGACTGCGATATGAACACGAGCGATACGTTGATGACGAGCGATGCGTCGTCGCCTTCGCGCTGCGCGTGGGCGCGGCTTTCCAACCCGCTCTACCTCGCTTATCACGACCACGAATGGGGCGTGCCCTGCGCCGACGAGACGCAGATATTCGAAATGCTCAACCTCGAAGGTGCACAGGCGGGGTTGTCGTGGGAGACGATCCTCAACAAGCGCGAGAACTACCGCGCAGCCTTCGAGGGCTGGGATCCCGATCGCATCGCGCGCTATGGCGAGCGCGATGTCGAGCGGCTACTCGGCGACGCCGGCATCGTTCGCAACCGGCTGAAGATTACGGCGACGATCAACAACGCCCAGACCGTGCTTCGTCTGCGGGAGGAATTCGGCGGGCTCGGGCCGTATCTGTGGAGTTGGGTCGGCGGTGTACCGATCGTCAACATGTGGGCTACCTCTGCCGAGGTGCCTGCCCGCACGGAACTCTCGGATGCGCTTTCGCACGACCTCGCGCAACGCGGCTTCAAGTTCGTCGGCTCGACGATCGTCTATTCGTACCTGCAGGCGATCGGGATGGTTGATGATCATTTGACGACTTGTTTTCGGCATGGGGATCGCGAGGTGCGCAAGGCTGAAGTTGGCCACTGTTCATAAGAACAAAAACGCCGGAAAAGCCGGCGTTCTCGCAGAATCACATATCAGCTGTTTGGTTGTTTCTTCGGATATGAGCTACCTGACACCGCATGCTCGATGATCTCGTTGATGGAATGAACTTTCGTCATCAAGACTTCTCTCGCCTTGCCGCTTAATGTTGTCGGGGTCTTGATATACAAATTGAGTTGGTTGTTCTTCGACGGTACTCGCAAGGCTTCGGCTGCCGCGCTAATCATCCGCCGGCCCGACTTCAAGTTACCAGACGCATCAAAAGTCGCGCGCTCGATCGCTCGCACCAGTGTTCGCGTTTCGCCCTCAAATCGCTTTCCGCTGCCAATGAACAATTCTGGAGGGTGCGGAGTTTTCATCGAGGTACTCATCTGCGCGAGACGAATGTGCGCAGCACTTGTAATCGGGCTTCTCGCCAAAGACGAAGCGTTCGTCGTCGCCGAACGATTCTCAGTTAGCGTAGGTTGTCCGTCGGAATTCAACGCTTCGCTATCGGGTTCTATTTGCCCCCATTGCGGCATGATGCAATCCGCTTGTAGTGGCGGATCACAAAGGACGCGCGCCCCTGCCGAACACGAAAACCACATCAACAGACAAGATGCGACCGTCAGCCATATCTTCTTAATCATTTCCAAGCTCCCTAAAGATGAATCGAGTCCTTTAATCGCTCGGTTTCAAGCGATGGTTTTGCACCAATCAAAATGGACAGCATCTGTCGACATTGACGATACACGCGCATCGCCTCACCCGTCTGATTGGAACGAATATAAATGCGAATCAATGATTGATAAAGACTTTCTGCCAATGGCTCTCTGGCAATCGCCGCTTCGATTAAAGCCACAGAGCGATCATCCTGTGCAACCCTCTCCCAATACAAAGTCAGAGACCGCACAGCGCGTACGAATGCGGTACGGCAATGCGCCCGAACTCCTTCACGCCAAGTGCTTGGGCCTTCATTGTCAAGTGGCAGACCCTTGAAGAGATTCAAAATGCGCCGACTCATTTTCTCTACGGTTGCCGGATCGCATCGATTGGGCAACGCAAGTTCGGCTTCCATGCAGGCCTCTGCCAGTTCGAGCGCGTCTGACGACACTTGAGTTCGATCGAGCGAGACCCGCCCCTC
This sequence comes from Burkholderiales bacterium, assembly GCA_038254545.1. Lineage (GTDB taxonomy): Bacteria > Pseudomonadota > Gammaproteobacteria > Burkholderiales > Burkholderiaceae_D > CAHJXF01. The sequence continues at coordinate 136,457 of JBBSGB010000003.1, read as the reverse complement.
CTTAACAAGGACAAGCGAGTCTTCGCCTAAGAGCTTCCGAAGCCGTGAGATTGTTACCTCCAGGCTTTTTCGAGATGCATTGCCTTCGGCGTCGGGCCAAAGTGCGGCTGTGAGGGAATGAAAGTCGGCAATCATGCCTCGCTCACATGCGAGATACTTCAGTAATTCAAGTGGCTTCTGTTGAGCTTTTCCCGCGAAGCTGACCAGGTTTCCATCGCGTTTTAAAGAAAATCCGCCAAGAACCTCGACACGCATATGCCACGGCCACTCCGCAGGTGCGCCGTTGGGTGCCTGAAGGCGTCGAATTCGTATTACACGCTTTATGAACTCAGTCGCTACGTTTGCTTGAAGAGCATAGGCCGCTAGTTGTGCGGCTATTTCTGGCAAGAGAGGGAGATAGTTCGCCGGATTCAGTCTCTCCGCACGCGTCATCGAATCAGCCAACAGTGCACTTGCTTTCGTGCGGTCTATGTCCCAAAGTCGATGCGCGGATAGAAGTCCGCCGACAACGTGCGCTCGCGCCGAGTCTGCTACCGTGGATGTTTTGTCGATGCGGGAAACGACTAATTCGCTCTCTTCGAATTGCGACATTGCGTACAAAATTTGGATGCGGTCATGTTCAAATATGTTCATCGCGCTATCTGGGAATTTCGCCTCGCGAATTACCTCTTGCGAGGAATCGAGTAGTTGGAGGGCGCGAACGCTGTTCCCAGTCGCCATGGCGAATCGCGCCTGAAGATGAGTGATCCAACCGCGCTGCTTGCCAAGGCGATCCAGTGGAATGGCGTCAAGTTCTTCCAAATAAACACGAGCGCGATCCGTAGTCCCGATGCTGAGTTCGAGCCGGGTGAGTCCGATCTGGGCCGCAATCTTGGGTTGCAGAAGAGAATTTTCGTCGGCAACCGTCAAGCAGCTTTCGAATGCAATGCGCGCAGTATCGAGAGCGCCAAGTCTTACGAAATGGTACCCGTTCTCGATCTTCCAGTTGGCTCTGATATGTGGTGCTGAAAGTAGATACGACTCGAGGGATTCAATCCTGACAATCGCAGGTTCTACATTCGAAATGCGATTGAAGCGCCTCATTGCTGCAACCAGCAATGATCCCGCAAGTATCGTTTCATTTGGTGGGAGAACCTCCATCACGACCGCCTTGAACAGGCGATCCTGGATGGAATGAGAGTCATCGTCGCTCGCGCTGCGACCGCCGACGAGCAGATCGTGCATGACCTCGGCGGCGAGTCGAATCGCATGCTCTTGCTGATCGCTGGAGTTGTCAGGGATCGAACGGGGGACCGTCTTAAAGCGCTCTACCCAAGGTGTCATGGCGCCTGCGTTTTCGATCGCGCCGAATACGATGAAGAGTGCAAGCGCCGCAGCAAACGCTTTGCCCGTACTCGTTTCATAACCCGCATGTGCTCGTTCGCAGGCCTCAAGGGCGGCAAGATTGTCATTCCCCAACAACGCTCTGGCCTGCCACAACGCAGTCCGCGGCGCACTCGCTTTCGCGCAAGGCGCCGCCAACTGACTCATCGTGAGCAGATGCGAATTTCGCAACGCTTCACCCCCATGCGAAGCGACAAGCATGTCCAGCGCCTCGCTCCCCAACCGCGCCGCCAATTGCCAGGCAAGATCCAGCCGATCCGCCTTCAGGAGTTGCGCGATCAGCTGGTGCCCGACCGACGCATCAGGCTCACCAATCACCCCCGACTCGCGCAACGCATTGCGAAATAGATCGTGCAAACGCCAACACCCCTTGTTGATCCGAGCGACCTTCGACACCGCCGTGGGGGCGCTGCTGCCATTGCCACTCCCCGCGCGCACGCGATCGGCAGCAAGCCGTTCGACAAACAGCCCTCTTTCGGCAAGCCCCTGCAAACGCGCGCAAGCCGACGCCCAATCCGGCGCGATATCCACCAACTCCATCGGCACCTGCGGCAACTCCGCCAGCAGGCGCAGCTTGACGAGGTCGTCCTTCGCGACGCCGCCCAGCACCTGGCCAGCGATCAACAACGCGAGCGGCGTGCGCACCGGCTCGAGCGGGTCGGCCGATGCATTCGATGATCCCGCAGCGGCGCCTAGTTGCATGGCAAGCATCAGCCCTGCCGCCCAGCCGTCGGTGGCGGTGACGAGCGTGTCGAGCGTGTCGCGCGCGTGTGTGGCCGTGCCCAATTGCTCTGCGAGTTCGCGTGCCTCGTCGGGATCGAACGCGAGCAGCTTGTGGCCGACGACCCACAGGCGCGAGCCGGCAAGGTGAGCCGCGAGCGCGGCATCGGGCATGAGTTGCGACGCGTAGCACAGCGTGCGCCGACCGCCGAATGCGTCGATCGCGTGACCCAGCAACGGTGCAGTCGTGGCCGCGATGCAATGCACGTCATCGATGACGAACGCATGCTCGGGCGGCAGGCTGGCATCGAGCTTCTCGAAGTAGCCGCGCGCGAAAGCCGCGGGATCGTCGCGGTGTTCCGGCGAAAAAGTGGGCAGACGTGCGGGCCCGCGCGCATTGCCCGCAGGCTCGGCGAGCGCCGTGATGGCCGCGAACAACGCGGCAGGATCGGCGTGGCGCTCATCGGCGGTCAACCAGATCGATGGGCGTTCGGCCCGGTTCAGGTACGACCGCAACAGCACGGTCTTGCCCGCGCCGGTCGGTCCGTGCAACCACACGGCTCCGGGAAGACGCACGTCGAGCATCGCGTGCAGTCGCCCGCGCTGCAGGACCATCCCGACGGCTACCGCCTTTCTTGCCGGTGACGGTGCTTTCGCGGCGGGCGATCTTGCCGCGGATGATTTGGTGCTGCTCGATGACGTCTTTTGTGCTGCCATCCACGCATTTAAATGCAGCGATGGCCTCACCGCAATAGAAACCCCGTGCATCATTGCTGAATGGCGAGTGAATATTCACGAATCGGTCGCCGGCATGATCGCTTCATCGATCGGTCACAAGGCTCTTGCAATCCGGTCGCCTCGTGTGTTTTTCGCGGCATCGTGCAAATGCAGCGGGCTATTTCGCTGCTGCGGGCACGGCGCCGGGTCGATCGGCACGGCGCATCGCGGGAACCGTAACGTGCTTCACCGTTGCGTCACGCTGCTGGTGCTTGGCGACATCGCTGCGCGATTCGATGACGACTGCACGTGCCTCCGCGGGCGAGCAGGTCGTCACGATGACGGAAACCATCGCTAGCGCCGACACCAGCACGAGTACCGCCATTTCGATTGCGACGAAGGCGCCGGTGGGCTCGCCGCCGCGCGGCTCGCTGCGCAAACCGGCGCGTTGAAGGCGTTGGCGACGTGCGGTTTCGAGGCCGTCTTCGTCAAGGGAACGGGATGGGGTGTTGAACATCATGATCGTCTCTCCGCTTTGCATCGGCCCAGGTGCCGATGACCGAAGCATGGCGAGGGCGTACCTACGGATCACCCACGGATCGCAAGCGACTTCTCATCGCGGACGGTTTCGTCTGCATCGAATGAGCCGCTGTGTGTGGAATCGAGACGAAATCCGTTCCTGGATTCCGTGGGCGATCCGTGGGTGAGCGCCCTCCACCCTGGATACATGGCGACCGGCAGCGACCGGCGCCAGATTCGTCATACCGCCATCCAACAGGGAGTTCAAATGAAAACGCAACTCCATCGGACTACATCGAAACCGTATACACCGGTCTCGTTCGACGACTCGGTTATCGATGTCGAGTCGATCCTCAGCGGGCTAGTGCTGTGCGGCATGCTCGGTTTCATCTGCCTGCTGTTCGTCGGCTGCTTCGATGCAGGCTTGTTCGCGTGATGATTCGCCCCCGGGTCGGTCGCGTCACGCTGTGCACCCCGATCTGTGGGTGATCGGTGGGTCGGCCACGGCGACACTGGGCGGCATCGAACAACGCAGGCGATCAGGGAGAACGATATGCGGATGGATGACTCGGTTTCGATCGGCAAAGCCGATGCCGCTTTACCGTCGCAGTCGCAACGCGAGCACGACATGACGACAGTGATCCTTTGCCAATTGACGTCCGGAGGCCTCGAGTGCGGGGTTCCGTGGCAGGCCGACTCCTTGAAGTGTGGCGGTGGTTCCCGCATCGGCCCATCGCCCGCATGAATCTCGTCATGCCATCGCGCGTATTCAGCTTGCGCTCGACCAAGCTAGGGAGATCGATCATGTGGTTCTGATCGATCTCCCGCTTTCGGCCCCTCCGTGCGCTCAGTCGCCGAGGAACTCCGAGAACGCCTTGAGCTCTTCGACGTGATCCGAGACGACCTTGACGATCACCACGACCGGAACCGCGAGCAGCACGCCCCACACGCCCCACAGCCAGCCGAACAGCAGCAGGCCGATGAACACGGCGACCGTGTTCATCTGCGCGATGCGCCCGGTCATCCATGTGGTGAGAACCACGCCGACCAGGGTTGCAATGGCGAGCGATGCTCCGCCCACCAGCGCCGCCATGCCGAACGACCCGAACTGGATGAGTGCCGCCACGCCGGTCGCCAGCGCGACCATCATCGGTCCGAAGTACGGGACGATGTGCAGCACCCCAGCAGCGATACCCCAGGCGCCCGCGTTCGAAAGCCCGAGCATGCGAAACGCGCCCCAGGTCAGGATTGCCACGATGATGTTGGTGACGAACAGCATCGCCATGTAGCGCTGGATCGACAGGTTGATCTGCTCGAACATCTGCACCGTGATTTTTTTCTCGGATAGCGTCCGACCCGCGACCTTGACGAATTTGCGCTTGAACTTGTCGCCGGCTATCAGAATGAAATAGATCAGGAAGATCACCATCACGGTCTGTCCGATCATCTCGAGCACGGTGCCGCCGCCTCTGAGCAGGATGTCCTTCACGCTCTTGGTCGGTTGCTGCATGACCACCACCGTGCCCTTCACGTTGGCGTTCCCGGTGGCCTCGTCGGTTGCCTTCTGCACTGCGTCTGCCGCACGCCGCACGTTGTCTAGACCGACGCCCGGCCCGCTGTCGAACGCGTCCATCGCGCGCGAGACCTTCTTCACGGCGCTGGGAATCTGATCGACGATGGCTTGCGCCTGGAATCGCAGGGCGTAGATGCTGGTTCCGCATCCGGCCACCAGCACGACCAGCACGAACAACGCGCCGAGCGGACGCGGCACGCGCCAGCGTTCGAGGAAGGACACGAGGGGGTCGAGTACATAGGCGAACAGCACGGCGACCACCAGCGGAATCACGAAGAGCTGGGCGGTCTGCAACGCGAACAGCGTGGCCAGCACCGCGAGCGTGACGATCGACGCGCCGCGCGCGTCGATCTTCGGCAGCGGCGCGTCCGATGCCGGCCAAACCGTTAGCGCCTCTTCGGCAGACGGCTGATCGCCGTTGGTGGCTGCCGCCTCCTCGGTTTGCGGCACTCTCACAGCGTCGTTCGGCGGAACGTTCGCCGGTCGGTTCGTAACATCCGCTGGCGGTGAAGTCGGCACCGACGCCGGTTCCGATTTTTTTGGATCGACCACCGCATTCATGCTCCCACCCGCGTCAGGTTCGCGCGCAAGGCGTCGTCGATAGTCGCGATGCTTTCGCGCAGGTGCGCGCGATTTTCAGGCGAAAGCGGGTTGGTGGCCAGCGCATGCTGCATAGCCGCCTTGAGGGCGATCGCATTCTCGCGTTGCAGGCTGCGCGCGTCGGCCAGTGCCGGGGTGGTTGGCTTGAGGAGCACCGTCACGACGCGTCTCAGGTGCTCGCGCTGCAGGTTGCGCCGCATGCGCGTGATGTCCTTGCCGCTCGAGAGCTCGCTCCAGATCGCCCGCTGCATAGTGCCGTAGAGCTGCGCCAGCGTAAGCAGCTCGCGCGGCTTGTCGCTCAGGTTTTCCGCGTCGCCGATGCGTCGCGCAACCGGATCGGACATCAGGTGGTCGAGCGCCGAGGTCTGAATCGCGAGCACGCGACCGGGCAGATAGAACGCGGTCTTGTTCGTGCCGTTGGGGTCGTTGCGATCCAGATAGTCGATCCCCAGGCGGCCGATGAACTCGGGCTTGAAGCGAAAACTGTCGACCGAGAACAATTGCGTCGCGAGCAGATCGAGCGCCTGCTTCTGGCGCGCGGCCTCGATTGGCACATGCAATGCGCCGCCGGATGCCAGAGCGACGCTATTGCCGGCGGGTGTGAACGCGACATGATTGCGGCTGGTGCGCATGCCGCCCACGTACTTCGCGATCAAGGGCGCCGCACGATTGATTTCATTGAAGCCACGCTCGACGTTACGACGCAATACCAGATAGTTTTCGTCGGGCTTCATCGTGCGAGTCTGCATGCGGTCCCATAATTCGCGCGACAACGCGAAGCGCTTCCTGTAGTAGGCCAGTGGATCGTTGCCCAGATCGAAACGATTGATCTCCGGGTCGGCACCGTCGGGGCCGGCGTCCGCGTCCTCGTCGGTGGCGAACGTCAGCGCCGGCTCGCTACCGCGCGCGGCGATGCGCGACAATTCGGTGCGCTCGGCTTCGGCCGATGCCGCAACGATGGGCTTGTACGCGTATTCGATCGCCCAGTAGTCGTAGGGGCCGAGGCCACTCATCACGTATTCGCCCTGATGCTCGTCGTGTGCGGCGATGTTGAAGGGCGTGTAGTCCATCACCGATCCGGTCATGCCGTTCGCGCGCGTGTAGGCAGCGTCCTGCAATTGCGCGCGCGTGCGGATGGTCGAAGCGTGAAAGTTGTGGCGCAGGCCGAGCGCATGCCCGACCTCGTGCGTGATGACGTTGCGCAGGTAGTCGCGCGCGAAACGATCGGCCTGCTCGCTGTCGGCCAGCACCTCGCCGCGCGCGTCGAGCAGGCCGAGTGCGAAGGCGGCCTCGCCGACCGCTTCGGCGGCGAAGTCGCATTGCATCGCCGCGCTGCCTTCGCCATTGGCATACGCGATCGCACCCTCGAGTGATTTGGGTGGCTGTGGAATCGCTTCGCTGACCAGGACTTTCGCACCACGCGTGAAGATGTCGGGGATGGCGATATCGGCGTCGAGGATCTCGCCGGTGCGCGGATCGGTATGCGAAGGGCCGATCGCAAATCCGGCGTCCGCGCCGAGGTACCAACGGACCGACGCATGACGCGCGTCGAGGGTGTCGAAGTCCGCGTCGTCGGGTTGAATCTTGGCCACGATCGCGTTCGAGATGCCGAGGCGCTCGAACGCCTTGTTCCACACCAGGATGCCTTCGACGATGGTGCCCCGGTAGTTGACCGGCACGTTGCGATCGACCCAGAACACGATCGGCTGCTTCGGGTCGGAGATCGCTGCCGACGGATCCTTCTTCTCGAGGCGCCAGCGATTCACGAAGTAGCTGCGCGGGTTGGGCGCGTTGTCGGTGGTGTAGTCGGCGATGCTGGTGGTGAAGGTGCCCACGCGATCGTCGGCATAGCGCGGGCGCATCGGCTCGGGCAGCGCGGCGAAGTTGTAGACGAAGCCAATGAACACGCTGCGTGCGTCGGGCGGCGTGTGAGGCGGGGCGGGCGCGATCGGATTGTTGGGTGCGATGACGCCGGGCAGGCGCGACGTCGAGAAATGATCGCGCACCGAGAAGCTCGCACTCTGATCGTCGGCGCGGACCTTCACGAAACTCGAGTTGGCGCGATCGAGCGTGTAGTTGATTCGAAACGACGATTCAAGCGTCGTCGAGTAGCCCGGGATGTCGGTCATCAGGAGTGCGCTCGCATCGATCAGTACAGCCTTGCTGTCCGGATGCGGTTGCGAGAGCACGGGCGCACTGCCGATCAGGCTGTCCGAGAAACTCTGGCGCACCGCGCGTTCGGTGGCCGATCCCGCCGCAGCGATGAAGCGCGTGTTCTTGGCGATCAGCTGCATCGCGTTGCCCACGCGATGGAAGCTGACCAGGTAGCGCTTGCCCATTTGGCTCGCATAGGCCGAGCGCTCCCCGATCGAGTCGCTGATGTTGTACGAGAAGAAGAACGGCTGGTCGAGGCGCTCGACGGGTATTTCGATCCAGACCTTGTCGTCCTTCTGCCAGAGCGGGAAGTAACCCTTCATCTCGTGGGCGCCCGCGACGACTTCACGAAACGGCTTCAGGCTCGCGTTGTCTGGACGCGTACCGCTGGCGGCCGGGTTGGGCGCGGCTGCCGCAGCGCCGGGCGCGGGAGCAGCCGGACCGGCGCCTGGCGGAGCGCCGACTGGCGCGCTTCCCGAAGACGTTGCGGCGGGCCGTGCCGCAGACGCGCTTGCACTCTTGCCATCACCGGGCGCACTGAAACTTGCGCATCCGCCAATCGAAACCATCGCTGCCATGCTGGCCCATGCCAGGGCGCTCTTCGTCATACCTGTATTCACCGACTGTCTCCATGAACCAAGAACTCTGCCCATCTTTCGCGGGGGCTTTGGAGGTTCTCCATTAAAATTGCGCAAAAATTTGCCCGAGCTATGAGTCTGCCAGAGAACGTCCCATCCATGCCCTCGATTTCCTCCGCTGCTGCCGCGCTTGAGCACATCACCGAACCCGACGCGACACCGCCAGCCACCTTATCGGCATCTCTGGCGAAAAGCTTCGAGCCACACGCGATCGAAGCGCACTGGTATCCGCTGTGGGAATCGCGTGGCTATTTTCGCCTTCGCCCCAACGAGCACGATCCGAAGAACGCGTACAGCATCGAGCTTCCGCCGCCCAACGTCACGGGCACGCTGCACATGGGCCATGCGTTCCAGCAGACCTTGATGGACGTGCTGATCCGCTACCACCGCATGCGCGGCTTCAATACCAACTGGGTGGTCGGCACCGATCACGCCGGAATCGCGACGCAGATCGTGGTCGAGCGCCAACTCGAAGCGCAAGGCAAGAGCCGCGTCGCGCTCGGTCGCGAAGCCTTCATCGCGAAGGTCAGGGAGTGGAAGCAGGAATCGGGCTCGACCATCACGCGGCAAATGCGGCGCCTCGGCGACTCGGCCAACTGGACTTACGCGGACGCCGAGGGTCAGCACGCCGGCTATTACACGATGGACGCGCACATGAATCGCGCGGTCATCGAAGCCTTCGTCAAGCTGCACGAAGACGGCCTGATCTATCGCGGCAAGCGGCTGGTGAACTGGGACCCGGTGATGATGACGGCGGTCTCGGACCTCGAAGTCGAGAGCGAAGAGGTCAAGGGAACGATGTGGTTCATCGTCTATCCCTTCGTCGATGGTCCGCAGGAGATCGTCGATGTCGACGCGAATGGCGAACGTGTGCGCCAGACGCTGCGCGGCATGACGATCGCAACCACGCGTCCCGAAACCATGCTGGCCGACGGCGCCGTGGCCGTGCATCCGGACGACGCACGCTATCGCCATCTGCTCGGCAAGCGCGTGATCCTGCCGCTGTGCGACCGCACCATACCCATCGTCGCCGACACCATGGTCGACCCGACGTTCGGGTCGGGTGGCGTGAAGATCACCGGTGCACACGACTTCAACGACTACGGCGCGGCGCTACGGCACAACCTGCCGATGATCGTCATCTTCACGCTTGATGCGAAGATCAACGAGAACGGACCGGTACAGTTTCAGGGCATGGATCGCTACGTCGCGCGCAAGGCGGTGGTTGCGCAACTCGAGCGCGATGACTATCTGGTCGAAGCGAGGCCCCACGTGATGATGCAACCCAAGTCGGGTCGCACCGGCGTGGTGGTCGAGCCGATGCTGACCGATCAATGGTTCATGAAGATGGACGGGCTCGCCGCTCGCGGCCTCGAGGCTGTGGCGAAGGGCGAGGTCAAGTTCTATCCCGAGCACTGGAGATCCACCTACGACCACTGGTTGTCCACCATTCAGGACTGGTGCATCTCGCGCCAGTTGTGGTGGGGCCATCAGATTCCCGCGTGGCATACCGACGGCACCGTGATCGACGGCGAGACCTTCGTCGTCGCGCGCTCGGCCGACGAGGCGGATGCCAAGGCGAAAGCGGCAGGCTACGACGGCGAGCTCAAGCAGGACGCCGACGTGCTCGATACCTGGTTCTCGTCGCAGCTCGTGCCGTTCTCTTCGCTCGGATGGCCCGACGTCACCGAGACGTCGCTCGCCGATCAGGAAACCTTCCTGCCCTCCAACGTGCTCGTCACCGGCAACGACATCATCTTCTTCTGGGTCGCGCGGATGATCATGATGACCTTGCACTTCACCGGCAAGGTGCCGTTTCGCGACGTGTACATCAACGCGATGGTGCGGGATGCCGACGGCAACAAGATGTCGAAGTCCAAGGGCAACACGCTTGACCCGCTGGACCTGATCGACGGCATCGACCTCGAATCGCTGGTCGCGAAATCGATGCAGGGCCTGATGCTCGAGAGTCACAGGGAGAAGGCCGCGAAATACATCCGTCGGAATTTCGAGAACGGCATCGCGCCCTATGGCGCCGACGCGTTGCGCTTCACATTCGCCGCACTCGCGCCGCTGTCGATGACGCTCAACTTCGATCTGTCGCGTTGCGAGGGCTATCGTAATTTCTGCAACAAGCTGTGGAACGCGACGCGTTTCGTGTTGATGAATGTCGAAGGTGCGTCGGACTTCGATCGCGGCCTCGATCGATGCACGCACGACTGCGGACCCGAAGGCTATCTGGATTTCTCGCAGGCCGATCGCTGGATCGTCGGCCAGTTGCAACGGACCGAGGCGGACGTGGCGGCGGGTTTTGCGACCTATCGTTTCGATCACGCCGCGTCGGCCATCTATCAATTCGTGTGGGACGAATACTGCGACTGGTATCTGGAACTCGCGAAGGTGCAATTGCAGGACGGCAGCGATGCACAGAAGCGCGCGACCCGGCGCACGCTGTTGCGCGTCCTCGAGACCACGCTGCGGCTCGCGCATCCGGTGATTCCCTTCATCACTGAAGAGTTGTGGCAGAAGGTTGCGCCGCTCGCAGGAGCGACCGAGCCCGGCGCGGTGACGAGCATCATGATCGCCCGTTATCCGCAATCGCAGCCCGAGAAGATCGATGCGGCCGCCGATGCGTGGATGATCGAGTTGAAGGGGACCGTCGATGCGGTTCGCAATCTGCGCGGCACGATGCGCATGTCTCCCGCGCAGCGCGTGCCTCTGGTGGCGGCAGCTTCGACCGAGGCGGCGCGCGCGCGCCTGGCGACCATCGCACCCTATCTGAAGGCGCTCGCAAAGTTGTCGGACGTGACCGTGGTCGAAGGGCTCGATGAATCGGCCTCGAACGCGCCCGTGCAGGTGGTCGGCGATACGCGCCTGATGCTCGATGTGAAGATCGATACCAATGCCGAACGCGAGCGGCTCGCCAAGGAGATCGCGCGCCTCGAAGGCGAGATCGGCAAGGCCGCCGGCAAGCTGTCGAACCAAAGCTTCGTCGGCAAGGCGCCTGCCGAGGTCGTCGCGACGGAGCGCGAGCGGGTTGCGAAGTTCACGGCGACGGTCGAGCAACTCAAGCAACAACACGCGCAGCTCTCGCATGCGGAGGAAGCTTCTTGAACGCGCGTCGAACGCTCGCTCTATCGATGGTGGCGCTGCTCGCATTCGCGGGGCCTGCAATCGCGCAGGAAACGCCCGCAGGCTTGTGGAAAATCATCGATGACGTGAGCGGCAAGCCGCGCGCGATCCTGCGCATCACCGAGTCCGGCGGCGCATTGAGCGGAAAGCTCGAGAAGCTGTTTCGCGAACCCGGTGACGAACCGAACCCGCGCTGCATCGCATGCACCGATGCACGCAAGGATCAGCCGGTCGCGGGCTTGACGATCCTCACGGGTTTGAGGCGCGAGAACCAGTCGATGGTCTGGTCGGGAGGCGAGATCCTCGATCCTGAAAGCGGCAAGATCTACAAGAGCAATGCGACCTTGATCGATAGCGGCCGCAAGCTCGAGGTGCGCGGCTACTTCGGCGTGCCGCTATTGGGTCGGACCCAGACCTGGATCCGCGAACCCTGACACGAGGTCAGGTCTCCGGCGCCAAGGCAGGACGGTACTTGCCGTGCGGCGCCTGCGCGGTCAACGACGAGAAGCGCCAGGTGTTGCCGCCCCCCGCCTTGGCTTCATACATCGCGAGGTCGGCGGCAAGGATGAGCGCTTCGACGTCTTCGCCATTGTCGGGAAACAGCGCGATCCCAACGCTGACCCCGACGGAAAGTTGTTCGCCGCCATACGCGATCGGCTCGGTGACGCGTGCGATCACGCGCCTGACCATCTCTTCGACGACGTCGCGCGAGTCGATCTCCTTCAACACCAGAACGAACTCGTCGCCGCCCCAGCGGCCCGCGGTATCGAGTTCGCGGATCACGCCGGGCAGGCGTCGGGCGATCTCTTCGAGCACCGCGTCGCCAAAGCGGTGGCCGTATTGATCGTTGACCTCCTTGAAGCCATCGAGGTCGAGCTCGAGAACCGCGACCCGGCGTCCGTCCCGGCGCGCAAGCGCGAGCGCCTGGTCGAGGCGGTCCTGCAGAAAGCGGCGGTTGGGCAGGCCGGTCAGCACGTCGTGGTTGGCCTGGTGCCAAGTTTCGGCTTCCCTTTCCTTGTGCTTGGAGAGATCGGCGAAGATCCAGATCGAACGCGCATCGGTCGGTTCGGATTGCGGCGTCGATGAAGCCGGCGTCTCGACCCTGCGACCCGTCACGCACACCCAGATCGCGTTTCCACCCGAATGCATCACGCGCCTCTCGAGCTTGAGCGCGTTGCCGAGGCGTTCGAACTGCTTCTCGATTTCGGCCCAGCCTTCGGGGTCCTGGAAGATCGACTGGAAGCTTCTGTTCTTGAGCTTCGCCACCGGGACGCCAAGCAGATCGGACAGGGCTTGATTGGCCTGTTCGATTACGCCATTGGTGACGATCGCGATGCCCTCGCCGGCGGCCTCGAAAACCAGGCGCTGCAACTGCACGGCGTGGCGAAATCCTTCTTCGATCGCGAGGCGCTCGTTGATGTCTTCGTAGATGCCGATAAACTTGGTCTCGCCGTGGCTCGCAGTGACTGCGGCGATGTCACGCTTGACATCGATCACGGCGCCGTCTGCCCGCTTGCGCCGAACGATGCGCGACCGCACCGGCCCGCGCATCGCTTCGCGCCCGTCGTCGAGGGCCTCGCGCCACGCCGCCTTGTCGGGAATCAGCAGACGTATGCTGCGGCCAAGCAGATCCTTCTTGTCCCGATAACCGAAGAGCTTCAGCGACGCATCATTGCAGACCACGATGAGGCCATCGCGAACGACGATGATGCCCAGCGGCGCCGTATCGACGAGCACGTTCTGCTCGAACGCCATGCGCTCGTGATCGATGCGGGCTGCAAGGCTGTCGACCAACGACGTGAAGAAAAGGCGATGAAGCGCGAACAGGCCGATCGCCAGCAGGGGCCACGCGATCACGAGCAGATTGTTGAACCCGACATGCGACTGCAGGAGATTGAATTCCTCCGCTACTGCGATCGGCACCGCGAACGATCCGTATCCGAGGCGCGACACGGCATAGGAACTGTTGCCGAAGACCAGCACGACCGACAGGCCCAGCGTTACCAGAAAGACGATGCGCTCCACGCCAGGGTCGACCAGCAGAACGAGAGACGCCCACGCGAACCCATTGAGCAGGCCGACGCCGCCGATCACGAGTTCCCAGCGCCGCAGGTAATCCGGCGCGATGCGCCGTGGTGTCGGCTGCGCGTCGCTCCCCGAGCGACATCCACGGCCCCGTTGCCAGGCGAGGCCCGCCGAAATCCGGACCAGCGACGCCACGCCGATGGCCGCGCCCCAGACCATCAGCGCGAAATCGGGGGCCCGCGTGTAGAGCAGTGCGCAGAGAAACGCCGCGCCGACGATCGCCACCGCCCCCACGATACGACCGTTCTGCGCGACGATGGCGAGCAATTCGAAGCGCACTCGCGGATCCGATAGTGCACTTTTGGTGGTGCGCAAACCCCCCGTGAATGGAACCGATGCGCTTTGGCGAGACACGATGGGCGGATTCGAATGTTCGAAAATGGGTCGGCCGCGATCGATGATTGTCGTGGTTCTCGGTTATTCGGCATTATGGCAAGCATTCGAAACTTTTGCCGGCGCATCGTGAAATCGGATGATTTCTTTGTAGGACAAACGCTGAAACGTTGTTTCGTCTCAACCGGGAGTCGCGCATGAACCGTGGGCCCGCGTGAACAAAGTTTCGATGGTGGGTCGATTCGCGCCGTCGCCTACGGGATATCTGCACCTGGGCTCGCTGGTCGCTGCGATGGCGAGTTGGCTCGACGTGCGGGCGCATCGCGGACGCTGGCTGATTCGCATAGAGGACCTCGATGGTCCGCGTGAAGTCCCCGGCTCGGCCGACGATATCCTTGCGACCCTCGCGGCCTACGGATTTTGTTGGGATGGGCCAATCGTGCGGCAAAGCGAGCGTGACGCCCTTTATCGTCAAGCGTTCGAACGATTGCAGGCGCGCGGACTGATCTATCCCTGCGGCTGTACGCGCCGCGAAGTCGAGGAGGCCGGGTTTGCACCCGTCGCATCCTCGCGACCGCACGGGCCGCCGGCTGCAGCCGCTTATCCCGGCACGTGTCGCCAGGGCTTGCCCGCAGGACGTCCGGCACGCGCGTGGCGCATGCGCGTGCCCGACAGAGCTGTGGTGTTTCGCGATCGTGCTGCCGGCTTGGTAACGCAGGATCTCGCGCGCGATGTCGGCGATTTCGTCGTCAGGCGCGCCGATGGGCCGTGGGCATACCAGCTTGCCGTCGTGGTCGATGATGGCGCACAGGGGGTGACCGATGTGGTTCGCGGGGCCGACCTGCTCGACTCGACGCCGCGCCAGCGCTGGCTGCAGGAGGCGCTGGGCCTGACGCCGCCGCGGACTCTGCATGTGCCGCTGGTGCTGGACGGAGCGGGCGACAAGCTCGCCAAGCAAAATGGCGCGACGCCGCTGTCTCGCGAGCGGCCGCTGCCCTCGCTGCATGCAGCCGCGCTCCATCTCGGTCTCGCGATCGAGGATGCGATCAGCGTCGACTCATTCTGGGAGCGGGCGACCGAAGCATGGGCGACCCGATGGTCGTCGCACCTCGCCGACGAGACAATTGTCAAAGGAGCAGACCGTGGAGGATGACTATGCCGTTGCGTCCCGAATCCTCGACGCGACGAAGAGCATTGCGGTGGTTGGTGCATCGGACAATCCCGCGCGCGACAGCCATCGCGTCACCGCGTATCTGGATGCGGTGGGCTTCGAGCTGCATCCCGTCAATCCGAATGCCGAGCGTGTCGTGGGACTGCGCTGCGTGGCGAGCCTTGGTGTGCTGGGCCACGAAGGGGTGGCGATCGACACGGTCGTGTGCTTTCGTCGCAGCGAGGAGATCGAGCCGATTGCCGAAGCGGCAATCGCGATCGGCGCACACCACCTGTGGATGCAGTTTGGCGTCGTCAATCAAGCCGCAGCGCTGCGCGCGCGGGGGGCCGGCATGTTGGTCGTGATGGACCGCTGCATCATGGTGGATCATCGTTGCCTGCTACTGACGAGGCGTTGAACCGGCGGTCGAACAAACGAGTCCGGCGAAGAGCTCCGACGAAGAAACCGGGTGGAGCAGCGGGCTCAGCCCCGCTTGGTTCCGCCGAGCAGCGCGGCGATCTTGCGAGCCGGTTTCGACGTCGAGACAGGAGCGGATTCGGCCGCCTCGTCGGGCGTGGAATTGGCATCCGGCTCGTAGGGCTTCAAAAAGAATTCATCGACGACTTCGTGGTGTCCGCGCCGCGGCGAACCATAGCGCGGTGCGCGCTGGCCGGCCTGTTGGCCATGCCCCTCGCGATCGCCACGGCCGCTTTCGTCGCGGCGCGGCGTGCGACGCTCGCGATCGCGCGGCTGGAAGTCGGATAACGAACCGCGTTCGAGCGGGCTCTTGATGAGCTTCTCGATGTCGGCAAGCAGGCGTTCTTCTTCCGGCGACATCAGCGAGATTGCGAGACCCGATGCGCCCGCACGAGCCGTGCGGCCGATGCGATGGATGTAGTCTTCCGGCGCGTACGGCAGATCGTAGTTGATCACGGCCGGCAGCTCGACGATATCGAGACCGCGCGCGGCAACGTCGGTGGCGACCAGCACTTCGGTGTCGCCCTTCTTGAAGGCATCGAGCGCGATCATGCGGTCCTTCTGGCTCTTGTCGCCGTGGATCGCGTCGGCGTTGATGCCTTCCTTGACCAGCTCGCGCGCAAGGCGCCCAGTGCCAATCTTGGTGTTCGAGAAAACCAGCACCTGCTTCAAGCCCCGTGTGCGGATGATGTGGGCGACGGCCGCGCGCTTCTGATCGGACGGCAGCGCATAGACGATTTGCTGCACGTTCTCGGCGGTCGCATTGCGTCGCGCGACTTCGATGACGACCGGGTCGTTCAGGATGCTTTGCGCGAGCTTCTTGATGTCGTTCGAGAAAGTCGCCGAGAACATCAGGTTCTGGCGCTTCTTGGGCAAGAGATTGATGATGCGTTGCAGGTCGGGCAGAAAGCCCATGTCGAGCATGCGATCGGCTTCGTCGAGGACGAACACCTGTACCTGCGAGAGATTGAGCGTTTTCTGCTGCACGTGGTCGAGCAGACGCCCGGGCGTGGCGATCAGCAACTCGACCCCGGCGCGCAGTGCAGCGGTCTGCGGTGCCATATCGACGCCGCCGAACACCACAGTCGAGCGCAGGTTGGTGTGCTTCGCATAGCGCGCGACGTTGTCGGCAACCTGATCGGCCAGTTCGCGCGTAGGCGTCAGCATCAGCGCACGCACCGGATGGCGTGCAGGCGACGCGCTGCTACTGGCCAGCGGCAGCAGGTTCTGAATGATCGGCAGCGAAAAGCCCGCGGTCTTGCCGGTACCGGTCTGCGCCGCGCCCATCACGTCGCGACCCGAGATCACCACCGGGATCGCCTGAGCCTGGATAGGCGTGGGGACGGTGTAGCCCTGGTCGGTCAGTGCTCGAAGGATGGTCGCATCGAGACCGAACCCGCTGAAGTCCAGCGCCGCCGTCGGCACTTCGGTTCTCACCTCGCTTGAAGACGATGCCTCTGCCGATGTTGCTGCAACCCGCTCGGACGAGTAGTCGTTGCGTGCGTTCAGATCAGGGCCGTGGGAATCGCGTTCAGTCACCGTGGTATGCAATCGGAAGAGGATAGGAGGAACCGCCGGGCAATAACGAATCGTTTCGCCCGGAGTTCAACCGTGGATTATCGCAGACTCTCGTTATCGACGCTCAGGCGATGCCGTCGAGCACCTCGGCAAGCGTCGAGCACAGTCGGTCGATGTGCCCGCGATCGAGTATTAACGGCGGTGACATGGCAATCGTATCTCCGGTCACGCGAACCAGAATGCCTTTCTCGAACGCGCGCTTGAACGCTTCCATTCCCCTCGCGCCGGGTTGACCATCGCGCGCGGCCAGTTCGATGCCTGCGACGAGACCCAGGTTGCGCACATCGATCACACGGGGCCGATCCCGCAGCGCATGCACCGCTTCCTCCCACACCGGCGCCAGCGCCGCCGCATTCGCGAACGCACCGGTTTCCTCATAGACATCGAGCGTTGCGAGCGCTGCCGCGCACGCCAAAGGATGGCCCGAATAGGTGTAGCCATGGAACAACTCGATCGCACCGGGCGGCCCCTGCATGAACGTGTCGTGGATAGGGGACTTGACCAGCACCGCCCCCATCGGCACGCAACCGTTGGTGATGCCCTTGGCGAGCGCCACCATGTCGGGCTCGACGCCGAAAAAATCGGTGGCGAGCGGCGCACCCAGGCGCCCGAAGCCGGTAATGACTTCGTCGAAGATCAGGAGAATGCCGTGGCGCGTACAGATCTCGCGCAAGCGCTCGAGGTAGCCCACTGGCGGGATCAGCACTCCGGTCGATCCGGCGACCGGCTCGACGATCACCGCGGCGATGGTCGAGGCATCGTGAAGCGCGACGATGCGCTCGAGCTCGTCGGCCAGCTCGGCGCCATGTTGCGGCTGCCCGCGCGCGAAGGCGTTGCGCGCGAGGTCGTGGGTGTGAGGCAGATGATCGACGCCGGCCAGCAATGAGCCGAACCACTTGCGATTGCTGGCCAGGCCGCCGACCGAAATTCCGCCGAAGCCCACGCCATGGTAACCGCGCTCGCGACCGATGAGGCGCGTCCGTGTGCCGTCGCCGCGAATCCGATGCCAGGCAATCGCCATCTTGAGCGCCGTGTCGACGGACTCGGACCCCGAATTGGTGTAGAACGCATGGCTGAAACGGCCGCCCGAAAATGCGACGAGACGCTCCGCCAGTTCGAACGCCTTGGGGTGTCCCATCTGAAAGCTCGGCGCGTAATCCAGCGTCGCGACCTGGTCACCAATCGCGCGCACAATACGAGCTTGCGCGTGGCCGGCGTTCACGCACCACAGACCCGCGGTGCCGTCGAGGATCTGTCGTCCGTCCTGTGCGGTGTAGAACATCCCGGATGCCGAAACCAGAAGGCGCGGCGCCGCCTTGAATTCGCGATTTGCGGTGAACGGCATCCACCACGCAGACAGGTTCGGGAAAGTCTGGTCTGAAGCAGCAGTCGGCGAATCGGGCACGGGATCAATCCTC
Organism: Burkholderiales bacterium; assembly: GCA_038254545.1. Classification (GTDB taxonomy): domain Bacteria; phylum Pseudomonadota; class Gammaproteobacteria; order Burkholderiales; family Burkholderiaceae_D; genus CAHJXF01. The sequence continues at coordinate 117,980 of JBBSGB010000003.1, read as the reverse complement.
AAGTCGGGTCGCGAATAGTCGATACAGGGTTGAAGCGCCGTGCCGGCCTAACGACGCCGTACGCGCCAGCGGTCGAATTGCGTATGCTAGGATAAATAAAAAGTCAGCCCAAAGACTACGTTTGTTTTGGGATTCGGGGAGGGCTCCCGGAAAGTCGATGCGGAGCACAGTGTTTTGAAGAGTTGGCGTCCCACTTCAGATTCGTCTAACGATAGACCCACTCCGAGCGATGACCTCGTTGGACGGACGATCGTTGGCGTGCCCTTCGATGCCCCGCGCATCCTGACCTCGCTGGTTGTCGAGCAGTCCGAAAGCGAAGGCGCGCGCGAACTCGCGCTCAACCAGACGCTGTTCAAGGTTCGGCTCGCGGACAACGAAGGCCGCCGCAACACCGCGAGCATGCTGGTCAAGAAGATGTATGCATGGCGCGGCTACAAGATCGCGTGGCATGCCAAACATCAACCGAATCGCATTACGCTGGTCGCGTCGCATGGAACGTCCCCGATGGCGACGATTTCGATCGGCTTCGATTCGCCCGACGGTCTATTGGTGGATGAACTGTACAAAGCCGAGATTGACCGGCTTCGTGAGCAGGGCGCGCGCGTATGCGAGTTCACGAAACTGGCCGTCGACGGCGCGATACGATCCAAGCGCGTACTCGCGACCTTGTTCCACATCGCGTATATCTACTCCCACAAGATGCACGGCTTCAGCGATCTGTTCATTGAAGTCAATCCGCGCCATGTGCGGTTCTACGAACAAATGCTCGGCTTCCAGCAACTGGGGCCCGAACGTCTGAATGCGCGCGTGAACGCGCCCGCAGTTCTGCTTCGGCTCGAGTTCGCTTACTTGACCAAACAACTGGAGCGATTTGGAGGTAAGCCCGAGTTGGCTCGCATCGAAAAATCTCTTTACCCCTATGGCTTTTCGGACAAGGAAGAACGCGGAATCATGGGGCGACTGAGCAATCTCAGTTGAAGCCTTTCATGGATCGGTGGGACGCGGCGACATGCGTATGACCCAGTGAGCACTGCGTCGTTCTCTTACGGCGAAGCATTTGCGCGCAATCTCGGCTGGGTGACGGAGGCAGAGCAACGTCAACTTCAGGGCAAGCGCATTGCCATAGCCGGACTGGGCGGCGTCGGTGGTAGCCACCTCCTGACGCTGACGCGCTTGGGTATCGGAGGCTTCAGCATCGCCGATTTCGATCGCTTCGCACTTGCCAACTTCAATCGGCAGGCAGGCGCCGGCATGGCGAGCATCGATCAGCCCAAGATCGATGTGCTCGCATCGATGGCGCTCGACGTCAACCCGGAACTCTCGCTGGAGCGCTTTCCGTTGGGTGTGACAGAGGACGGCATCGACGCCTTCCTGAGCGGCGCCGATTTATATGTCGACGGCCTCGACTATTTCGCGCTCGACATTCGCCGGAAGGTCTTTGCGCGCTGCGCACAGTTGGGCATTCCGGCGGTGACAGCCGCGCCGCTCGGCATGGGCGTCGCGCTGCTTAACTTCCTTCCCGGAAGCATGAGCTTCGAAGACTACTTCCAACTCGAAGGCCTTCCCCCCGAGGAGCAGGCGATCCGGTTCTTGCTCGGCCTGTCACCGCGCATGCTGCAAGTCGCGTATCTGGTCGACCGATCGCGCGTCGATTTCGCAAATCAGCGCGGCCCATCGACCGCGATGGCTTGCCAGTTGTGCGCGGGTTTCGCTGCGACCGAAAGTCTGAAGATACTGCTCAAGCGGGGTCGGGTCCTGAAGGCTCCTCGCGGCGTGCATTTCGACGCCTATCGTTATCGGCTTACGCGCACTTGGCGGCCGCGCGGCAACGCCAATCCCGTCCAGAAATTGACGCTCGCGATCGCGCGTCGTCAATTGAGAGCGATCAATCCGCCGACATGATTTCCTCGCTGGAAGGACGAGCGCGTCTCGAAAAAATCCTCGATTTGGCTCGATGGGCACCCAGCGGTGACAATGAGCAATGCTGGCGATTCGAAATCGTTTCCGACGATCACATCATCGTGCATGCGTACGACACGCGCAGCCACTGCGTCTACGACCTCGACGGAAGCGCCAGCCAGATCGGCGTGGGTGCGCTGATCGAGACCATGAGCATGGCCGCGTCAACCTGCGGCCTTCGTGTCCAGGCGTCGCGCATCACCGATTCGGCGATAGAAAGGCCTCTGATCGATATTCGCTTCGTTGCGGATTCCGAAATTCGCGCCGATGCATTGACGGCATTCATTGAAACTCGCAGCGTTTATCGTCGCGCGCTGAGCGCTCGATCGCTCACACGAGCCGAGAAAGCCGCGCTGACCATGTCGATCGGTGATCGATTCGAACTCGTGTGGCGCGAGACCGCGAGCGAACGTCGCCGCGTAGCAAGCTTGCTTTTTGCGAGCGCAAAACTTCGGCTCATCATGCCCGAGGCGTATCTCGTCCATCGCGATGCGATCGAGTGGGCCGCGACGTTCAGTGAAGATCGCGTCCCTGAAGCCGCCGTGGGTCTGGATCCGATGACCGCGCGCCTGATGCGATGGGTTATGGGTAGCTGGGCGCGCGTCCAATTCTTCAATCGCTTTCTTGCGGGCACATGGGTGCCGCGCATCCAGCTCGACATTGTTCCCGCGTTGAAATGCGCGGCGCACTTCATGCTCGTATCCAAGCAGCCGCCCAGGACGATCGACGACTTCATTGCGGCCGGGCGCGCCGTCCAGCGATTCTGGCTGACCGCGGCGTCGCTGGACTTGCAACTTCAACCTGAGGTCACGCCTTTGATTTTTGCTCGGTACAGTCGCAGCGGTTTGCAATTCTCAAATCTTCGGGCTGCCCCCGTGTTGGCTGCGAAAATTGAAAGCCGCCTCGAGAAAGTATTTGGAGCGACTGCGGCGAAGAACGCGGTCTTCATGGGACGTGTGGGTGCCGGAAGATTGGCGACGGCCCGCTCCCTTCGGCTACCACTGGAACGATTGATGTTCGATCCGGCGGCACCCCTCGGCGATCAAAAGCTTCGGCGGACTTCCAGATAGACCCGGTCTTTTTGATCGTATTGACCGAACAGACCGGTGGGCGGCCCGTGAAAAATATCGACTCCGGCGACCGCCCGCCATTCCTTCTGGAAACCCCAGACGAGTTTAGGACGAAGCAGCCAATCGTTTCGATCCAGGCTGTGAATCAAGAGAAGCTGCGGATCGAGCTTGTTATTCCATTTACCCGACCAGAACAAGGTCACGCCGCTCTCGATTTTCTTCGGAATGATGTCGGGGTCGTGATCGCCGAATCGGCGCTGAAAGAACTGGAGATTGAATCTCGCTTCGTCGGGTAATGGAAACTCGAAACTGACGATATAGTCCAGATAGTTCTGGCGAACGACGCCGTCGCTGTCGGACAGGCGCGTCACGTTGAAATTCTTTCCAACGGTATAGACCGCTTCGGTCTTGATCAGGAAATTGTTGAGATCCTTGGATGCGGTCAATCCGTATTGCGTTATCTTGTCGTGACGCGGGGTATAAATCACCGCGGGGCTGGCTCCGGTGACTACGTCGCGGAAAAACGTGGCCGAGGAATCGACGCTGCGATAGCCGAAACCGGCCACGTCCCACCCGGCGCGAAGGATCGATGCGCGAAGGCCGTAATTCTGATTGGCCACGTCCCTGTCGGGCTTGCGTTCATTGTTGATCACGGCGGCGTAGCCGGCGGGCGGCGCGGGCGGAAAGGGGAAATAATCGCTGCCCGGTTTTCCGATTCTGTCGATGCTCGGAAAGGGAATCCAGATCGCTTCGAGGTGAATATCGTTCTTGAACCATTCTGCGCGCGCGGCCCATTGCGGGATGCGCAGCAAATCGAAATCGGTCAATATCGTTTCGCGAAGATCCTTGGCCGAAACGACGTCGGCAAAGAATAAGCCGACGACCTCGCCCCAGATAATCTGCTGGCGCCCGAATCGAAATTCGACGTCGCCTGCGCCGACATCGATATAGGTTTCGCGGAACATCGCATTGAAACGCTGATCGTCCTTGACCTGATTCGTATAGAAATTGCTCAGGTCGTAAATCGCGTTGTAATCGAAGCGTCCGCTCAGCTTCCATTTGACGTTCGCGCTCAACGCGCCCTGCGCACCGAGTTCGAGCCGGTTGGTCAATTTGGTCCAATGCGCGGGCCGCGGAACGATGTATGCGGCTTCCGCTTGGTCGAAGCCGTAGAACTTCGAGAGGAGCTTGGGCGCCTCCTCGATGTTGTCATCCGCGAGCAGGGAATCGGCGCGGTTCTTGGCTTTCGGCTTGACGGCGCCGACGCTGTCGTCGGTGTCGATTCGCTGAGCAATCAATTTGCGAGACAGCGCCTGCCGCGGAATGCGAAGCCCACCACCCGGCGGATGGTCGACGACGCGCGACGCATCGAAGTCCGGCTCGGTGGGCGATCGCGGCACATCGTATTCCCCGGCATATGCGCCTGCAAGCGCGAGTGCGAGCACAGTGCCGACGCTCGCATACCTTAGCGCGCGCAATCCCGCGCGCGATTCCGCGCTCAATTCATGAGGCATGCGTTTCACCAATCCATTTCCCATTCATTTCACCTTGAGCGCGCGATCGGGATTGTCGGCATACAGCCACGCGCGATCGACCTTGATTCCCAGGCGCTTGATTTCACCATCTTCGATCCTGATCAGCCTGTCCGCCATGTTGATCACCTTTTGATCGTGGGTCGAGAAAATGAACGTGGTTTTTGTCGAGTTGTTGATTTTTTTCATCAGCCGCAGGATGCCGTCGCCGGTCTTGTGATCGAGATTGGCGGTCGGCTCGTCGGCCAGTATGATGCGTGGATGAATCGCCAGCGCGCGCGCGATCGCCACGCGCTGGCGCTGGCCGCCGCTCAATTGATTCGGACGATGGCGGGCGTACTTGCCGATGCCGACGACCTTCAGGTAGTGCGCCACGCGCTCGCGGCGCTCCGCTTTGGTCAGCGTCTTGATCTGCAGCAGCGGATATTCGACATTCTCTTCGGCCGACAGCACCGGCAGCAGATTGAAGGTCTGGAAGATGAAGCCGATGGTTTGTGCGCGCAGATCGGCAAGCTCGTCGGACGTCTTGCCGCTCACGTCGATGCCGTCGATGAAGATCTTGCCGGTCGTTGCGTTGTCGATGCAGCCGATCAAATTGAGCAGGGTCGTCTTGCCGCTGCCCGAAGGGCCCGCGATCGCGAGGAAAACGCCTTCTTCGATGCTGAGCGTGACCTCCTTGACCGCCTGGACCTCCTGTTTGCCCAATAGATAAGACTTGGTCACATTCTCGAGGCGAATGACTTCCATGGGCAAAACTCGCTCCGTTCAGGCAGAAGCTCAAGTGGATGAAAAGGAAGGGCAGCCCGCAAGATTGCAGCGTTCCTGGCAGGTCCATCATGCCGCTCACGACTTGTCAATGGCGCTGCTCCGAGCACGTCCATCGTGCGCCGTCGGTTTGCGCACCCGTGAACCTCGGTCGAGAAGCCGTGCCGCGCAGCATGATAGCGTGCGGGTCTTGCCCTGACCGTTGGCCGTACCCATTCGTTGCATCAAACACACGATGAAATCGATTCCAGCTCCGTTCCTGTTTCGAACATCCACCGCCGTGCTCGCGATCGCAGCCGCCTTGGCGATCTCGTCTGCAACTGCGGCAGAAGATCCCGACCCCAAGGCTCTGGTCGAAGCATCCGACCGCATCCGTTTCCCCAATCAAGCGTTCCAGGTCGACGTCAGCATCTCATCGACCACGCAGGGCAAGGACCCTGAGACGCGCAAATACCGGATTTTGTCGAAAGGAAACGAAAACACCGTTGTCATCACGACCGAGCCGGCGTCCGACAAAGGACAGATCATTCTGATGAAGGACCGCGATCTGTGGATTTTCCTGCCGGATATTTCTCAGCCGGTGCGCCTTTCGCTGAGTCAGCGGTTGACCGGCGAGGTTGCGAACGGCGATCTTGCGCGCGCCAATTTTTCCGGCGACTACACGTCCAAACTGATTCGCAGCGAATCGATCGACGGCGAGGCCTATAACGTTCTTGAACTCGATGCGGTCGATCGCGGCGTGACCTATCACCGCGTGATGTATTGGCTGCGGCGTTCGGATTCGCGACCGCTGAAGGCGGAATTCTTCAGCCTGTCAGATCGTCTTTTGAAAACTTGCCACTATGAAAATTTTCAGAAAATGGCCGGTCAGATGCGCCCGACGCGCCTCGTGATGGAAGACGCATTGAAGCAGAATGAAAAATCCGTCCTCGAATACAGCAATATGCGGTTAAAGGATTTACCGGACAAGATATTCACGAAAGAATATCTGAAGAAGATCGAATGATCGAAGATTCAATTCATGCGCAATGCATCGACTACCGGAACACGGGAAATGCGGCGCGCGGGTAATAGCGCCGTTACCGGCGTCGCCAGCAAGCCGACCATGAAAGCCGTTGCGATCAGCGATGATGAAATTCGAATACCTGCAAAATATCCTCCATTCATATTCGGCGGCGGCGGCATTTCGATCTTGAGCGTATTGATCAGCCACGCCAGCCCGATACCGATCAGGACGCCGAACACGCTCCCGATCAGTCCGACGAAGAAATTCTCGATCAGCACGAGACGAAAAATCGGCCCGCGCCGCGCACCGAGCGCCATCAGGGTTCCGAACTCGCCGGTCCGCTCGAAGATCGTCATGTTGACGCTATTGGCAACGCTCAGAAGAACCGACAGCAGGATGATTGCCTGCAGGAACGCGAACTGACGCTTGAACAAAGCCGCCGTCTTTTCATAGAAGTCTGCGAGGTCGAACCACGCCTTGACTTCAAACCGATCGGCAGCCAGCTTTGTGCGGAGGGTAGCGGCAACGGCGTCGGTCTGATCGGTTTGCTTGAGCTCGATCACGATTGCGTTCACAGCCTTCGAGGCCAGCAGTTCCTGTGCGTCCGGAAGCGCGATGCGAACCGCGCGCGCGTCGTAGTCTTTGGATGAAGTGCGAAACACGCCGATGACCGTGAACTCGAGGTTGTTCAGCGCTCCCTCCTGGGTGTTGAGCAGGAGGTTGACGACCGCGCCGGGCCGAAGTCCGGCAGACGAAGCGACGCCCTCGCCGATCATCACGCCAAAGCGGTCGGCTCCCGTCAGATTGCGACCGTCGATGATCTGGATCTGCGTGCCGAGTTTTATCTCCTTTGCCGGCTCGATTCCTTCTCCCAAAATCGCGAAGTCGGCGTGTCCGGTATTCAGGATTCCGGCGAAACTCAAACGTGCCATCGCATCGACCACCTCGGGAATTCCCCTGGTAATCGACATAATCTCATCGGAATTTGCGATCAGATATTTGTACGGGTAGCGCTTGCCTTGCGCGTAATAACCGTTCTTGTAGATCTGCAAATGGCCGAGCTGTGAATGGATGGTCGACTCCCGCAAGCTATTGAGCGCGTCTTCGACAAATCCTCCGCTCAAGATCAGTCCGGCAACGCCTGCGCCAATCACCGAAAGCGTCAAAGCACTGCGCACTCTTTGGCGAATGATGTTGCGCAAAGCCATGTGAAAATCGACGGCGGCGAACCAATGACGAATCATGACGGGATCGTTTGACGATTTAAATCGGGACCGAAGGACGGCCTTTATATACGGCCAGGATGCGATCACCTGTTATGCCTCAACGCATCGACAATGACGAGCCGCGATGCCTTGAGGGCGGGATAAAGTCCTGCGATCAAGGTCGTGACGAGCGCAACGCCGAAGGCAGAAATCAGAATCGGCCAGGTGACGAGAATCGCACCGACGTAGCCCACGGTCCGTCCTGGAGGTGGGGGCATCGGCACGCCGATCGACGAGATCAATTTGGAGAAGAACAGGGCTAGACAGATGCCGATTACACCTCCGATCAGGCCGAGGTAAAGGCTTTCGGTCAGGAACAAGGCAACCACCTTGCGTCGTCGATTGCCCATTGCCATCAGCGTTCCGATCTCACCGGTGCGCTCGAGCACATTCATGATCAGCATGTTCGAGACCCCGAGTACGATGATGATCGCGATCAAGGTCCGCATGACGCCGAGCTGGCCGGAAAGGAAGGTCACGGTTTTGGTATAGAAGTCCGAGAGGTCGACCCAACGGACAACATCGAATCGAGACGGGTCCAGCGCCGACTTCCATTGCGTGGAAATATCGTCCACATGATTCACGTCGTCGAGCGCAATGACCCAGACGTGAGCGCCGGCGACACGCAACAAGCGACGCGCCGTCGCCATCGGGACACGGATCGCGACTTCATCGAAGGCGCGAACTTGCGTCGAAAAAATTCCCCGCACCTTGACTTCGACCGCGTTGACGCTGCCGGTCGACATGTTGATCAGGAGAACGACCCGGTCCCCGCTCTTGAGCCCGAGGTTGGCCGCAAGGCCCTCGCCGACCACGATTTCGTTGTCACTCTTCTCGTCGAGATTGCTTCCCGATACAAAGTGGAGATTCCGGCTGACGATTTCCTCCTTTGCCGGTTCGACACCGATACCGACGAATGACAAGGTGGAGTCCTGAAAACTGATCAGCCCGCTGAAATTGAGGCGTTTCCCGACGGCACGGACGTGCGGCGTTGCTTCGATTCCGGCGAGTTCCGGGCTCGCATCCGGCAGAAGATATGCGTAGGGATCAGCGATGCCGCGTTCGAGGTAATCGTGCCGCATCACCTGTATGTCTCCAAGTCCGGCTTCGATCGTCGTTTTGCGAAGGTCGGAGAAGATCCATTCGATAAAGCCGGCCGCCAGGACGAGCACGATCGTCGAGAAGGCAATCGCCGAAAGCGTGACGACCGAACGGACTCGATGCCGAAAAAGATTGCGCAATGCAAGCAGGTTCACGGCGCGGCGAGCGATCCCGGATGATTGAAAAGAGCCGCGCGGAAATACCTGCGAAGCCCAGGGCGAACGCGATCATATCTGGATCGACGCACGACCCGGTGCGCGAAGAGCAGCGGCAAACCTGTTCTTTTCGACCGATTCAACCCGGATGTGCCGCAGCGGCGCATCAAAAAAGCGGGTCACCGAACAGAAGCCTTCGATCATTTGCTGGTACCGCTGCCGATCACCACGAGGCGGCGAACGGCAGGATTCCAGTCTCCACGCAACGTGCCGATGATCGAGTTACCATTGGTCGGCGCCCTTCTTGGCGGATCGTACGTGCGTCTGCCGGGCGCGGCTGGACGCCCCCAATCGGTCGCGTTTTTGCAAGTACAGCGAGCGGGTATATTGTCCACCCGCGAGACGACATCGCGTGTTTTTTATAGCAGGCTTGTTGAAGACCGATACCCCGCAATCCGATATTGCTTTCAAGGCAGTCACATTCTCATGTCATCTCCATCCATTCGTGCCCAATCGGCCAAGTCCAATTGCCTCGCTTTTGTATTTGTGCTCGCCTGCGCGTCGGGACTCGCGGCATGCGACCGTTGGGACCGCTTCACCCCGCAACAGCATGTCGAGCGCGCTCGGGAACAGCTCGCGTCAAATCATTCCAGCGCGGCCATGATCGAGCTGAAAAGCACTCTTCAGGCGGACGGCAAGAACGTGCAGGCGCGCTTGATGCTCGCCGACGTGTTTCTGGCAGCAGGCCGGGGACGCGAGGCCGAAACGGAAATCACGCACGCCGAGCAAAGCGGCGCAACAAAGGAACTTGTTGGAGTTCGCCGGGCGCGCGCCTATCTCATGCAAGGACAGTACGACCGCGCCCTCAAAGAGCTTCCCGCCCAGATCATCGGCGATCCGCAACATGTTGCGGACAGTTTTGAAATACGTGGGGACGCCCAGCTCGGGCTCGGACAAACGGCGGAAGCCGCAGCCTCGTACGACGAGGCCTTGAAAATCCGGCCCGATGCACTGCACGCGTTGTATGGAAAGGCCCGCGTGTTCGCCAGGCGTAGTGACGTGAAGAACTCAATGGAAATGGTGGACGCGGGCCTGCGGCATTCGCCTCAAGACGCAACTGGACTGATGCTCAAGGGCGACTTGCTGCTGGCGAGCGGCGACGGGGACGGCGCGATTGCGAGCTATACCGCCGCCGTCAATGCGCATGGCGACAACATCCCCGCACGGTTGGCGCTCGCGTCGGCACAAATCGAGGCCAAGAAATTCGATGCCGCCGAGCAGAATATTCTGTCCGTCAAGGAAGTTGCCCCAACTCTGCTTTCGGCAAATTATCTGGATGCACTCCTGCAATTTTCCCGCGGAAAGAATCAGGAAGCATTTGCATCGGTTCAAAAGGTATTGTCGACGCTTCCCGATGATCCACCCAGCCTCATCCTCGCGGGAGCGATCCAATATGCCCTCGGGTCGCAATTGCAAGCCGAGTTGAACACCAGAAAATTCCTGAAGATTTATCCGAACAATGTTTCGGCCATCAAGTTGCTGGCGTCGATTCTCCTGAAATCGAATCAGCCGGCCAAGGCGATCGATGTGCTGCAACCGCTTCTTTCACGGCCTGACCTCAAAGACCCGCAAGTTTTCGCGCTTGCGGGCAATGCGTTCATGAATGCCAAGCGATTGGACAAGGGCGTCGAATACCTTTCCAAGGCAGCCGCGATCAGTCCTTCGGATTCAGCGATTCAAACCGAGTTGGGTTTGGGAAGATTGGCGATCGGGGACGTCGATCGCGCCATCAATTCGTTCGAATCCGTCGTAAAGGCCGATAGCAAGAGCAGCAACGCGGACAGTCTTCTCGTCCTCAGCTATCTTTCAAAACAGGACTATCAAAAGGCGATCGACACAGCGTTGGAACTGGTCAAGAAGAACCCCGACAACCCGGACCTGTATAACCTTCTGGGAGGCGCTTATCTATCGAAAAAGGATTTCGGTGCAGCGCGAGTCAATTTCGATAAGGCTTTGGGCCTCCGTCCCGACTTGGCGTCGGCTGCGATGAATCTGGCGAGAATCGATCTTTCAGAGAACAAGTCGCCGGCTGCCCGCAAACGTCTCACCGATGTGCTCGAGCATAACCCCAAGAACGCAGAGGCGTTGCTGGCGCTTGCCAACCTGGAGTTTGCCGAGGGTCATCCTGATGCCGGCGCCCACTGGCTCGATATCGCATCGAGCAAAAATCCGGAATTGCTCGGCCCGAAGCTCTTGCGAATTCGCTACTTCCTGCAACGAGGCGACGCGCAGCGTGCCGTGGGACTTGCGCGCGACACGGAGGCGGCCAACCCGAACAATCCGGAACTGCTCGCGTTGCTGGCGGAAAGCCAGGCTTACAGCGGCGATAGAAACGGCGCGGTCGCAACCTACGGACGCTTGGCCGGATTGGAACCGCAATCGCCGAGAGTTCAACTTGAAATTGCGCGGCTCGAAGCCCTCGATGGCCACACCGCTGCCGCATCGAGCGCATTGGCGAAGGCGCTGGTCATCGATCCCGCACTAGCCGACGCGCAAATCGCATTGGCCCAATTGGATCTGCAAATGGGCAAATACGACGACGCGCGTCAAATTGCGTCCAAATTGCAAACGGCGCAGCCGCGTTCAGCGGCTGCGTTCGTCATTTCCGGCGATGCATGGATCGCGCAAAAGAAATATGACCGCGCCATCAAATCGTTTACCGACGCGTTCGCTCTGGAAAAGAACGGCTTGATCGGTTCCAAATTGCACATGGCGCTGGCGGCCGCCGGAAGAAAAAAGGAAGCCGACGACCTGATGACAACTTGGTTGGCGCAACACAAAGAGGACCGGGTTTCGCGACTTTATTTGGCGGCGACCGCTCAGGCGTCGGGCGATCGCAATCGGGCCGAACAGCTTTATCAGGATGTGTTGCAAAGAAATCCAAACGACGTGGTTGCTCTTAATGAGTTGGCGTTGATTTATTTGCCCCGGAAAGATCCGCGAGCATTGGAATTGGCCGAACGCGCGTACAAACTGCAGCCGCAGAACGAGTCCGTCGTCGATACGCTGGCCTGGGTTCTGATCGAGAACGGTAATCCGGGTCGAGGCCAACAGTTGCTCGAGAAAATTGTCACGTCTTCACATGGCAATGCGGAGGCCCGGTATCACCTGGCTGTCGCACTCGCTCGGACGGGGAACAAACAGCGGGCTCGTTCGGAGCTGACGCTGGCGCTCGCCTCCGCTAATAAATTTCCAGAAACGGAGGACGCAAAAAAGCTTTTGAGTGAACTTTGAAAACCCGCTGACGATACTCGCGTTCAAGCATTCGCAATCGCACCCTAAACAGATGGTGGATGCGGAGAGTCTTGACCTCGTCCGTTGGTGATTGTCGCGTTGCGAGGACTGAGCGATTCGCAAGCGCGTTCGTTTGCAAGCTCTTTATCGTTGCGTGCGCACCTGTCCGGCTAGCCCGATGCCACGCCGCCGCGCTGCAAATGACTGCCGACTTCTACTGACCCACACTACTGGGAGCGCATAAAAGAAGAGGGGCGCCTAGGCGCCCCTCTACGCACGTACGATTCGCTGTCTTACGACTTGCGAACCTTCCTGCGCTGGGCCAAGCCCAGACCGGTCAAACCGAGGCCCATCAACAGCAGGGTTTCGGGTTCGGGGACTACAGCAACTTGCGTTACGTCGCTGGCAACCTGCTGCACAAGCGACAGCGTGTAGGTATCGCTAGCCAGGAAAAGACCCGACGTGGCGGTTTCGCGACCCGTGCAATCAAACGAAGCGGTACCCGGCGAGAAAACGCCCCGCGAAGCCTGCAGATTGCATTGGTCATTCTGCTCGGTTCCACCGGTAATTCCCGTACCGAGCACTCCATCCGGCGCCCAATGGAACACGCTGTTTCCACCAGTCGTCTGGTCAACCACATCGATGGTGAAACCCGCACCCGCGTTCGCGGTCCCGAGACTATCCAGGAATGCGATGACGTGAATCATCGCGGTGAAATCGACCGTAACGGTCTGGTCGTTTCTGAACGAAAACGAGAATTGCGTCAGCAGCTTCAGGTTCGATGCCGAGTTCGCAACACCAGGGGAAGTCAGTTGCGAAAGTGCGCCGGTACGGGCGTTCGCACCAATCGCGCCTGGCAAACCCGCGATCGGTGTACCGTCGAGCGAACTGGCGGCCAAAGCACCGCTACCGGCCGGAGGGGTGGGTGCGTTTCCAAAGGGTGTTCCCGGATTCAGAAATGCCGGACAGGACGACGGCACGCATCTAACGGTCAAGGGGAGCGGCGCACCTCCGGTCGTGCTATTGGAGTACGGATTGAACACACCGTTCAGGAACGGGTTCAGATTCGTGCTGTCCTGAATCTGCAGCAAATCGAACTGCGAAGCCGACACGGTGGTTCCATCTGCATTCAAGAACTTGAAGTTCGTGATCTGCAAGTTCGACTGGGCCAAGGAACTTGCTCCCGCGGCCCCGGCGACGGACAGTCCGGCTGCGATCGACAATGCGATCGCACCTTTCTTTAGACAACTCAAGCTTTTCATGGCAAGGCCCTCGATGATATTGACTGCGAAAAGTTGGTCGGTGCATCGACCGACTCAGTGCTTATCAAAGCATGTGCCGTGCCAGGTACGACAATTTCTCAAATATTATATTTCGAACAACCACTTGCGGATTCCGCCGATCGACCGCCGCGTCGCCGACCGTGACAAATGTAAAGTTATCCGACAGTTTTGCCCGGACCTTGCCGAGAGGAAAGCTGACCGTAGGGGAAGTGGGCGCATTGACCGAGAGTTGGCGCCGTACCATTTCCTCGCATCGGGAGTGCAAGCCCAAGGTACCGCGCGAACCACGGATATTGCATCAGGGCGGTCGATCGTGACGCAAAAGGAGCTATGGAGCGCGGATATTGGTGGGCCGTGCTGGGCTTGAACCAGCGACCAATGGATTATGAGTCCACTGCTCTAACCAACTGAGCTAACGGCCCGAAGTCGTTGAACGCAAGCGGGTGAAGCGTCGATCATCGCCGATGCGATCGCTGCGGCATAGCAAACGATGCGCACCGTGTGGCGTGCGCATGGTCGAAAGGCAAGGCGCTCAGCTGCCTTCGAGGAACGACTTGAGCTTGTCGCTGCGGCTCGGATGACGCAGCTTGCGCAGCGCCTTGGCTTCGATCTGTCGTATGCGTTCGCGCGTCACATCGAACTGCTTGCCGACTTCTTCCAGCGTGTGGTCGGTGCTCATCTCGATTCCGAAGCGCATGCGCAAGACCTTCGCTTCGCGCGGCGTGAGGCTGTCGAGCACGTCCTTGGTCACGTCGCGCAGGCTCGCGTAGAGCGCCGCGTCGGCGGGAGCCAGCGTGTTCTGATCTTCGATGAAGTCGCCCAGATGCGAGTCGTCGTCGTCGCCGATCGGCGTCTCCATCGAGATCGGCTCCTTCGAGATCTTCATGATCTTGCGGATCTTGTCCTCGGGCATCTCCATCTTGATCGCGAGCGTGGCCGGATCGGGCTCGGCGCCGGTCTCCTGCAGTATCTGCCGGCTGATGCGGTTCATCTTGTTGATCGTCTCGATCATGTGAACCGGGATGCGGATCGTGCGCGCCTGGTCCGCGATCGAGCGCGTGATCGCCTGACGGATCCACCACGTCGCATAGGTCGAGAACTTGTAGCCGCGGCGGTATTCGAACTTGTCGACCGCCTTCATCAGGCCGATGTTGCCTTCCTGGATCAGGTCGAGGAACTGCAGGCCGCGGTTGGTGTACTTCTTCGCGATCGAGATCACCAGCCGCAGGTTGGCCTCGGTCATTTCGCGCTTGGCCTTGCGCGCCTTGGCTTCGCCGGTCGCCATCTGCTTGTTGATGTCGCGCAGGACCTTCAACGGCAACAGCACGCGCAATTCGAGGTCGGCCAGCTTCTGCTGCAGTTCCTGGATTGCGGGCACGTTGCGCGCGAGCGTGACGCTGTACGCGTGACCCGCGTTGACTTCGCCCACCACCCACTTCCGGTTGGTCTCGTTGCCCGGGAAGGAACGGATGAAATGCTGGCGCGGCATGCCGGCCTTGTTGACCGAGATGGTGAGGATCTGGCGCTCAAAACTGCGCGCCTCGTCGACCTGCGCACGCAAGGTGTCGCACAGCTTCTCGACGATCTTGGCCGTGAAGCGGATCGACATCAACTCGTGGGAAATCGCTTCCTGCGCCTTGACGTAGGGGCGCGTGCCGATGTCGCGTTCCTTCTCGAACGCGCGGCGCATCTTGTCGAACTGCACCGCGACGACGTCGAACTTCACGAGTGCGCCGCGCTTGAGTTCTTCGAGAGCCTTGGCATTGATCGCCGCGATGTCTTCGACGTCCAGGTCTTCGTCGCTCGCGGCCTCTTCGCCACCCTCGGTCTCCTCATCGGACGGAGCCACCACGATCGGTGGTGGCGCCGGCCGGCTGAATTTCTCGGGCTCGGGCGGCGCATTCGGATCGATCAGGCCATCGACGACTTCGTCGATGCGCATCTCGTCGATCTTGATTTTCTCGGACATGCCGAGGATTTCGGCGATCGTGGTGGGGCATGCGGCGATCGACATGATCATGTGCTTCAAGCCGTCTTCGATGCGCTTGGCGATCTCGATCTCGCCTTCGCGCGTCAGGAGCTCGACCGAGCCCATCTCGCGCATGTACATGCGCACCGGATCGGTGGTGCGACCGAACTCGGAGTCCACCGTGGACAGCGCGGCTTCGGCTTCTTCCTCGGCGTCGTCGTCGCTGGTGGCGACCGGCGCGTTGTCGTTGATCAGCAGCGTCTCGGCGTCGGGCGCCTGGTCGTAGACCGCGATCCCCATGTCGTTGAACGTGCCGATGATGCCTTCGATCGCCTCGGCATCGACCACGTCGTCGGGCAGGTGGTCGTTGATCTCGGCGTACGTGAGGAAACCGCGCTCCTTGCCGAGCTTGATCAGCGTCTTGAGCTTGGTGCGACGGGCTTCGAGCTCTTCCTCGGTACCCGGCTGACGGGCGGCCAGGGCTTCGCGCAGGAAGGCCTTTTCCTTGGCCTTGCGCTCGCGCGCCTTGAGCTTGTCGTTCGGTCCGGACACCTTGACGGCCGGCTTTGCGCCCACTGCCGTAGGCGGCTTGGCGGGATCGACTGGCGTTGCCGCCTTGCCCACAGGGATCGCGATAGGCGCGGGCATCCCCTTGGCGACCAAAGGCGTCTTGGCGGCACCCTTGGGCACGACGCGAAGTTGCGGCGCCGGCGTCTTCACGGCAGGAGTGGAGGTTTTTTTAGAAATTGACTGCGGCATAAAAGTCCTTGCTGTTCGCTATACGACCCCGCAAAGCGGGTCAACGTTTCAGATGGGGTCGCATCGCGCCGTTTCATCGGATGGCCGGGCGAAAACTTGTGGGGAAATGCGTTCTTCGCGGAGGGCCTTCTGCGAGCAACGGCAAACCGTATATTTTATCAGCATTAGACGGCATCCGCCCGGGATGCGCTCAGAAAAATCTATTCATCGAGCTTTTGGCGGATGCGCTTCTGCTCTTCGAACAAGCGCTGATAGTTGGCGGCTGCGTCGGCTCCCGCAAGACCTGACGAAGAGATTCGCGCGAGTTCGGCAACAATTCCCCGATCTTGCATCTTGAGAATCACGTAACGAAGTTCGCGGGCGCGCAGCGTCTGTTGCTCCTGGCGCCGCGCCGCCTGTGCCGGATCATCGGCATCGTCGAGCAGCAGGTCACGCTTGTACTCGTCCACGCGAAGGATGTCCTGCATCAGGCCCTCGTAAACCTCCATGTTCGGCGACTCGCGCAGCGCATCCGACATCGCGATGAAATCGACGGCCGGCCCGCCCGCCTTTGCAGCAGCGATGGTTTCGACGATCAGATCGCGCGATTCGCCGGCCGCCTGTTCCAGCGTCTCGATATCGGAGCTCGACAGGGCATGCGTATGTGCGGGATACATGATCAGCGCGCTCAGCGCCCGCTGCACCAGCTCTTGCGGTGCCTTGCGCTCGATGCGCCGCATATGCGCGCGCCGTGATCGCGGCGCATCGACCAGTTGAAACGAGTCGAGAATTTCTTCGACCGTCGCGCCAGTCGCTGCGGCAAGCGATCGGATGATCTGCATCCGCAAGGCGCCGGCCGGCAAGGCCTTGACCAGCGGCCGCGCGTCGAAGAGCGCCTTCGCTCTCCCCTCGGCGTTGCCCAGGTTGTTGTCGCGCGCGAGTTCGGAGAGCAGGTATTCTGACAGCGGCAGCGCGCGCTGGACGAATTCGATGAAGCGTTCGCGCCCGTGTTCCCGGATATAGCTGTCCGGGTCGTGCTCCACCGGCAGGAACAGAAAGGAGAACGCCTTGTCGTCGGCTGCGAACGCCAGCGACGCCTCGAGCGCGCGCCATGCCGCGCGCTTTCCGGCCGCGTCGCCGTCGAAGCTGAAAGTGATGCGATCGGTCTGCCGCAAGAGCTTGCGCACGTGCTCGGACGTGCAAGCTGTGCCCAACGTAGCGACGGCATTGGCAACGCCGAGTTGCGCCAGCGCGACCACGTCCATGTAGCCCTCGACGACGAGTGCGAAGCCCTGCTCGCGTATCGCCTGCCGCGCCTCGAACAGCCCGTAGAGTTCGGAGCCTTTGACGAATACGGCGGTTTCGGGAGAGTTGAGGTACTTGGGTTCGCCTTCGTCGATGATGCGGCCGCCGAACCCGATCACGCGTCCCCTCGGGTTTCGGATCGGAAACATGACCCGGTCGCGAAAGCGATCGTAGAGGCGTGTCGTGTCGGTTGCATCGTGCTCGTTCGAACCCGATGTGCCGTCCTTCGCGATCACCAGACCCGCGTCGACCAGCACCGGATGGCGATAGTCCTCGAAGGCCTCGCGCAAATTGTTCCAGCCATCGGGGGCGTAGCCCATGCCGAAGCGCGCGGCGATCTCTCCTGTGAGTCCTCGCTTCTTGAGATAGGCGATCGCGCGCTCCGAATGGCGCAGGGCATTGCGGTACCAGGCCGTCGCACTCTCGAGGGCTTCGATGATCGCGGAAGATTTCGATCGCATTTCACCTGACGATGGGCCGCCCCCCTCTGTGGATGCATCCGACGGCGCACCGCTCGAAGACCCCTGACGTGCCTCGCGCGTGTCGGGGACCGTCATGCCGACCGATTGCGCGAGCTCGCGTACCGCTTCGGGAAAACTCAGCCCGCTGTACTCGATCAGGAAACTGATCGCGGTTCCGTGAACGCCGCAGCCGAAGCAGTGATAGAACTGCTTGGTCGGGCTGACCGTGAACGACGGTGACTTCTCGTTGTGGAAAGGACAGAGGCCGAGGTAGTTGGCGCCGGCCTTCTTCAACTTCACATAACGACCGACCACGTCGTGCACGTCGACCCGTTGCAGCAGATCGTCGATGAATGACTGCGGGATCACGACGGCGCTATCGTGGAATGGGCGATGCGGAGGCGCAGTGCCAGGGTTACGCCGCCAGCGCGGCCTTGACCAACGCCGAGACGCGCGTCATGTCCGCACGTCCGGCCAGGCGCGGCCTGAGTTCGGCCATGACCTTGCCCATCGCCTGGGGGCCACTCGCGCCGAGCGTCGCGATGGTTCCGGCGATCTCGTCGTTGATTTCCGCTTCGGTGAGCGCCTTGGGCAAGTAGACCGAGAGCACCTCGATCTCGGTCTTTTCCTTTGCGGCGAGATCGGGGCGCGCGCCCTTCTCGAATTGCGCGATCGAATCGCGGCGCTGCTTGACCAGCTTGTCGACGATCGCGAGCACGTCCGCATCGGTCAGCGTGACGCGCTCGTCGACTTCCTTCTGCTTGATCGCCGCGGTCAGCATGCGGATCGTGGTCAGCCGCACGCTGTCCTTCGCGCGCATGGCGTTCTTCATGTCTTCGGTAACGCGTTCCTGAAGGCTCATCCGAATCTCCTTCCATCGATGGAGCGAATACAAAAGCCCGCTGCGGCAGGCGCCGGAGCGGGCTCGTGACAATGAAAAACTGCAAATGTTCGAACTGCAGTACAGACGCGGACCGAAGGCCCGCACCGGCTCAATACATTTTTTTCGGGAGCTGCTGGCTGCGAAGGCGCTTGTAGTGACGCTTCACCGCGGCGGCGAGCTTACGCTTGCGCTCGGCGGTGGGCTTCTCGTAGAACTCGCGTGCGCGCAGTTCGGTGAGCAGGCCGGTCTTTTCAATCGTGCGCTTGAAGCGGCGCAGGGCGACTTCGAAAGGTTCGTTTTCCTTGAGGCGTACAGTCGGCATCGATAGGGCTGGTGGAGAGGCAAAAAGCCAGGTTGGACAAAGCGAAGCCCGCGAGTCTAGCTGAGTTCGGTGAAAAAAGAAACCGCACCATGGACCCGATCCGAGCAGCGGCACCCGTCCCGTACGCGCAATCACACAGCCTGCCCCGCCGCGAACCCCGACGCCCAAGCCCACTGGAAGTTGTAGCCACCCAGCCAGCCGGTGACATCGACCGCTTCGCCGATGACGTACAGACCCGGCACGCGGGTGGCTTCCAGCGTTCGTTGCGAGAGCTCGCGAGTATCGACGCCACCGCCGGTGACCTCCGCCTTTCGGAAACCTTCGGTGCCATCGGGCGTCAGCGTCCAGTGCTCCAGGCCATCGGCCAGGCTCTTGATTGCAGCGTTGGAGATCTCCGCGATGCGGCGGTCCTCGGTTGGCGCGACGATCGTCAGCCATTGCGCAGCAAGGCGCCTGGGCAAATGGGCGGCAAGCACCTGCGAGAGGCTCTGCCGCGACGTGTCCTTGCTCTCCAGAAGCGCGCTCGCCAGATCCAGCGACGGCACGAGGTCGATGGCGATCGGCGTGCCCGGCTTCCAGTAGTTCGAGATCTGCAGCACCGCCGGACCGGATACGCCGCGATGCGTGATCAGCAGGTCCTCGCGAAATCGACCGGGGGCGATCCCGCCGTCGCAGCGAATATCGACTTCGAGCGCGACGCCGCTCAATGCCGCAAACGGCGCCCACAGATCTGCGGCAAAGGTCAGCGGAACCAGCGCCGGCCGCGGCTCGATCACGCGCATGCCGAAGCTTTTGGCGACGCGGTACGCGAAATCGCTCGCGCCGATCTTGGGGATCGACAGCCCGCCTGTGGCGATCACGACGCGTTCCGCATGAAGCACGCCCGCATCCGTGTCGATGCGAAAACATTGCGCACCGGCCAGCGTCTCCACACCGACACCGGCGATGCGCACCGGCCGCCGCCATTCGACGTTCCCCGCATCGCATTCGGCCACCAGCATCGCAATGATGCGTTCGCTCGCCTCGTCACAGAAGAGCTGGCCGCGATGCTTCTCGTGATAGCCGATGCGATGGCGCTTGACGAGGTCGACGAAGTCGCGCGGCGTGTACCGCGCCAGCGCGGCGCGCGCGAAGTCCGGGTTCTCCGAAAGAAAATTCCCGATGCCGACATCGCGGTTTGTGAAATTGCATCGGCCGCCGCCGGAGATTCGGATCTTCTCGGCCAGCTTGTGCGCATGATCGAGCAGGACTACGGAGCGCCCACGCTGTCCAGCCACGGCCGCGCACATCATGCCCGCGCACCCGCGCCGATCACCGCGACATCGAAGCGCTCGGTCATCGATCCAGCTTGTCGCGGCAATACGTGTCCAGGAATCGCTGCATCGCGAACGCGTCGGGTTGCCACGAGGTCTTGAGCAGGCAGTCCGTCAGGCGATAGAGATAGGTCTGGGCTCCACGTGCGACGCCGTCATCGCACGCAAGCTCGAGCGACGCGCGCACGTAGTCGTCGCCTTCGAAATGGTCGAGCCGCGCGAGGTCGGCATCGTCCACCTCCAGGTACAGCACGCCTTCTACCGACGAGCCCTCCTCTGCGACCATACCGGGATAGGTCTGGTCGCGCACCTCGAAGCGCGCATGGCCATCCAGCCGTGCGCGCACCGATCGATAGTTGCCTGCGACCACGCGCGTCCACACCTCGGGAAACATCAGCGAGCCATAGGTGAAGATATTCGTGCTCATCGTGCGGTCCCGGGATGCGTGATGTGCCAGCAGCGATGGACGCGCCGATCGCGAAAGTCTTCGGGCACGGTCTTGTCACCGATCTCGACAAAGTGCGCGCGCTGCTGGATCAACGCGTCGAGCTCGAAGCTGCGCAGATTGGTCGAGAAGAACAGTTCTCCGCCTGGCGCTAGCAATGCGAGGCATTGCCGGATCAGCCACGGATGATCGCGCTGCACGTCGAGGATGCCCTGCATCGCCTTCGAATTGGAGAAGGTCGGCGGATCGAGCACGATCAGGTCGACCGCGTCCCGATCGCCTGCTTCGAATGCGGTCACAGCGTGGCGCAGCCACGTGAAGACGTCGGCGCGAATCACGCGATGCCGCGCGAAGTCGATGCGATTCAGGCGCAGATTGCGCTCGGCCCAGTCGCAATAGGTGTTCGAGAGGTCGATGCTTTCCGACGTGCGCGCGCCGGCCTTGGCCGCATAGACGGTGAAGCTTGCCGTATAGGCAAACAGATTCATGAAGCGCCTGCCCTGCGCGCGCGCCCCCACCATCGCACGCGTTTCGCGATGATCGAGAAACAGGCCGGTGTCGAGATAGCCGTGGAGGTTGACGAGAAAGCGATGGCCGCCCTCGCGTACGATCAGATCGGCTTCGTCACAACCAGTGGGCAGATGCTGCGCCGACTTCTCGCCCTTCACGCGTTGTCGCGCCCGATGCTTGACCACTATGCGGTCACGTTCGACGGTGAGCGTCTCGACTGCGGAGTCGATCACGTGGTCCATCCACTCGCGATGTTCCGCAGGCGTCTGCTGCCATCCGGTATCGACCTCCTGCAGTTGCAGCCAGGTTTCTGTCGCGTCAGGACTATCGACCGCCGCCGCATCGAAGCGATCGATGATCAGCGGAAACTCGGGGACATCGCGGTCATAGATGCGGTACGCATGGATGTCCGAGCGCCCGGCCCACTTGCGCAGATGGCGCGCGTTCTTCGCAAGACGATTCTGAAAATGGGAAAGGTCGGTCACGGGCAGAATTGTACGGGCCGGCTTTTCGACGCTGCGTCACGGACGCGACACTTCGATACGAGACGAAGCATCACGACGCACGGCGCGAGATGATCGCCCCCACGCGTTGCCGCGTCGAATCCACTTATGAGAGCCCGATGAAGACCACCCCCGAACCCCGCTTCGCGCGCATCGCATCCATCATCGGCGACCCCACCCGCGCACGCATGCTCGCGCATCTGCTCGACGGCACGCTCGCCACCGCGGGCGAGCTCGCGCGCGCGGTCGATGTAACGCCGCAGACTGCCAGCGCGCATCTGTCCAAGTTGCTCGACGCCGAACTGGTGAGCATGCGCGCGCAGGGGCGGCATCGCTATTTCAAGCTCGCCGACGGCGACATCGCGCACGCGCTCGAGGCGTTGGCGATCGTTGCCGAAAGGGATACGACCGTCGATCCCGGTCGAGGCAAATGGTCGCTGGCCGCTTATCGGCCGCTTCGTGAAGCGCGCAGTTGTTATGGACACCTGGCCGGCAGGCTCGGCGTGCATCTGCACGATGCGCTGATCGAGCGCGATGTGCTGGTCCTCGCCGACGGCCGTTTTCAACTCGCCGAGTCGGGCCGACAGTGGTTGAGCAAACTCGACTTCGACGCGACCGGCATGTCATCGCCGAATTCATCTTCGAGCTCGCCCGGCGGCGCTCGCGGAATCGTTTACCCCTGCGTCGATTGGTCCGAGCGCCGCGACCATTTCGCCGGACCGCTCGCGGTCGGGCTGCTCGATCACTTCATCGCGAAGCGGTGGATCGCCCGCGTGCCCGATTCACGCGCGCTGTCGGTCAGCGCGCAAGGGCGTCGCGCGTTGACCGATCTGTTCGGCCGCGGCTTCGAGTTGAGCTGACTGCAGAGCCGACTGCGGAGCCGATCGCGCGCGATCTCGAACCGCCCCCGCGTCATCGACCGCTCGTCACCCCATGTGCAGCCCACCGTTCAACGAGAAGTCCGCACCCGTCGCGTAGCCCCCCTCGTCGGAAGCGATCCACGAAACGATCGAGCCGATCTCTTCGGGCAACCCGAGGCGCTTGACGGGGATGCCCGACACGATCTTGTCGAGCACGTCCTGACGAATCGCGCGGACCATGTCGGTGCCGATGTAGCCCGGCGACACCGTGTTGACCGTGACGCCCTTGGACGCGACTTCCTGTGCAAGCGCCATCGAGAATCCGTGGATGCCGGCCTTGGCGGTCGAGTAGTTGGTCTGGCCGAACTGGCCCTTCTGCCCGTTGATCGAACTGATGTTGATGATGCGGCCCCAGCCGCGCTCGACCATGTTGTCGATCACCTGCTTGGTGACGTTGAAGAGCGAATTCAGATTGGTGTCGATCACCCCGCTCCAGTCCTCGCGGCTCATCTTGCGGAACATGCCGTCCTTGGTGATGCCGGCGTTGTTGACGAGGATATCGACCGGTCCGTGATCGGCCTTGACCTTCTTGAAGGCTTCGACGGTCGAGTCCCAGTCACCCACGTTGCCCGCGGACGCGTAGAAGGTGTAGCCCTCTGCCTTCTGCTCGTCCAGCCACTTCTTGTGATCGCGGCTCGGACCGCAACCGGCCACGACCAGATAGCCGTCCTTGTGCAGCCGATGGCAGATCGAAGTACCGATACCGCCCATGCCACCGGTCACGTATGCGATGCGTTGTGCCATGTCGTCTCCTGGTTGTGTGGTGCATTTTTTTTGGCCTAACCGGGCATCACGCGCGCTCCACGCACATCGCCACACCCATGCCTCCGCCTATGCACAAAGACGCGAGTCCCTTCTTGGCATCGCGCCGCTGCATTTCATAGAGCAATGAAACGAGGATGCGACATCCCGATGCGCCGATCGGATGGCCGATTGCGATCGCGCCGCCGTTGACGTTGATCTTCGACGTGTCCCAGCCCATCTGCTGATTGACCGCGCAGGCCTGCGCCGCGAACGCCTCGTTGATCTCCATCAGGTCGAGCTGGTCCGCGCTCCATCCAGCCTTGGCCAGCGCGCGCTTCGAGGCGCCGACCGGGCCCATGCCCATGATGCGCGGCTCGACGCCGGTGGTTGCGAACGACGTGATCCGCGCGAGCGGTTTCAGGCCGAGTTCCTTTGCCTTGGCGGCGGTCATGACCACCACCGCCGCGGCCCCGTCGTTGAGTCCCGACGCGTTCGCCGCGGTCACCGTGCCGTCCTTCGAGAATGCGGGCCGCAGGCCGGAAAGCGCATCGCTCTTCACGCCGTGACGAACGAACTCGTCGGTCTCGAACGAAATCGGGTCGCCCTTCTTCTGCGCAATCGCAAGCGGCAGGATCTCGTCCTTGAAGCGCCCGGCCTTCTGCGCGGCTTCGGCCTTGTTCTGCGAGGCGACCGCGAACGTGTCCTGCATCTCGCGCGTGATCGAGAATTCCTTCGCGACGTTCTCGGCGGTGGTGCCCATGTGGTATTGGTTGTACACGTCCCACAGCCCATCGACGATCATCGTGTCGATGAGCTTCCAGTCACCCATGCGCTGGCCCTCGCGCGAGTTGGGCAACACGTGCGGCGCGGCGCTCATGTTCTCCTGGCCGCCCGCGACCACGATCTCGGAGTCGCCATGCGCGATCGCCTGCGCGGCCAGCATTACGGCCTTCAGACCCGAGCCGCACACGACGTTGATCGTCATTGCCGGGATCGCCACCGGAATGCCGGCCTTGATCAAGGCCTGGCGCGCGGGGTTCTGTCCCGAGCCCGCAGTCAGCACCTGGCCCATGATGACTTCGGATACCTGGTCGGGCGTGAGCTTCGCGCGTTCCAGCACGCCTTTGATCACGTGCGCGCCGAGCTCGGGCGCCGGAGTTTTCGCCAGCGAGCCGCCGAATTTGCCGACGCCGGTTCTGCCTGCTGACACGATGACGATGTCGTCCATGTTGGTCCTGTGATTGGTTTGAAAAAACTGCGTCGGTCAGGTCGCGCGAACCTGCACATAACGGCCGGGCGCCGCTTCGGTCGGTTTGAACTGCGAGCTTCCGTAGGCCGTCTTGACCTTGACCTTCTTGCCCGCATATTTCGCAAGCCACGTGGTCCACTCGGGCCACCAGCTGCCGGGCGTCTCGGTGGACGATGCGAACCAGGCGTCGGCGTCTTCGGCAAACTTGCCGCGCGGCGGATCGAAGGTCCAGTGGCTGCGCTTTTTCTTCGAAGGTGGATTGATCACGCCGGCGATATGGCCCGACGCGCCGAGCACGAACTTCTTCGGTCCCTTGAGGATTTGCGTGCTCGCATACGCGGCCGGCCACGGCACGATATGGTCCTCACGCGATGCATAGATGAACGCCGGCGACTGGATCTTGCCCAGGTCGAGCGCCACGCCGCAGACCTCGGTGGCGCCCGGCCGCATCAACCTGTTTTCGAGATAGGTGTTGCGCAGGTACCAGACGAAGAACGGGCCGGGCAGATTGGTGCTGTCGGCGTTCCAGTACAAGAGATCGAAAGGCGGCGGCGCCTCGCCCTTCAGATAGTTGCTGACTACATAGTTCCACACCAGATCGTTCGGGCGCAGGAACGCGAATGAGGTGGCGAGATCGCGCGCCGGCAGCAGTCCGACCTCGCCGCCGTTCTTCCCGCCCAAGGTCGCTTCGCGTTTCTTCACCGAGGCTTCGTCGATGAATACGTCGAGGATGCCGGTGTCGGAAAAATCGAGCAACGTCGTCAGCAAGGTGAGCGAGGCCGCGGGTTGCGCATCGACGCCCTTCTCGCGCCCCGCGAGCACGGCGAGCGCCGTGGTCAGCATCGTGCCGCCGACGCAGAAGCCCAGCATGTCGATGGTTTTCTGTTTCGAGATTGCCCGCACCACGTCGATCGCGCGGATCACGCCGTCTTCGATGTAGTCGTCCCAGCTCAGCCGCGCCTGCTCGGCCATCGGATTGCGCCACGACATCAGGAACGTCGTGTGCCCTTCGGCCACCGCGTTGCGCACTAGCGAGTTCTCGGGCTGCAGATCCATGATGTAGAACTTGTTGATGCACGGAGGCACCATCAGGATCGGCTTCTCGAAGACCGTTGCGGTCAGCGGCTTGTACTGGATGAGCTGGAAGATCTCGTTCTCGAAGACCACCTTGCCTTCGCTGGTTGCGACATTGCGACCGACTTCGAACGCGGCCTCGTCGGTCATCGAGATGCGACCCTTCTGCGCATCGGCCAGGAACTGCGTCAGGCCGGCGCGCAGGCTTTCGCCCTTGGTATCGACCAGCTTCTTCAACGCGTCCGGGTTGAGCGCGAGGTAGTTGGACGGCGCCATCGCATCGACCCACTGCTGAACCGCGAAGCGGATCTTGGCGCGCGTCTTCGCGTCGGCCTCGACAGCCTCGGCCATGCCGTTGATGAAGCGCGCGTTCAACAGATAGAGATCGGCGATGAATCCGTGCGGGCCGCTCCAGGCTTCCGAGCCGAAGCGCTTGTCGGAGAACGGCGCCTGCTTCCCCTCTGCCCACGACGACCAGAGCGCCGACCACTCGCGCGCATAGTCGTTCTGGAGTTCGAGCAGGCGGGCCGGATCGATCCTGAATGCCGTCGAGTCGATGCCGCCGCCGACGGCATCGCCCGAAACCATCGGCATGGCATCGGACCACGGCTTGAGCAACTGGGTCATCCACTGCGAAGGGTCGGCGAAGTCCATGTTCATGGCGCGCAGATCGGTCATGGGCCATGCGAATGTCGAAGCTTCCATATCGTCTCCCCGAACCCTGTTGTTATCGTACCGGTAGCGGAAGTAGCAGCGGTGATCCCGGCGATTGTCCCAGCAAATTCGATCGAGTCGATTCTGCGTTCCGCATCAGCGAGTGTCAAACCAGCAGGAGGCGCGCATTGCGATCGGGTCGATTACGGCGATTCGCGCCGAAACAATGTCGAAGCGCGTTGACGGAAATCCTTCATGTACATCGTTGCGATCGGGTGGATGTTCGTGGTCGGCTGCATGGCGGCGGTCGAGGGGGTGACGTCGTCGGTAGCCGGCGGTATCGTGACCCTGTTCATCTATGGGCTGCTACCGCTCGCCCTTTTTCTCTGGCTGGTCGGCACACCGCAGCGCCATCGCAACCGGATGCTCGGATCTGCGCGGCCGAAGTCCGGCGCGAGCTTCGATCCGGCGCGGGCCGATCACCGGAAGAAAGACAGCGACGACCGAGACGCTCAGTGATCGATCCAGATCAACGCGGCCATGCGCCCAGTGACGCCGTCTCGGCGATACGAATAGAAGCGCTGCGCATCCGATGCAGTGCACAGCCCGCTCGCGACGACGTCGGTCACGCCGCAGGCGTGGAGGCGCATGCGCGCGAGGCGGGCCAGGTCGGCCAGCCACTTCGTCTCCCCGTGCCGGCTGAACGCTTGCGCGTACGCCGCGTCGGTGGTGATGAAGGCGTCGCGCACATCGTCACCGACTTCGAAGCGCGTCGGGCCGATCGCGGGTCCGATCCACGCCATCGTGTCGCGCGGATCGAAGCCGCCGGTTGCGAGCGTCGCTTCGAGTACGCCGGTGGCAAGCCCCCGCCAACCCGCATGCGCCGCCGCGACGCGCGTGCCCTGACGGTCGCACAACAGCACCGGCATGCAATCGGCGACGAGGATCGCGCAGACGATGCCGGGTGCGTTCGTGAACGACGCATCGGCCTCGACCGCTGCGCCATCAAACGCGTCACCGACCTGCCCCGCGTCGACAACGCGCACACCGTGAACCTGCGCCAACCATTTCGGATCGGCTGGCAGATGCGCGCGCAAAAGCGCCCGATTCGCCAGAATCGCGTCGCGTGCATCGCCCGAGCCCAGGCCGAGATTGAGCCCACCACCCGGCGCGGCACCATAAGGCCCCTGGCTGACGCCGCCGCCACGCGTCGTCATCCATGCGTGGACGTTCGACGGCGCGTGCCAGGAGGGAACGATCAGGTCACCGATATTCACACCCGGCTCGATTCATATCGCGTCATGGGTCGCGCGTCATGCGTCCACCGCGCGCGCCGCGTAGCGCGAGAGGTCGCTTGCGATGTCTATTCCGAGCGAGTCCGCAAGTACCGCGAGATCGTCGGGAATGCGCGCGGTCCAGCCCATCGCGATGTGCGTCGATGGATGAACGAGCTTCAATCGACACGCGTGCAGGGCCTGTCGTGCGAATGCGGGCCCAACACGCTTGCTTCCGTAGGTCGCGTCGCCGATCAACGGATGCCCGATCGCCTGCATGTGCACGCGAATCTGATGCGTGCGCCCGGTCTCGAGCTTGCAGACGACGAGCGACGCAGTGCCTCCCTTGGTCACCTCGACCGAGGCCAGCGTCTCGAAGCGGGTTGCGGCAGGCTTGGCCGCAGCGTTCGACGACGAGCGCATCGAGTCGCTGGCAGGAAAAGCCGCCATGCGCGTGCGTTCGCGCGGGTTGCGACCGATCGACAGGTCGATACGGCCGCTTTTCGGCGGGGCGCCGTGAACCAGCGCGACATAGGTGCGACCCACTGTGCGCGCCTGCAACTGGCGCACCAGATCGGTCTGCGCGATCACTGTCCTGGCGACCACCATCAAGCCGCTGGTGTCCTTGTCGAGACGATGCACGATGCCCGCGCGCGGCACCTGCGCAAGCGCGGGGTCGTGATGCAGCAGACCGTTGAGCACGGTACCGCTCCAGTTGCCGCTCGCAGGGTGCACCACCAGGCCCGCGCGCTTGTCGATGACGATCAGCGCGTCGTCTTCATGGACGATGGCGAGCGGCACGTCTTCGGGCGCGAACGCAGTCTGGTCGTCGGAAGGCTGGGGCGACACCACGACGACGTCGTCCGTCCACAACGCGTGGCGCGTGCTCGCAATCTCGCCGTTGACGCGCACGTGCCCGTCCGCAATCCAGCGTTGCAGGCGGCTGCGCGAATAGTCGGCTAGCCTGCCGGCGAGCCATTTATCGAGGCGTTCGCCTCCCGCGCCGGCATCCACGCGAAGTTCGAGCACGGCCGGTGCGACCGCGCGCTTGGGCTCGTCCACGGCATCGGCCGTCAGCGCCTGCGGGTCGAAGTCGTCATCGTCCCATCGGCTATACTCGTTCGCTTCGATTGAGGCGGATGGCGGCATGAAGGACGAAGCTATTCTGAGTGGTGCGTATTTTGAAAATTCGCGCGCGGATTCGCGCGAAACGCAGCAATCGGCGACGCGTTCGGCAAAGGACTCAATGCGGGACGCCCTGCGCCGATGCGCCGTCGCGGGAGTGGTTGCATGCGCAACCCTGATCGGCGGCTGCGGGATATTCTCCGGCGATTCCAGCGACAAGACCGCGGGATGGAGCGCGCAGAAATTATATTCGGAAGCCGAGGACGAGATGTCCGCCGGCGGCTATGGCAATGCCATCAAGCTGTTCGAGAAGCTGCAAACGCGCTATCCGTTCGGCCGCTATGCGCAGCAGGCGCAGATGGAAATCGCCTACGCGCAATGGAAAGACGGCGAGAAGGATCTGGCGATCGCTGCGGCTGACCGCTTCATCAAGCAGTATCCCAACAGCCCGAACGCCGACTACGTCTATTACCTGAAGGGTTTGGTCAACTTCAACGACAACCTCGGGCTTCTCGGTTCGCTCGCGGCGCAGGATCTGACCGAGCGCGACCCGAAGGCGCTGCGCGATGCCTTCGATTCTTTCCGCGAACTCGCGGTCAAGTTTCCCGAAAGCAAGTACACGCCCGACGCGATCGTGCGCATGAAGTACCTCGTCAACGCGATGGCCGCGCACGAAGTCCACGTTGCGCGCTATTACCTGCGGCGCGGCGCCTACGTTGCCGCGGCCAATCGCGCGCAAATCGTCGTCCAGCAGTATCAGCAGGCGCCCGCGGTTCACGATGCGCTGGCGATCATGGTCGCGGCCTACGATGGCCTTCAGTTGCCGGTGCTGCGCGACGATGCGAAGCGCGTGCTGGAACAGAACTATTCCGAGAACGTCAACGCGGTCAAGGAAAAGACGCCGTGGTGGAAGTTCTGGTGATCGCGTAGGCCGGGTCTTCGTTCGCGTCCTCGTTCGTTTTGGCGTCCGTATCCCAGTTGCTATCGAAGAACTCAGTCGCCACCAGCGCGTCGCGCGTTCGTCGAAACGGCGGCAGGCTCTGCCAGATGCGGCGGCCATAAGGCTTCGTCACCAGGCGCGGGTCGCAGATCATCAGCACGCCGCGATCGGTTTCGTCGCGGATCAATCGCCCCGCACCCTGCTTCAGGCTGATCACCGCCGACGGCAATTGATAATCCATGAAGGGATTGCCGCCGCGTTTGGAGATCGCGTCCAGGCGCGCGGCCAGCACCGGATCGTCGGGCGGCGCGAACGGCAGCTTGTCGATCACCACCACCGACAGCGCGCGTCCGCGCACATCGACACCCTCCCAGAAACTCTGGCTGCCCACCAGCACCGCGTTGCCGGCGCGGCGAAAGCGTTCGAGCAGTTCACTGCGGCTGCCCTCGCCCTGTACCAGTAGCGGGAAGTCCAGTCCTTCGGCTTTGATCTTCGCCTTGAGCAATTCGCCCGCAGCCTTCACGGCACGCAAGGTGGTGCACAGCACGAAGGTTCGCCCGCCCGCGGCGCGGATCACGGGCCATGCGGCTTCGACGACCGTGGCCGTGTAGCGCGGCGACATTGGATCGGGGAGGCCCTCGGGCAGATAGAGCAAGCCCTGGGTGTCGTAGGCGAAGGGGCTGGGCCAGCTCTGCGCGTTCGCACCCGACAGGCCGAGCTGCGCAGCGAAATGCTCGAAGTCGTTCTTCACCGCCAGCGTGGCCGACGTGAAGATCCACGCGCGCGCATGACTCTCGCGTTCGCGATTGAAGATCTCGGCAACCGACAGCGGTGTTCGATGCAACTGCAAGCTGTGCGCGTAGGCCTCGATCCAGCGGATTGTCGGAGCGTCGGCGTTCTCATTCTCATCCTCGACGTTCTTCCACCGTGCGAGCCTCTCGGCCAAAGCGATCGCGCGCCGCCAGCACTGCTCCAGCGTCTCTGCGCGCTCGGCCTGTTTCTCGAGGATCGCGGCGAGCGTCAGCAACTCGCGGTGCGCGTGCTCGACCGCCGCATGCAGCGGACTGGCCGGCGCGATCTGGTTCAGGTTCATCCGCTGCATGTCGCTTCCAAACGCGAGGCGCAGATCGCGCGCGGCTTTCTCGAGCGGCGCGACGACATCGACCCATCGCATCGCGTCGCGCGCGTGGGTGTGGCCTTCGGCCAGCACGTCGCGCGCGAGCTCGAGCAACTGCGACGTCGATACAGTCTCCCCGAAGAACATCGTCGCGGTCTCGGCAAGCTGATGCGCTTCGTCGAAGATCACTGTGTTCGCGGTGGGAAGGAGATCGGTGATGCCCTCGTCGCGCAACACCAAGTCAGCGAAGAACAGATGGTGATTGACGACCACCACGTCGGCTTCCTGCGCAGCGCGGCGTGCCTTCATCACGAAGCACTCGCGGTAGTGCGCGCATTCGGCGCCCAGGCAATTGTCGCGGGTGGAGGTGACCAGATTCCACACCGGCGCCTGCTCGGGCACCTCGGGCAATTCGGCGCGATCGCCGCTTCCACTCGACTGCGCGAAGCGCGCGATCGCCCGCAGGTGGACCGCATCCTGCCTCGAGCCGAGGCGGCCGTTGTCCTGCGTGCGCTTGAGATACTCGTGGCACACGTAGTTGGCGCGGCCCTTGAGCAACGCGACCGTGACCGGAGCATGCAGTGCCGCGCGCACCGTGGGGATGTCCTTCCTGAACAACTGGTCCTGCAGCGTCTTGGTGCCGGTCGAAACGATCACCTTGCCGCCCCACAGCAACGCGGGCACGAGATAGGCGAAGGTCTTGCCGGTGCCGGTGCCTGCCTCGGCGATCAGCGTGCCGCAATCGTCGATCGCCTTGGCAACGGCCCCCGCCATTTCGAACTGGCCTTCGCGTGGCCGATAGGCCGCGACCTGTTCGGCCAATGGCCCGTCCCCGGAAAATATTTCCGCGATTCTAAGAGCGCGATCGGGTGGGGACGAGGGCAACGAGACGGGTGAGGATGCGGGTGCAGGTACTGACGGTGAGCGGCTATCGGCCGGTGCAGCGGCGCAACCGTGCGCCGATCGATCAGGCCGGAATGTCGGGAACCAGTTGAACCTGCAGTTGAAGGATCTGATCCTTGATCTGCAGCTTCTTCTTCTTCAGCCGCCGCAACTGGAGTTCATCGTGACCGGCCAGCGCGGTGAGCCTGTCGATCACGTCGTCGAGATCGCGATGCTCGACCTGCAACTCCACGATGCGGCGCTGGATCTCCGGTTCATCCATGTTGAAGCAGGCTCCCGACTTGTGCCACAACGCGCATGGCATAATGCGCGCAGGGCCGTATTGTAAAGCCCCATCTGTGAAGTCCCATCGGAATGCAAGAGCGATCACAGCCCGAGACAGGTACCACCACAAGACGCTTGCGTATTTCCGCATGTACCGGCCAGCACATCGGCGACCGGACGGAACAGCAGGACCGCGTTGGTATTTTCACCTCGCGCCGCCTCCCGGATTCGGCGTTGTTCGTCGTCGCCGATGGCATGGGCGGCAAGACCGGCGGCGCCATGGCCGCGCGCCAGGTGATGAGCACCGCGAAGAATCTCTTCGCTGAATATTCGATTGGTGATTCGATCCATTCGCTGCTCACCGAGATCGTCAACGAAGCGCACCTCGTGATCCGCCTGTCGGCGCTATCGACCGAGAAAGAGCCGCACAGCACGATCGCCGCGATGGTCGTTCAACCGGATCGTGCCGACTGGGCGCACGTGGGCGACAGCCGTATCTATCGGTTCCGCGGCGGCAAGCTGCTCGGTCGCACCGCCGATCATTCCTACGTCGAGCAATTGGTGACTCAGGGCAAGCTCGATCCGCACGCCGCCCATGCCCATCGCCTGTCGAATCTGCTCACGCACGCGCTCGGCACCAGCAAGCAACCGTCGATCGATTTCGGCAACGTCGATTCGCTGTCGTCGGGCGACACCTTCCTGATGTGCAGCGACGGCCTGTGGCATTACTTCACCGATGCCGAACTCGCGGTGGTGATGGCGACCTATCCGCCCCGCAAGGCTTCGGAGCGATTGATCGACCTCGCACGCGAGCGCGCTGAAGGAGGCGGCGACAACTGCAGCCTCGCGATCATGCGGCTCGAGCCTGCCGACAGTCGCGAAGCCGTGGACAGCGAGATCCCCCTGCCCTTGCCCGAACGGGTGCCGCGCTTCTGACGGACGCGTCCTGGCGTTGTGGTGGAGCGTCTCCCCCACGCCGGTGTTCTGACTTACCGCCTCAAGGCTTGTCCGCCGTCGGCGCTGTTTGCGCGGCCTTTTTTTCAGCGTCCTTTCGAGCCTGTTGCTGCACGCGACGCGCGCGATCGGCTTCCTTTTCCGCGTGTCTTCGCGTGAGCTGTTCGCGATGCACCGCCGCTTCCTTGACCTTGGTCGCCTGCTCGGCCGCATTCCTGGCGCGCTGCGTAGCGTTGGCCTCGGGACTTCCTGGCTTGGGCTTCCCGACCAACGGACTGTGCGTGGCCGAAGTCCGCCCGGACCGCGCGCGGTCGGCCGCTTCGCGTTTGGCCTGCTCCTGCCTGTCGTCATAGTCGCGGCGATTCTTCGCGCGCAGGTCGGCGTCGGCCGCGGCATTGGCGGCGCGATCGCGTTCGCGTTGCGCGCTATCGGCTTCGATGCGGTCGGCCTTGTCGCGGCGCTTGAAACGATTGGCCTCGACTTGGATCGCTTCGATGTCGGCAAGCCGGTCGTGTCGTAGCGTGCGCGCCTCGTCGAGGCAATCGTTGACCCTGAACTTCTTCACGCACTCGCGCGCCGCGTCCTTGTATTCTTTTTCCACACGCTGCTTTGCCCCGCTGGTCGCCGCGAGCGCGGCATCGGCTTTTGCGGCCGAGTTGATCGACGATGCGGGAAAGCGGTCGCGCAGTCCGCCGCTCGCTGCCGCAAGCGCGGGAAAGCCGAACGACAAGGCGAGGGCAGCGACCGAAAAACACAGGGCAAGGCGAGCCCACGAACGGCGCGTGGATGAATGCATGGCGCGATTATCGACGATCACGGGTGGCCAACCAGGCAAGCACCGCGCGACCAAGCACCGATCAAAGGTCTACCCGTGCCGCGCGCCGCTCGGCCCGCAGGTATTCGACCGACTGCATCTCGTGTATGCGGCTGACGGTGCGCTGGAATTCGTGGGCGAGCGCGCCCGCCGTGTAGAGCTCTTCGGGCGCCGCGGCGGCAGATAGGATCAGCTTGACGCGGCGGTCGTAGCAGACATCGACCAGCCAGGTGAAACGCCTCGCCTCGGACGACAGGGCGGCGCTCATCTGCGGCACGTCGGACACGATCACGGTGTGAAAGCGGTTCGCGAGCTCGAGGTAGTCGTTCTGCGAACGCGGGCCGCCGCACAAGGTCGCAAAGTCGAACCACACCACGCCGCCCGCGCGGCGCAGCGCGCGGATCGTGCGCGTCTCGATCGTAAGAAGCGGATCTTCGTCATGCACTTCCGCGATCGCGTCGAAGGCTTTGTGGAACGCGCGATCGGCAGCCGCGCCGAGCGGGGTGAGATACGTGCGCGTCTGTTCAAGCGTTCGCGTGCGGTAATCGACGCCGCCGTCGACGTTGAGGATGTCGAGTTTCTCTTCGATCAAGCCAACGGCGGGAAGCATGCGGTCGCGATGCAGGCCGTCGGGATAGAGCGCGTCGGGACGATAGTTCGACGTCATCACGAACACCGTGCCGAGTTCGAACAGCGCCGACAACAGACGATGCAGGATCATCGCGTCGGCGATGTCGCTCACATGGAATTCGTCGAAGCAGATCAGCCGATATTTCTTCGCGATGCGCCGTGCAACCTCGTCGAGCGGATCGGCCACTCCCTTGAGTTCGTCGAGTTCGCGATGCACGCCGCGCATGAACTCGTGAAAGTGGACGCGCGTCTTGCGGCGCACCGGCACGACCGAATAGAAGCTGTCCATCAGGAAGCTCTTGCCGCGCCCCACGCCGCCCCACAGATAGACGCCGCGCGGCGGCGGCGTTCGAGAGATCGCCTTCATCAGCGCATTCGAGCGGCGCGCCTTGAAGGCGACGAACGCGTCGTAGAGTTGCTGAAGTCGCTCGACCGCGATGCCTTGCGCGGCGTCGGCCTGAAAGCCGCGACGCGCGATCGCCTCCCGGTAGCACTCGCGAACGTCCATCGCGCTACCGGGCCCGGATGCCGGGCACGCGGATCGCCAACGGAGCGACTGCGTGTTTCAGAAATTCAGCGTGCGCTTGTCGACCGCGAGCGCGGCTTCCTTGGTCGCCTCCGACAGCGACGGATGCGCGTGGCAGATGCGCGCGATGTCTTCGGACGACGCCTTGAACTCCATCGCGACCACCGCCTCGGAGATCAGCTCGGAGACCTGCGGCCCGACCATGTGCACGCCGAGGATCTCGTCGGTCTTTGCATCGGCAACGAACTTGACGAGGCCGGTCGTATCGCCAAGCGCGCGCGCGCGGCCGTTGGCCATGAATGGAAAGCTGCCGGTCTTATAGGCGCGGCCCGACGCCTTCACGGCTTGCTCGGTCTGGCCGACCCAGGCGATCTCGGGATGCGTGTAGATCACCCACGGCACGGTGTTGAAATCGACGTGCGGCTTCTGGCCGACGATGCGTTCGGCAACTGCGACGCCCTCCTCTTCGGCCTTGTGCGCGAGCATCGGGCCGCGCACCACATCGCCGATCGCCCAGACGTTCTCGAGGCTGGTCCTGCAGTCGTCGTCGACCGCCACGAAGCCGCGCTCATCGAGCTTCAATCCCACCACGTCGCCGTTGAGCCCGTCGGTGTTGGGAACGCGACCGATCGAGACGATCAGCTTGTCGACGCTGACCTTCTGCGGCTTACCTTCGGCGTCCGTGTATTCGACGCTCACGCCGTTCTTCGAGGTTCCGACCGTGGTGATCTTGACGCCCAGCGTGATCGACAGCCCCTGCCTGTCGAACGCCTTCCTCGCTTCCTTGGCGACCTGGTCGTCGACCACGCCGAGAAAGGTCGGCAACGCTTCGAGGACGATCACCTCAGAGCCGAGGCGCCGCCACACGCTGCCCATCTCGAGGCCGATCACACCCGCGCCGATCAGGCACAAGCGCTTGGGCACATCGCCGATGCCGAGCGCACCGGTGTTCGAGAGAATCAGCTTCTCG
Organism: Burkholderiales bacterium; assembly: GCA_038254545.1. GTDB lineage: Bacteria > Pseudomonadota > Gammaproteobacteria > Burkholderiales > Burkholderiaceae_D > CAHJXF01. Next base: position 81,943 of record JBBSGB010000003.1, on the reverse strand, counting down.
TCGAAGGGCGCGTCGGGCAATGCACGAGGGTTCGAACCCGTCGCGACGATGACGTGCTTGCCGACGATGGTCTCGTCGGTAGCGCCTTCGCGAGCGACCTTGACCTCGTAGCCGCCCTCGGCCTTCTGTACGAAGGATCCCAAGCCGAGCATGGACGTGACCTTGTTCTTCTTGAACAGATAGGTGATGCCGTCGTTGTTCTGCTGGACCACCTTGTCTTTGCGCGCGAGCATCTGCGCGAGATCGAGCTTGAGTCCTTCGACGACTACGCCGTGTTCGGCAAAGCCGTGGCCCGCGTGCTCGAAATACTCCGATGACTGCAGCAGCGCCTTCGACGGGATGCAGCCGACGTTGGTACAAGTGCCGCCCAGTGCGGGTCCGCCCTTGGCGTTCTGCCACGCATCGATGCACGCCACCGACAAGCCCAACTGCGCTGCGCGTATCGCGGCGATGTAACCCCCGGGGCCGCCGCCGATGACGACGACGTCGAAGTTTTTGCTCATGAGCTGGTTCGATTCACGAAGGATGCGCGCGATGCGAGTGACCGACGCGACGCGCGAAAAGAGAGAAGCCCGATCAGCGCGCGCCCTCCGGCGGCACGAAGATCCACAGCAGGATGTAAGGGATGAAGCCGAAGCCGCCGAACAGGATCGCGATCACGAACAGCAGGCGAATGACCCAGCTCTCGACGCCGGTGAATTTCGCAAGTCCGCCGCACACGCCGCCGACCCATCGATCGTTCAGAGAGCGGCGCAGCGTGTTGATCGCCGGATCGTAGTTGGCGCTACTTGTCGACGCGCCCGCCGGGGCGCTCGCGGATTCGCGCTGCGCGAACAGGTGCGCCTTGGCCGCTTCGAACTCGGCGTCGGTGATGCGGCCCGCGCCGTGTTGCGCGACGAGCCGGTCGATATCGTCTGCGATGCTCATCATCAGAGGTCTCGATTCAAAGGTCGCACATTAAAGATCAAGAAGAATGCGCGCCGGATCTTCGAGCGCTTCCTTGATCGCCACCAGCGATAGCACCGCTTCGCGGCCGTCGATGATGCGATGGTCGTACGACATGGCGAGATAGTTGACCGGGCGGATCACGATCTGGCCGTTCTCCACCCACGGCCTGTCCTTGGTCGCATGCACGCCGAGGATCGCCGATTGCGGCGGGTTGATGATCGGGGTGGACAGCATCGAGCCGAACGTGCCCCCGTTGGAAATCGAGAACGTGCCGCCGGTGAGGTCTTCTATCGCGAGCTTGCCGTCTTTCGCCTTGGTGGCGAACTCGGCGATCTTCTTCTCGACGTCGGCAAAGTTCATCTGGTCGACATTGCGCAGGATCGGCACCACGAGGCCGCGCGGCGAGCTGACCGCGATGCCGATGTCGAAGTAGCCGTGATAGACGATGTCGGTGCCGTCGATCGATGCGTTGACGATCGGATACTTCTTCAACGCATAGAGCGCGGCCTTGACGAAGAACGACATGAAGCCGAGCTTGGCGCCGTGCTCCTTCTCGAACTTGTCCTTGTAGCGATTGCGCATCTCGATCACCGGCGCCATGTTGACCTCGTTGAAGGTCGTGAGGATCGCCGCGGTCGATTGCGATTGCACGAGCCGCTCGGCAACGCGCTGGCGCAGGCGCGACATCGGCACGCGCTGCTCGGTGCGGCCGTCGAGCGCCGCATCGGCATGGAGGTTCGCCGGGACTGCGGCCGCTGCCACAGGCGCAGGAGCGCGCGTCGAGGTCAGGTTGGCCGCGCCTTGCAGCTTCGCCGCGCCCGATGAGACCGCGGCAAGCGCATCGCCCTTGGTCACGCGGCCGCCCTTGCCGGAACCTGCAAGCTGATCGGCCGACAGATCGTTCTCGGACATGATCTTCGCGGCAGCGGGCATGGCGACTGCAGGCGCCCCGGCGGGCGCGGACTGCGCCGCTGCGGGCTGAGGTGCGGGCGCCGCCGCAGGCTGAGGTGCGGATGCGGGTTGAGGTGCGGGTGCAGGTTGTGAAGCCGGCGCGGCGGAAGCGGCAGCCTGCGCGGATGAGGCGCCCTTGCCCTCGGTGTCGATCTTCGCGATGAGCTGATCGGACGCCACCGTACTGCCATCGGGCTGAACGATTTCCGAGAGCACGCCGGCCGATGCGGCCGGCACCTCGAGCACGACCTTGTCGGTCTCGATCTCCACCAACACTTCATCGCGCGCCACCGCATCGCCAGCCTTCTTCTTCCATTGGAGCAGCGTCGCTTCCGACACCGACTCCGACAGTTGCGGGACTTTCACTTCGACGAGGGCCATGCAGTGCTCCAGGGTTGTTCGATGGGGACGAATTTCTGCGATGCGATCTGGCGCACATCGCAAAGCCGGACGGCCTCGCGATGCGCGAACCTCATTTGCTCAGCACCAGTCCGCGAGCGCGACCGAAGGCCGATTGAATCAGCGCCTTCTGCTGCTCGTTGTGCTTGGCGTAATAACCGACCGCAGGCGACGCCGACGCGGGGCGCCCCGCGTACGAGAGCTTCTGATTTTCTTCGAGGTTCTCGAGCAGGTTGTGCTGGATCTGGAACCACGCGCCCTGGTTCTGCGGCTCGTCCTGACACCACACGATCTCGGTTGCGTTCGAATACTTCTTCAGCTCGGTCGAGAATGCCTTGTGGGGGAACGGATAGAGCTGCTCCAGACGCAGGATCGCGGTGTCCTCGCGCTCGCCGCGCGCGGTGCGCAATTCGTAATAGACCTTGCCCGAACACACGATCACGCGCTTGATCTTCTTCGCTTCGAGGTCCGCGGTTTCCGGGATCACGGTCTGGAAACCGCCGCGCGCGAGATCGTGCAGCTCCGACACCGCCTCCTTGTGCCGCAGCAGCGACTTGGGCGTAAGGATCACGAGCGGTTTGCGAAACAGGCGAATCATCTGACGACGCAGCAGGTGAAAGATCTGCGCGGGCGTGGTCGGCTGGCACACTTGCATGTTGTTGTCCGCGCACAGTTGCAGGAAGCGCTCGGGACGCGCCGACGAGTGCTCGGGACCCTGCCCTTCGTAGCCGTGCGGCAACATCAGCACCAGGCCCGATACGCGCCCCCACTTGACTTCGCCACTCGAGATGAACTGGTCGATCACGACCTGCGCGCCGTTGACGAAATCGCCGAACTGGGCTTCCCAGATCACCAGCGTGTTGGGCTCGGCCGACGAGTAGCCGTATTCGAATGCGAGCACGGCTTCCTCGGACAAGACCGAATCGATCACGGTGAACGGCGCCTGGCCATCCGACACGTTCTGCAGTGGGACGTAGGTGCCCGCGTCCCAACGCTCGCGGTTCTGCGCGTGCAGCACCGCGTGCCGGTGCGTGAAGGTGCCGCGACCCGAGTCCTGGCCGGTGAGCCGCACCGCAAACCCCGAAGCGACCAGCGTCGCGAACGCCAGGTGCTCGCCCATGCCCCAGTCGAGCGGCTGCTCCCCGCGCGCCATCTTGGCGCGATCGGCGACGACCTTCTCGACCAGCGGATGCGGCTTGAAGTCCGCAGGCAAGGCGGTGATGCGCGCGCCGATGCGCTTGAGCTCTGTGATCGGCACAGCCGTGTCGGCCAGGTCGGTCCACTTGCGGTTGAGGAACGGCATCCAGTCGACCGCGTACTTGCTCTTGAAGTTCGAGATCACCGGATCGACCGTGTGCTTGCCCGCGTCCATCGCTGCACGGAAATCGGTGACGTACTGCTCGGCCTCGGCTTCCGACAGCACGCCCTGCGCCACCAGACGATCGGCATAGAGCTTGCGCGTGCCGGGATGCTGCGCGATCTTCTTGTACATCAGCGGTTGCGTAAGCGCTGGCGTGTCCTGCTCGTTGTGGCCGAGCTTGCGAAAGCACACGATGTCGATCACCACGTCGCGCTTGAAGGTCTTGCGATAGTCCACCGCGATCTGCGTGGCGAGGATGACCGCATCGGGATCGTCGCCATTCACATGCAGCACCGGCGCCTCGATCATCTTGACGACGTCGGTGCAATAGAGCGTCGAGCGCGAGTCGCGCGGGTCGCTGGTGGTGAAGCCGATCTGGTTGTTGATGACGATGTGCACCGTGCCGTGCGTGCCGTAACCGCGCGTCTGCGCGAGGTTGAGCGTCTCCATCACCACGCCCTGGCCCGCGAATGCCGCGTCGCCGTGCACCAGGATCGGCAGCACCTGGTTGCCGTCGACGTCGCCGCGCCGCTCCATGCGCGCCTTGCACGAACCTTCGACGACCGGATTGACGATCTCGAGGTGGGACGGATTGAACGCGAGCGACAGATGGACCGGACCGCCCGGGGTCGTGACGTCGCTAGAGAAGCCCTTGTGATATTTCACGTCCCCCGACGGCAGGTCGTCGACGTGCTTGCCCTCGAATTCCGCGAACAGGTCGGCCGGCATCTTGCCGAGCACGTTCACCAGCAGGTTGAGGCGGCCGCGATGGGTCATGCCGATCACGATCTCCTGCACGCCCTCGCTGCAGGCGCGCTGCACGACCTCGTCGATCGCGGGAATGAAGCTCTCGCCGCCCTCGAGCGAGAAGCGTTTCTGGCCGACGTACCGGGTGGCCAGATAGCGCTCGAGACCTTCGGCCGCGGTGAGCTGCTCGAGGATGTGCTTGCGCGTCTCGGCACCGAAGTGCGGATTGGCGCGGATCGATTCGAGACGCTCCTGCAGCCAGCGCTTCTGGGTCGGATCGCTGATGTACATGTACTCGACGCCGATCGAGCCGCAATAGGTCTCGCGCAAGGCCTTGACGATCTCGCGCAGCGACGCGGCCTCGAAGCCGAAATAGGTATTGGGCGCGGGGTAGATGGTCGCCATGTCGGCTTCGGCAAAGTCGTAGAACGCCGGCTCGAGCTCGGGAATGGTCGGGCGCTCCTGGCGCTTCAGCGGATCCAGGTTCGCGTAGCGCGCGCCGAGGTAGCGATAGGCCCCGATGATCTGCTGCACATACACCTGCTTGGTCGCCAGCACGTCGTCGGCCGCGTTGGGCGGCGTGAGGCGGCGATCGCGTGCGCGCTGCGCGAACGACTCCACGATCGGTGCGTGCGCGACATCGGCCGCGTTGCTGCCGTCGGCCGCGGGCACGTGCTGCATCTGGTCGAAGTATTCGCGCCAGTGCTCGGCCACCGAGCCGGGGTTGTTCAGATAGGACTCGTAGAGCTCTTCGACATAGGGGGCGTTGCCGCCGAAGAGATAGGAATTCAGACGCGACTCTTGCATCATGATGCTTCACCTTTCCCCGAGTATCCCGGGCGCCAAGGGGGTCGACTTCGGGTTGAAATCGACCTCCGCTCTTCGGCCATGCCGAACCAGCGGATTGCTCCTGCACAAACCACGTGGGGTCGTTTGCGCAGTAAGAAAGGCCGAAAGAATAGCACCTGGCATCGGCCTTAGCCACCCGATGCATATGACGGACGGCTCGCGATCGGAGAGGCGCCTCACGCACGGCGACCGGCAAACTTTTTTCCGCCGCGCCGATTCCTTTCGATGCTCACGATCGTCTAAGGATTGTGGAGGGCGTCTTGCTGGCGGCCGGACCACAGGCCATCCGAGGCGGCGCCCTGCCCAGCCGTTTCAACCATGGAGTCTTCACATGACCTCACTTGCAACCGATTTGCGGATGACCGCCGCGCGCTTTTGGCGGGCGCCATCAGCAGCGGCCTCGCGCTCGCCGCGCGAGTCCAACCAGCCCGCAGCCAACCAGGAAGTTCCCAGATGGAAACAACGATACGCAGCGACAGCAACATCACTACGCTCATCAACATCTTCACCGTAGAGCCGCAGAACCAGGCTGAATTGGTCGCGCTTCTCAAGGAGGGCACAGAGGCCTGGATCAGCAAGCTGCCGGGGTTCATCTCATCGAACTTTCACAATTCGAGCGACGGGCGACGGCTGGTCATCTACGGACAATGGCGCAGCCCCGAAGCCGTGGCGACGATGCGGCAGAGCCCGCACATGGGCCCTTACCTGCAGCGTGTGAAGGCCCTGGCGCAATTCGATGCGATCACCTGCGACGTCTCGTACGTGCACCACGTCTGAAGCATTCATACTGGCCGCGCGCGTCCCGGTAATCGAGCCGTGGCCGTGCCGCCCCGTCACGACATCGACTCGAAGGAGATGCTGCTTGACCAAGAGCCGACAGAGCGATGCGGCGCCCGCCAGTGTCACCACAGCAGTGCGGCCATTCGACCAGATGATCGGGGAGTTGCGTCCCAGGCTGCACAGCTATTGCTCGCGCATGACCGGCTCGGTCATCGACGGCGAAGACGTGGTCCAGGAGGCCTTGTTGAAGGCGATCGAGGCGCTGCCTCACGCCGAGCCGCTGGCGAACCCCGGCGGCTGGTTGTTTCGCATCGCCTATAACGTGGCGCTCGATTTTCTGCGCCGGCGCGCACGTCAACTGTCGACGCATTCCGAGGAGGATCCCGACACGATGGTTCATCCCGTCAACGCGGCGCAGGATCGCGAAGCCGTCGCCGCGAGCCTCCGCACCTTCATGCGACTGCCCGTATCCCAGCGCAGCACTGTGATTCTCGCCGACGTGCTCGGCTACTCACTCGACGAGGTGAGCGAGGTCATCGGCGGCACGATGGCAGCGACCAAATCGGCGCTACAGCGTGGCCGCGGGCGACTGCGCGAGCTCTCGCAGGAGCCCGACGAACTTCGCCCACCCACGTTGGCCGAGTCCGAGCGACTGCGCCTGACCGAATATGTGGACCGCTTCAACGCACGCGACTTCGACGCGATCCGCGACATGCTGGCCAGCGACGTGCAACTTGACTTGGTGAATCGGCTGCAGGCGAAGGGGGCGGAGGCGAGAGCCTATTTCCACCGCTACGACCAGGGCCACGACTGGCGCTTCGTCGCCGGCTTCGTCGAGCGGCGACCGGCGATCCTCGTGCACGACCCCGACGATCCGGCTGCTCGGCCCTCGTACTTCATCCTCCTCGGATGGGCCGGCGATCGCATTGCGACGATTCGCGACTTTCGCTTTGCGCGCTATGCAATGCGGGATGCCGAGTTGTCTCCGCTGGAGGGCTGAGGCGACATCGCGATCCGAAGACGACGCCTGCCGCGCACCTGCGCCAGCGCGGCGCAACATCGAAAGTTCTTGCACAGGCGCAAGTCACATCGCTATATTTAAACCCATTCAAATATCCGCATATGTGCGTATGCGCATATGTTGGCGGAGAAATACGCCGTGAACGAACCGAATTCCAGTCTCGACGAAATGCAGCCGGTGTTCGAATCGGCGGCCGAGTTGTTCGGAGTGCTCGCCAGCCCGATGCGGCTGCGCATCCTGCGCGTGGTATGCGAGGCCGAGCAAAGCGTGAGCGCCATCGTCCTGCAGACCGGCGCCGCGCAGTCCAACGTGTCGCAGCACCTCGCGCTGCTCTACCGGCATCGGGTGGTGGCGCGCAGGCGCGAAGGAAGCCAGATCTATTACCGCGTCTCGAACGACGTGGTCATCGAGTTGTGCCGCACCGTCTGCACGCAGTTCGCCATCGAGCAACTCGTGGCTGTGGACGCCATGCCTGCCCGCGGATTGCGCGCAGCGGCCCGATGAACGGGATCGTGGCCGGAAGATGCCGATGGACCCGGCGCTGATGGACTCGGATTCCAGTCGCCCCGGGAGACTCCGGCGCGCACCCGAAAACTTCCTGTCGGCCGAAGACATCGCAGCGGTAGGGGCGGGCCGTCGCGATTTCCTGAAGAAGGCCATGGTTGCCGCGGGCGCGTCGCTTGCGGCAGGCGCCACGCTCGACGCGCTTGCAGCCGAAGCAGGCGACGTGGGCGACCCGGCGATACTCGATCTGCCCGAATTCAGCAAGACGCTGGGCAAGCCGGTCGCGGCGAACGGCTACGGCGTGCCGTCGAAATACGAGCGTAACCTCCAGCGCCGCGAAAGCCCGGGACTCACGCGCGTCTCCGCCGCATCGGTCGCGTTCGCGCCCTTGCAGGGCCTGTTCGGAATCATCACGCCCAACGGATTGCATTTCGAGCGCCATCACCAGGGATGGATCGACGTCGATCCGGGCAAGCATCGGCTGATGGTCAACGGCATGGTCAGGAACGCCAAGGTCTATACGATGGACGACCTGATGCGCCTGCCCTCGGTCTCGCGCATCCACTTCATCGAGTGCGGCGCCAACTCCAGCATGGAATGGGGCAACGTCGCGGTGCCGACGGTTCAGTACACCCACGGCATGCTGTCGTGTTGCGAGTTCACCGGCGTGCCGCTGTCGGTTCTGCTGGAAGACTGCGGCTTCGACAGGAAGAACGGCAAGTTCGTCCTGGCCGAAGGCGCGGATGGATCGGGCATGACACGCACCATCGCGATGGATCGCGCCCTCGACGATGCGATCGTGGCGTACGGCATGAACGGCGAGATGTTGCGCCCCGAGAACGGCTATCCACTGCGGCTCGTCGTACCCGGCGTGCAGGGTGTGTCCTGGGTGAAGTGGTTGCGGCGCCTGGAGGTCGGCGACCAGTCGTGGGCCACCAAGGACGAGACCCTTCACTATGTCGACCTGATGCCCGACGGACAGTTGCGTCAGTACACGTCGATCCAGGAATGCAAGTCGGTCATCACGGCGCCTTCGGGCGGCCAGATGCTGCTCGACAAGGGCTTCTACAACGTCAGCGGAATCGCCTGGTCGGGACGGGGGAAGATCAAGCGGGTCGATGTCTCGTTCGATGGCGGTCGCAACTGGTCGAGCGCGCGTCTCGAGAATCCGGTCCTGCCGAAAGCGTTGACGCGCTTCAACACCGGCTGGGCTTGGAACGGCGGTCCCGCGATCCTGCAGTCGCGCGCGATCGACGAAACCGGATACGTGCAGCCGAAGATCAACGAGCTGCGAGCGGTCCGCGGCACGCGCTCGATCTATCACAACAACGCGATCCAGTCGTGGCAGGTTGCGCAGTCGGGCGAGGTGAGCAATGTTCAAGCCTATTGAACTCGCCGTGCTCGTCGCCTGCGCCATCGGTGCCTGCGGTATTGCATGGTCCGCAGAGCGCACGGCACAGACCGCGACTCCAGCGTTCACAGGCGTTGGCCGGGCCGCGACACCCGCCGAAATTCGCGCATGGGACGTCGACGTACGCGCCGATTTCAAGGGCCTGCCGAAAGGGTCGGGCACCGTCGCCCATGGTCAGGAGATATGGGAAGGCAAGTGCGCGTCGTGCCATGGAACCTTCGGCGAAAGCAACGAGGTGTTCGCGCCCATCATCGGCGGCACGACAAAAGACGACATCGTGACCGGGCACGTCGCGGCGCTCACCAACAACAGCGCGCCGCAGCGGACCACGATGATGAAGCTCAGCGCGGTCTCGACCTTGTGGGACTACATCCGCCGCGCGATGCCGTGGAACGCGCCCAAGTCTCTCTCCACCGACGAGGTCTACGCGGTCGTGGCCTACATCCTGAACATGGCCGACGTGCTGCCCAACGACTTCACGCTGTCGGACCAGAACATCGGCCAGGCGCAGGCGCGCCTGCCGAACCGCGATGGCATGACGCGCGATCACGGTCTCTGGGAGGTGCGCGGCAAGCCGGATGTGAAGAGTGTCGCGTGCATGAAGGATTGTCCGGTCGCAGACAAGATCGCGTCCGCCTTGCCAGAAGCCGCGCGCGGTGCCAACGGCAACCCCGCGGAGCAGACCCGAGCTTTCGGGGAGACGCATGCGATCGACCTCGCCTCTTCGGGGAAGGCAATTACGGCATCGCCACCGGCCGCCCGGCCCGCGAAATCCGATGCGCACGCACTCGCGACTTCTTCGGGCTGCGTCGCCTGTCACGCCACCAATACCAAGATCGTCGGACCGGCCTTCAAGTCGGTTGCCGAGAAGTACAAGGACGACGCAAAGGCGGCCGACCGCCTTGCCGAAAAAATCCTCAAGGGTAGTGTCGGCGTATGGGGTCTCGTGCCGATGCCACCCGCTTCCGGCGTGACCCCCGCCGATGCGAAAATTCTTGCGACCTGGGTTCTTGCCGGTGCGCCGGCAAACTGAAATGGAGACACTCATGATGAATCGACGAAGAACATTCATGCGCCAGAGCAGCGGGCTGACCGTGCTCGGGTTGGCGCTCGCGGCCGGCCTGATCAAGCCGGGCAGTGCGATGGCAGCGGCCGAATGGAACAAGGCGCTGTTCGATACCAAGACGGTTGCCGATACCGAGAAGCTCTTCGGTACCGGCACGCCGATCGAGAGCAAGGACATCACGCTCACCGGACCCGATATCGCGGAGAACGGCGCGGTGGTGCCGGTCAGCGTGTCGAGCACGATCCCGAAGATCGAGCAGATCGCGATCCTGGTCGAGAAGAATCCGAACACGCTCGCCGCGGCCTTCACGATCCCCGACGGGACCGACCCTTCGGTCACGACGCGCGTCAAGCTCGGCCAATCGACCGACGTCTATGCGCTCGTGAAAGCCGACGGCAAGCTGTATTTCGCCAAGAAGGAAGTGAAGGTCACGCTCGGCGGCTGCGGCGGCTGACTGCCCACCGAACGCCAAACCAGCGCCGGTTGATCTTCATCACACAGATACAGGAGAAAGACATGCCCGATCCGATGCGCATACGCGCGAGCATGAGTGGCGACAAGGCCGTCGTCAAAGTATTGATGGGCCACGAAATGGAAACGGGCCAGCGCAAGGACCCGGCAGGCAAGGTCATACCCGCATGGTTCATCCAGACCGTGACTGCGACGAGCAACGGGCGCACGGTGCTGTCGGCGCAATGGGGCCCGGCGGTATCCAAGAATCCTTTTTTGCAGTTCCAGTTCGCCGGTGCGAAACCGGGCGACAAGGTGCAGGTGACCTGGGTCGACAGCCGTGGCGAGACGCGCACCGACGAGGCGACCATCACGTAAAGCGTCGATGCGGATCCCGCCGTCAGTACGGGAGCGTCAGCAAGGTCGGCCCCATGAAGGAGACGAACATGAGACAGCTACGAAAAGCGTTGATCACATTGCTGCTGCCCTTGGGCATCGTGTTCTGCATGACCGCGCATGCGGCCGGCAAGCAACCGATCAAGGTCGTCTATCACCTCACCGAAGGCATCGACCAGGCGGCGCATGCGATGGGCAATATCCGCAACCACCTGCAAGCCGATCCGAACGTGAAGATCGTGGTCGTCGGCAACGGCCCGGGCATCGACTTCATGCTCGACGGTGCGAAGGACAAGAACGGCAATCCCTTCGACGCGACGATCGAGGGTCTGGTCTCGAAAGGTGTGCAGTTCCGGCTTTGCAACAACACATTGACCGCGGGCCGTATCGATCAGTCGCGCTTGTTGCCCGAAGTCCAGATCGTGCCGGCAGGCGTCGCGGAAGTCGCGCGACTGCAGGCGCGTGAAGGCTATGTCTATCTGCGGCCCTGAGGAACGAACATGAGCACAACACTTCTTGATCGCGCGCTGCGCGCGTGGCACTGGCTGGTCGCAGGTCCGGTCCTCATCGCGATCGCGCCGGCGTGGGCCTACGCTCAAACCAACAGTGCCGTCGACGACATCGCGAAATACCGTCAACTGCTCGCCGACGGAAACCCCGCCGAGCTTTGGGAAGCGCGTGGCGAAGGATTGTGGAAGACGCCGCGGGGGCCGAACAAGGTCGCGTTGAGCGGCTGCGATCTCGGCAAGGGCCCGGGCATCGTCAAGGGCGCGTATGTCGAATTGCCACGCTATTTCTCCGACGTCGGCAAGGTGATGGATGTCGAGCAACGGCTCGCCTGGTGCATGGTGAAGCTGCAAGGTTTCACGGAAGCCGAAGCGACCGCCAATCACTTCGGACAGGGGGAAAAGCAATCGCAGATGGAGGCGCTGGTCGCCTACATCGCCGGCGAATCGCGCGGCATGAAGATTGCCGCCAAGGCCGCGCATCCGGAAGAAGCGAGGATGTATGCGGCAGGCAAGCAGATCTTCTTCTATCGCGGCGGCGCATACGACTTTTCCTGTGCGACCTGTCACTCGGGCGACAAGCAACGCATACGCCTGCAGGAGTTGCCGAACCTTTTGGTTCCCGCCGAGACGCAAAAGGCCTATGCGACCTGGCCTGCCTATCGCGTCTCGCAGGGCGAAGTGCGGACCATGCAGCACCGGCTCTACGACTGCTTCAGGCAGCAGCGCTTTCCGGTCGCGGGCTATGACTCGGACATGATCACCGCGCTTACCCTGTTCCTCGCGAAGAACGCCGAAGGTGGCACGTTCGATGCGCCCGCGATCAAGCGCTAGAACATCAATCCCGGAGAGCCGTAATGGATCAGAGAAAGAAGACAAGAGTGTTGCGAGCCGTCGTCGGTTCGTTGTCGGCCGCAGCCGTGGTTGCGGGCTGCGCGCAATTCGCGACGGGATCCGGCAACGCGAATGCGGACGCTCTGGCGATGATGAAGTCTTCGTTCAAATCGCGGGGGCCTGTGACGGTCGAGGCGATCCTCGGCCAGGACGAGGCGCAGAAGCTGTGTTCCCGGTACGTGGATGCGGTGCCGGAGAATGTGGCCCGACAGATCGAAGAGGTCGAGCTGAAATCCATCAAGCCGCCATCGGACGGGAAATATCTGGGCGACTGGAAGCGTGGCGAAGTCGTGGCGCAAAACGGCGTGGGCATGCAGTTCAGCGACAAGGTGGATGGCGTGAACGGCGGCAACTGCTACGCGTGCCATCAGCTCGCGCCCAAGGAAATCTCGTACGGCAATATCGGCCCTAGCCTTTTTCGCTACGGAAAGCTGCGCGGCAACAGCGACGCGATCGTCCAATACACGTGGGGCAAGATCTATGACGCGCAGGCCTACCGGGCGTGCTCGAACATGCCGCGCTTCGGACACAATCGGGTCCTGACCGAGCAGCAGATGAAGGACGTGGTTGCGCTGTTGCTCGACCCTGCATCGCCGGTCAACCAATGAGCGTCGCGGGCGACCAGTACCGCTTCGACAGGGAGGATCTCGCATGGCGATGAGCCGCCGCGAGTTCCTCCAGACGCTCACGGTCGCAGCGGCAGGAGGTTTCGCGCTCGATACGAGCGCCGCTCTCGCGCCCGACAGCATGGAGCCGCTATACAAGCTCGATCCGCTGCCCGCACCGGGTCGCGTGACCCTGATGCACATGACCGACTGTCATGCGCAATTGACGCCGATCCATTTTCGCGAGCCCGATGTCAACCTGGGTATCGCCGGTCAGGCGGGAAAGCCGCCGCATCTGGTCGGCGAGGCCTTGCTCAGGAAGTTCGGAATTGCGCCGGGCACGCGCGAGGCGCATGCGTTCACCTGTCTCGACTTCGTCGAGGCCTCGAAAAAATACGGCAAGGTCGGCGGCTTCGCGCATCTCGCCACGCTGGTCAAGCAGGTGCGCGCCGAACGCCCGGGTGCCTTGTTGCTCGACGGCGGCGACACCTGGCAAGGGTCCGCCACCGCGCTGTGGACCAACGGCCAGGACATGGTCGACGCCAGCAAGTTGCTCGGCGTCGATGTGATGACAGGCCACTGGGAGTTCACGCTGGGCGCGGCACGCGTCCTGGAAATCGTCGCAAAGGATTTCAAGGGACGTACCGCGTTCATCGCGCAGAACATCAAGACCGCGGACTTCGGCGATGCCGTTTTCCCCGGCTATGTCATCCGTGAGCAGAACGGCGTCTCGGTCGCGATCATCGGACAGGTCTTCCCATACACGCCGATCGCGAACCCACGCTATTTCGTTTCGGACTGGACCTTCGGCATCCAGGAAGAAGCGATGCAGAAGACCATAGCCGAGGTGCGTGCGAAAGGCGCGCAGGTGGTCGTGCTGCTCTCGCATAACGGCATGGACGTCGATCTCAAGATGGCCTCGCGCGTGACCGGCATCGACGCGATCCTGGGCGGTCACACGCACGACGGCGTCCCCGCTCCCGTGGCCGTTGCCAACCGCACCGGCCAGACGCTGGTGACCAATGCGGGAAGTAATACCAAGTTCCTCGGCGTGCTCGACTTCGAGACCAGGGGCGGCAACGTGACGGGCTATCGCTACAAGCTCCTGCCGATCTTCTCGAACCTGATTCCCGAAGATGCCGAGATGGCCGCGCACATCGCGAAGGTGCGCGCGCCCTTCGCGGCCAGGCTCAACGAGACGCTCGCGATAAGCGAAGGCCTGCTCTACCGCCGCGGCAATTTCAACGGCTCGTTCGATCAATTGATCCTTGACGGCCTGATGGCGGTCAACGGCGCCGACATCGCGTTCTCGCCGGGCTTCAGGTGGGGCACGTCGTTGTTGCCGGGCGAAGCCATCACGATGGAGCGCCTGATGGATCAGACCGCCATCACCTATCCGATGACGACGCTCAACGAATTCACGGGCGAGACCATCAAGGTCATTCTCGAAGATGTCTGCGACAACCTCTTCAATCCCGATCCGTACTATCAGCAGGGCGGCGACATGGTGCGCGTGGGCGGCATGACCTACACGTGTACGCCGGGTGCGAGTACCGGCCAGCGCATCTCGGATATGCGCCTGGCGGGAAAGCCGGTAGATCCTGCGAAGAAGTACAAGGTCGCCGGTTGGGCGCCGGTTTCGGAAGACGCGAAGGCAGCCGGTGGTGCGCCGATCTGGGACCTGATGAGCACGTATCTGAAATCTGCCAAGGTCGTCACGCCGCGCAGGCTCAACCTGCCGCGGCTGGTGGGCGTCGACGGCAATCCCGGCATGACGTGATGGACCGGCGCGGCGTGCTTGCAGTCGGGATTGCGGGAGTTCTGACCTCCCTCTTCAGCAACGCGCTCGCGGTTGCAAAGGAGGCAGCAAAGCAAGCGGCGCTGCCGGTGGCACGTGATCTTCGCGCCGACGCGCAGCAGGCCGGACAGCGTCCACGGCTGGTCGTCCTCCTGTTCTCGCTGCCCGATTGTCCCTATTGCGATCGGGTTCGCCGCGAACAACTCATACCGCTGCTACGGGATCGCGCCCTGGCCGAGCGACTGGTGGTGCGCGAAGTGTCGATCGTCGGTACACGCACGCTGACCGACTTCCGTGGCGCGCAGACATCCGAAGCCGCATTCGCGAACGAGGCTCGCGCGAAGTTTTCACCTACGGTCGCGTTCTTCGGTCCGGCCGGCGGTCAGGTAGCCCCCGCGATCGTCGGCGCGCTGCTGCCGGATTTCTATGGCGCTTATCTCGACGACGCGATTCATGACGGGCTCGCGAAGATCGGGGTTCGCGCGTGAGCAGCGACCGGGCATTGCGCGAGACGTGGCATCGTCGCGGGCGCACGCCGTCGATCGCGATCGCCGCGTTCGCGATATTCCTGGGCGCCATCGGAGGGGCGCAGTCGTACGCAGCTTCACCTGCAACCCCACTGGAACTGACACCACAGCGCGCCTCCGAACGTGTCTATTTCTTTCGCGGTGAATCGGGCTTGGCAGCCGCATCCAATCGCGGCTACATCGCGAATGCCGGCTTCGTCGTCACCGGCGATGGCGTGGTGGTGTTCGATGCGCTCGGCTCGCCAGTACTGGGCGACGCGATGATCCGCGCGATACGGCGAGTCACGCAGCAGCCGATACGCCGCCTGATCCTTTCGCACTATCACGCCGACCACTTCTACGGCGCGCAGAGCTTCAAGGCGATCGGTGCGGAAATCTGGGCGGGCGAAAGAGGAAAGGCCTACCTCGAGTCGGACCTCGCGCTTCAACGCCTGCAGGAACGGCGGCACGACCTCGCACCCGATGTCGATGCGCGCACGCGGCTCGTGCCTGCCGATCGCTGGCTCACGTTTCCAGGCGAGCAGCCGATCCGCTTCGCAATGGGCGCCACGCACTTTCGCATCGTCGATGTGGGCGGCGCGCACTCACCCGAAGACCTGATGCTCTTCGTCGAAGAGGATCGCGTGCTCTTCGCAGGCGACCTGTTTTTCACCGGACGCATTCCTTACGTCGGCAATGCCGATAGTCGGGCATGGCTGGTCGCGCTCGACCGGATGGCGCCGCTTCATCCGAAAGTCGTGCTGCCCGGACACGGTGATCTTTCTACCGATCCCGAGAAAGACGTTGCGTTGACGCGCGACTATCTCGCTTACCTGCGCGCGACGATGGGAACCGCGGCACGCGACCTGAGCGATTTCGACGAGGCCTATCGCAACACGGACTGGTCGCGTTTCGCGTCCTATCCGTTGTTCGAACAGGCGAACCGCCTCAATGCCTATGGCACCTACCTGCTAATGCAGGGAGAGGCCTTGGGTTCAACCGGCAAGGCTACGGCCGCAGGTGCGGCAAGCCTGTCGCCCGACTACGAACGCGAGGCGCGCTGGGCACGCGAGATCGAACCGTCAGTGGTGGTCGGTGAGGCGGTGTACCTCGCGACGCCATCGCAACCGCGCGTGCTCGCGATTCATACCGAAGCCGCAAAGCCGAAGGGCGGCGTGATCGTCTTGCACGGACTCGGGGTGCACCCGGACTGGGGGTTGATCGGGGGCATGCGTACCGGGCTCGCCGACGCCGGCTTCTCGACCCTGTCGGTGCAGATGCCGGTACTTGCCGCCGATGCGCCGCGGGAAGCCTACAGCGCGATCTTTCCGCAAGCGGCCGAGCGGATCGCCGTCGCCATTACCTGGTTCAAGCGCCGCGGGGTCCAGCGCATTGCGATCGTCGCGCACAGCCTCGGCGCTGCGATGAGCAACGCCTATCTGGGATCCGCATCCGCGGAGAAGATCGATGCCTGGGTCGTGATCGGAATGGGCGTGGGGTTCGACGCGGATCCGCGGCAGCCGGTCCTGGATGTCCAAGCACAGTCCGACTTTCCGCAAGTACGCGAGGCTGCGGTGTCGCGTGCATCCAGGCCACCACGAGATTCATGCTCGAGGCCTGTGGTCATCGCGGATGCGGACCACTACATGGAAAATCGGCAGAAGGAACTGGTAGCGGCGATCGTGCCTTTCCTCGACCAAGCTTTCGCGGGTCGCTGCTTGTAAGTCGGGCGCATCTATTCGTTTCCGATTCGCCACATCTGATAGCGAAGCGCAGCGATCGCGCCGGCGACGATCCCCGCGACCGCGAGGAACGAGCCCACGGCGAGCGTCGACAGACCGCTGATGCCTTGCCCGATAGTGCAACCGAGCGCGGTCACGCCGCCGAAGCCCATCAGCGTTGCACCCGCCAGGTGATTGACCGTGTCTTCGACGTTGGCAAAGGTCTCCCAGCAAAATTCCCTGCGCATGCGCGCCGCGAAGAAGGAACCCACGATCACGCCGACCGCGGCGGCGATACCGAAGGTCACCGTGGTATTGCGATCGCTCCACAGCGTAAGCAGGTTGACGGTATAGGCAACCGGCGTGACGAAGCTGAGCGATTCGGGACGTCTCGAATTGGTCGCGATCCAGGCCCGCTCGAGGGTATCGGGATGCTCCGGCAGATAGCCGAACCAGGCCGTGATGACCCAACCGAGCATGACGAGCACGCCGATCGAAAGCCCGCCCAGAAACGCACTCGATCGCACGAACGCCCGGTCGCGAGCGATGTAGATCGCCAGCGCCAGCGGAACCAGCGCGCCGAGCGCGATGCGCACGGTAGTGAGCGATCCACCGAATGCGCGCGCCAGCCATGAAGGCAAGTCCTGCGTGCCCGCAAGTTCGATACTCCAGCGATCCAGCAGAGCGACGCGCACTTCGGCGAGCACGCCGCGCAGCGCCATCAGCGCGACCACACCCATCACGATCAACACGACGAGCGCCTTGATGTTGCCGGCGCCGGTCCTGATCAGCGCCTTACTGGCGCAGCCGGAGGCCAGCACCATGCCGAAGCCGAACAGGGTTCCGCCAACGATGGTCGATGCCCACAGCACCCGCGGGTCTGTATAGATCGATGTCGAGAGATCGAAGACTCCCGACACGATGGCGCCCTGCGTTGCGAGCATCGCAATGGCGATGGCCGTCAGCCACATGCGAAGCCGGGTCGCGTCGCCGAAGGCAAACATATCGGCGAGCGCCCCCATCGTGCAGAAGCGCGTCGCCTGCCCGATCGCGCCGAACGCGATCCCGATTGCGAAGGCCATCACGGGAACCAGGATCGCCAACTGCGAAGGTGGGAAGGACAAGTTCATCACAGGAGATCAAAAGGCAACAGCGTACAAGCTCTGTGCATCGGCACGGCGTCTCCTGGCGTGATGTTCGGGATCTGAGGTTGCCGATCGACGTGATTCGGTCAGGGCTACGAAGGCAGCGCAGCCTGACCGGAATCGTTTTCGATCCCCTTGCCTTTGCCAAGCAGCGGCGCGTCATGCGCCAGCAGCTGCGCTCGCCGTGCTCGAGGATGAAGTAGCGAAACGCCTCGGCCGCCGGCGACAGCACCTTCGAATTCAGATGCACCACGTTCCATACTCGCATACCGGCGTGCCTTCGATGTCGAGCACGTGCGAGAGGCCGTTGCCGACTTCGAGGCCGATGGTGTGCAGCGACACGAAGCTCAGGCCCATGCCGGCCATCACCGCCTGCTTGACGGTCTCGTTGCTCGAAATGTCCATCGTGATGCGCGGCTCGATGCGATGGCCGGCGAAAAAGCGCTGCATCGCGTCGCGCGTTCCCGAGCCCTGCTCGCGCGCGATCAGCGGGTAATTTTCGAGCGCAGCCACCGGCAACTTCCCGCTGTTTGCCAGCGGATGCTGCGGCGACGAAATGAACACCAGCGGATGCGCCGCAAACGACTCCGACCGCGCGGCGATACAGCGAACACTTTCGATGCTGCGGGCCTTGATCTGGGACGTCGACGGCACGATCGCGGAAACCGAGCGCGACGGACACCGAATCGCATTCAACCAGGCGCTCGAAGAGTTGGGAGCCGGATGGCAATGGGACGTCCAGACGTACGGCGATCTGCTGCGGGTGACCGGCTGATACGAAAGGTTGATCTACGCATGGAGGCGCGCAAGACGGCCCCAGCAACGGCTGCCGAACGCGAAACGCTGGCGCGCGCCGTCCACCGGCGCAAGAACCAGCTCTATACCGCGATACTTGCCTCAGGCAAGCTTCGGCGCGTCCCGGCGTGCGCCGCCTGATGGACGAATGCGCGGACGCCGGCATCGCCCTTGCGATCGCGACCACCACCGGCCGCGGCAATGTGGTAGCGCTGCTCTCGATACTGCTCGGGCGGCGCTGGCACGAACGCTTCGCCGCGGTTGTCTGCGCGGAAGACGCCGCGATCAAGAAGCCCGATCCGCTGGTCTATCGGGTCGCGCTCGAAAGGCTTGGCGTCGGCCCACAAAATGCTTTCGCTATTGAAGGCTCACCCAACGGATTGGCTGCCGCGAGCGCGATGGGGATCGGCGTGCTCATCACCCGCAGCCAGTATTTCTCGACCGATCCGTTTCCCGGTTGCGCCGCAATCTGGGACGACCTGGATGGCCCGCTGACGTGGCGCCACGGTCACGCGGGGAAGACCGACGTCGAGTCCCTTCGCCTGCTCCACCACGCCTGGATCTCCCAAGCTGCCCGCGCACCGACCGACCTTACTCATCTATGAGGCAATCTTGTCGATAAGGGATGGGCGAAATCTTTGCATCCACCAGCCGTCCGAATCGCCGCAATACTTTGCCGCACAAGAGAAACATCAGTCCGACGACGGCCAGCAAACGATTGCTATGGATCATCTCGCCTTTTCTGGCGACGATCGCCCTGTTGATCGTTCTAGGCGGCATCAGCCTGGATATGCTTTCTTCCGCTCGCGCCTTCGTCGGTGGGGAGAGCCTTTGGGCCAAGGGCCAGAAGGAAGCCTTTCATTCTCTCGGACGCTATGCCCAGACCCACGCCGAGGCGGACTATCGGCGCTATGAGGAAAACATCGCGGTCCCGCTGGGCGATCGCAAGGCACGTCTCGAGCTGAGCAAGGCCGATCCGGACCCCGCCTTGGTCCGGCGAGGCTTTCTGGAAGGGCGCAATCATCCGGACGACATCGCCGGCATGGTTCGCCTGTTTCGCCGATTCAAGCACGTCAGCTTCATGGCCCGGGCGATCGATATCTGGACCGCGGCCGACGAACGTATCGCGGCAGTCCTCCCCGTCGCGGAAGAATTGCATCGGCGCATCGCCTCGGGCGATACGGCAGACAAGCGCCTGCGTCCCCTGATCGACCAGGTCAACGACACCAACCTGCAGTTGACACCGCTCGAGGACGCGTTCGCGCTCACGCTCGGCGAAGCCTCGCGAAAGACCGAAGTCCTCATCTTCTCGACCCTGCTGCTGCTGGCCGCCACGCTGGCGGTGCTGGCGGCCGCCCTCTCGCGCCGCATGTCGATTCGCAATGAAAAGGTCGAGCACGCGCTGCGCTTGAGCGAGGAGCGCCTCACGCTCGCGGAATGGGAGCAACGACGGACTCTGGGACTGGGACATGGTCACCGGCGCGTCCTACTACTCGCCGCACGTCAATCAGTTGCTGGGCTATGGGCCGGGAGAAATCGAACAACGCCACGATGCGTTCATCGAAATTCTTCATCCCGCGGATGCGGCGCTTTCCCGCACGGCGATGCAGGCGCATTTGCGCCACAACGCACCTTTATGACATGGAACTCAGATTGCGACGCAAGAACGGCGCGTATCGCTGGTTCCTGTCGCGCGGGCAATGCGTGCGGGATGCGCAAGGCCGGGCTGTGCGCATGGCCGGTTCGCTCAAGGACATCCACGATCGCAAGCTCGCCGAAGCTGCGGTCAGCCACCATGCCATGCAACAGGGCTTGCTCGCCGCATTCGGCCAATTGGCGCTGAGCAATCCCGAGATCGATGAATTGATGGCGCAAGCAGTACACATCGTCGGCCGGGGATTGGATGGCGAATTCTGCCGCCTTCTGGCCGCGGGCCCGGACGAAGGAACGCTGGTGCTCAAGGGTGCGTCGGGGTGGGATGCACAATGGTCCACTCGCCTGACATACGACACGGTCGAGGAGGCCGAGGGCCATTTCATCGTCGGGGTACGTGAAGCGATCGTCATCGACGATTTTCGGTGCGAGACCCGCTTCCAAGCTTCGGCGGTGCTCCTTGCCCACGACATACGCAGCGGCGCGGAGATGTTGATCCGCGGCGCGCACAGCTCCCATGCCGTGCTTGGCATCTACTCTCGGGAAGTTGCCCGGTTCGCGCAGGAAAGCATCCACTTCCTGCAAGGCATCAGCAATACTCTGGCGTCGGCCATGGATCGCAAGGTCACCGACGAACGGCTGACGTACATGGCGCAGTTCGACGCGCTGACGAGCCTGCCGAACCGAAGCCTGTATCTGGACCGCCTCTCGCAAACGATCACGCAAGCCGGACGGGATGGATCTCCGATCGGCGTGCTGTTTGTCGATCTCGATCGATTCAAGATGGTCAACGACACGCTCGGCCATGGCGCCGGCGACGAGGTGCTCCTGCAGGTTGCGCAACGCTTGCAAACCTGCGTGCGCCCGGGCGATACGGTGGGCCGCTTGGGTGGCGACGAGTTCGCCATCGCGCTGGCTAACCTAGCCCGGGCCGAAGACGACGGAGCGGTTGCCCAGAAGATCGGGGAAGCCTTGCTCAAGCCGTTCGATGTCAACGGCCACCAAGTGTATGTGTCGGCCAGCCTCGGCATCAGCATCTATCCGATCGATGGGAGCGACCCCGACACGCTGCTCAAGAATGCCGATACCGCGATGTACCGGGCCAAGGAGTCGGGTCGCAATTCCTATCAGTATTACCTCGCGCAAATGAATCGCCGCGCGATCGAACGCCTGAAGATCGAGACGCAACTGCGCGGCGCCCTGCAGCGAAACGAATTCCTGCTGCACTACCAGCCCAAGGTGAATCGGCAACGGCGAGATCAGCGGTTTCGAAGCGCTGCTGCGCTGGCAGCATCCCGAGCGCGGCCTTGTGGCGCCGGCCGACTTCATCTCGATACTCGAAGACACCGGGCTCATCATTCCGGTGGGCGAATGGGTGTTGACCACCGTATGCGAGCAGCTCGTCCGATGGCGGCACCAAGGTCTGAGCTTGCGCCCCGTGGCCGTCAACCTGTCGGCTCGGCAATTCAACCAGAAGCACCTCGATGCGACCATTGGCGACATCATCCGTGCGAGCGGCGTGGAACCCGACCTGCTGGAATTCGAATTGACCGAATCGATGCTATGAGCGATTCGGAAGCCGCTGTGAGGACGCTGAAAAACATCAAGTCCCTCGGCGTGTGCCTGTCGGTGGACGACTTCGGCACCGGCTACTCGAGCCTGGCCTATCTGAAGCGCTTTCCCCTGGATTCGCTCAAGATCGATCGTGCCTTCATACGCGACGTGACGACCGACGCGGACGACGCCACGATTGCGGCGGCCATCATCAATCTCGCGCACAGCCTGAAGATGAACGTGGTCGCCGAAGGTGTCGAGACCGAGGCGCAGCTCAACTTCCTCAGGAAGCACGCCTGCGACGAGATGCAGGGCTATTACTTTGCGCGTCCGATGCCGGCGGCCGAATGTACAAGGGCGCTCCAGGAAGGATGGCGCCTGAAGGGGCACGCCGTCGCCACGCGCGTGATCGGGCGCAGCGTCGCTTTGGTCAGCGCAACAGGGAGCTTCTTGCCTGAAGTGCCTGCGGCTTCAAGAGCCCCACTGGTTCCCGAAATCGCAGCCGCACTGCCTGATCGGGGTCGATGCTCTCGGTGAAACAGTAACTCAGCGCTGCGCGATCGGCTTCACATCGCGCCGCGGCGCACCGATGTACAACTGCCGCGGACGGCCGATCTTCTGTTCGGGGTCCGAGATCATCTCGTTCCACTGCGCGATCCAGCCCACGGTGCGCGCGAGCGCGAAGATGGCGGTGAAGAGTGTGGTCGGGATACCGAGCGCGCTCTGCACGATGCCCGAATAGAAATCCACATTCGGATAGAGCTTGCGCGAGACGAAGTATTCGTCTTCGAGCGCGATCTTCTCCAACGCCATCGCCAGCTTGAAGAGTGGGTCGTCGTGCAATCCGAGCTCGTCGAGCACCTCGTGGCAGGTCTCGCGCATCAGCTTGGCGCGCGGGTCGTAGTTCTTGTAGACGCGATGGCCGAAGCCCATCAGCTTGACGTCCGAGTCCTTGTCCTTGACCTTCTTGATGAACTCTCCGAGCTTGGCTTCGCCGCCCTGCGCTTGAAGGTCCTTCAACATGTTGAGCGCGGCCTCGTTCGCCCCGCCATGCGCAGGACCCCACAGGCAGGCGATCCCCGCGGCGATGCACGCGAACGGATTGGCGCCCGACGAGCCCGCGAGCCGCACCGTCGACGTCGACGCGTTCTGCTCGTGGTCGGCATGCAGGATCAGGATGCGATCGAGCGCGCGCACCATCACGTCGTTGATCTTGTAGTCCTCGGCCGGCACCGCGAACATCATGCGCATGAAGTTCGCGCTGTACGACAGGTCGTTGCGCGGATAGACGAAGGGTTGGCCGACGACATACTTGTGGGCCATCGCCACCAGCGTGGGCAGCTTGGCGATCAGGCGGATCGCCGAGACCTCACGGTGATGCGGATCGTTGATGTCGAGCGAGTCGTGATAGAAGGCGCTCAATGCACCGACGGTGCCCACCAGCACCGCCATCGGATGCGAGTCGCGCCGGAATCCGCGATAGAAGAACGTCATCTGCTCGTGGACCATGGTGTGGTTGGTCACGAGCTTGTCGAACGTGGTCTTCTGCTCCTGATTAGGCAATTCGCCGTTGAGGATCAGATAGCAGGTCTCGAGAAAGTCGCCACCCTGCGCAAGCTGCTCGATCGGATAGCCGCGATACAGCAACTCGCCCTTGTCGCCGTCGATGTAGGTGATGCGGGAATTGCACGACGCCGTCGAAAGAAAGCCGGGATCGTAGGTGAACATCCCGGTCTGCCCGTAGAGCTTGCGGATGTCGATGACCTCGGGGCCGATCGTGCCCTTGAAGATCGGCAGGTCGACGCTCTTCGCGCCATTGGAGAGCGATAGCTGGGCCTTGGTATCGGAGGGCGTCATGCTGGAGTCCTTCAGTGAACTTCGTGGATGTAAGTACGTCGCAAAGAAAAATCAGGCGCTTCGCAAAAGCCCGACCACGCGCCGCATAGCCGGTTCGTCGAGCTCGCCCGCGAGTTCGCTGCGCGCCAGGATCAGGTCCATCAGGTCGTTGTCCGACAGTTCGAGCAAGCGCGTCAATGCGCCCACATCGTCGTCGCACAGACCTTCTTCGTATCGGTCGAGAAAGCGCGTGAGCACCAAGTCGTTCTCGAGCAATCCGCGCCTGGCGCGCCAGCGCAATCGTGCGCGTTGCAAGGGGTCGGACTGGTGGGTGGTGGTTTCCACGCGCCCTGCCTCGCAAGAATCGTCGGGCTGCGCATTCAGACCGCGCGCCTGACCATCAACTCCTTGATCTTGCCGATCGCGCGCGTCGGGTTCAGACCCTTCGGGCACACATCGACGCAATTCATGATGGTGTGGCAGCGGAACAGACGATACGGATCCTGGAGATTGTCGAGGCGCTCGCCAGTCGCGTCGTCGCGGCTGTCGGCGATGAAGCGATAGGCCTGCAACAAGCCCGCGGGTCCGACGAACTTGTCCGGGTTCCACCAGAAGCTCGGGCACGCCGTCGAACAGCAGGCGCACAGGATGCATTCGTAGAGGCCGTCGAGTTCCTCGCGCTGGGCGGGCGACTGGTAGCGCTCCTTCTCGGGAAACGGTTCGTCGTTGATCAGGTAGGGCTTGATCGAATGGTATTGCTTGAAGAACTGCGACATGTCGACGATCAGATCGCGGATCACCGGCAGCCCGGGCAGCGGCTTCAACACGATTGGCTGCTTCAAGTCGCGAAGGTTCGTGATGCACGCCAGGCCATTCTTGCCGTTGATGTTCATCGCGTCGGAGCCGCACACGCCTTCGCGGCACGAGCGACGGATCGAGATCGAATCGTCGACGTCGGACTTGATGCGCAGGATCGCGTCGAGCAGCATCTTGTCGGTGTCGTGCAATTGCACTTCGAGCTTCTGCATCGCGGGCGGCTTGCCGCTCTCGGGATCGTAGCGATAGATCTCGAACTTCACGGTGCGCGTCGGATGCGCAACGCTGCCCGTATCGCTGTTGCGTACGGCATCGACTTCGGCGGTTTGGTTGGCGGCCATGCGTGTACCTCTGGATCAGAACGTGCGCTTCTTGGGCTGGAAGGTCTCGACCGTCAGCGGCTTCATCTGCACCGGCTTGTACGACAGCTTCGCGCCCTCGGAGTGAAACAGCGTGTGCTTCATCCACTCGGTGTCGTTGCGCTCGGGGAAGTCTTCGCGCGCATGCGCGCCGCGCGACTCCTTGCGGGCTTCGGCCGAGACGATGGTCGCGCGCGCGACTTCGACCAGGTTGTCGAGTTCCAGCGCTTCGATGCGCGCGGTGTTGAAGACCTTCGACTTGTCGTTGATCGCGACCTGCTTGGCGCGTTCGGCCAGCGCCATGATCTTGGTCACGCCTTCGGCCAGCAGCGATTGCGTGCGGAACACGCCGCAGTGCGTCTGCATTTCGTTGCGGATGTCGTCGGCGACATCCTGCGTGCGTTCGCCGGTCTTGCGAGCGTCGAGCGCGGCCAAGCGCGCGTTGGCCGCTTCGCCCGCAGCGGCCGGCAGCGGTTTCCACGCGCGGTCCTTCAGCTTAGCCGCGACGATGTGGTTGCCCGCGGAGCGGCCGAATACCAGCAGGTCGAGCAGCGAGTTGGTCCCCAGACGGTTTGCGCCGTGCACCGACACGCAGGCGCATTCGCCGATCGCATAGAGGCCGTTGACGACCGCGTTCGGATTCCCATCTTTCGGCGCCACGACCTGGCCGTGAATATTGGTCGGCACACCGCCCATCTGGTAGTGGATCGTCGGCACGACCGGGATCGGTTCCCTGATCGGATCGACGTTGGCGAACTTGATCGCGATCTCGCGGATCGACGGCAGCCGCTTCATGATCGTATCGGCCCCGAGGTGGTCCAGCTTCAGCAGCACGTAATCCTTCTTGGGCCCGCAGCCGCGACCTTCCTTGATCTCCTGGTCCATCGAGCGAGAGACGAAGTCGCGGGGCGCCAAGTCCTTCAAGGTCGGCGCATAGCGTTCCATGAAACGTTCGCCGTTGGAGTTCAGCAGGATGCCGCCCTCCCCGCGCACCCCTTCGGTGATCAGCACGCCCGCGCCTGCGACACCGGTCGGATGGAATTGCCAGAACTCCATGTCTTCGAGCGGAATGCCGGCGCGCGCGGCCATGCCGAGACCATCGCCAGTGTTGATGAAGGCGTTGGTCGACGCGGCCCAGATGCGGCCGGCGCCGCCGGTGGCGAGCATGGTGGTCTTAGCTTCGAGGATCATCGCCTCGCCGGTTTCCATTTCGAGCGCGACCACGCCGACGACGTCGCCGTCGGCATCGCGGATCAGGTCGAGCGCCATCCACTCGACGAAGAATTGGGTCTTCGCGCGCACGTTGCGTTGATAGAGCGTGTGCAGCATCGCGTGGCCGGTGCGATCAGCCGCCGCGCACGAGCGCGCCACCGATTTCTCGCCGAAGTTGGCCGAGTGTCCGCCGAAGGGACGCTGGTAGATCGTGCCGTCGGGATTGCGATCGAACGGCATCCCGAAGTGCTCGAGCTCATAGACCACGTTGGCCGCTTCACGACACATGAACTCGATCGCGTCTTGGTCGCCCAGATAGTCCGAGCCCTTGACGGTATCGAACATGTGCCAGTACCAGTTGTCCTCGCCCATGTTGGCGAGCGCGGCGCCAATGCCGCCCTGCGCTGCGACCGTGTGCGAGCGCGTAGGAAAGACCTTCGACAACACAGCGACCGACAGCCCCGCTTCAGCCAATTGCAGTGACGCACGCATGCCCGAGCCTCCCGCGCCGACGATCACGGCGTCGAAGCGACGGCGCGGCAAGCCGCTCTTGTTGGCGACGATGGGCTGGACCACGGGCCGATGCGCGAGTTGGGACGCAGCGTCGTCGGAATTCTGGTCCATGGACGGGATAACGGCATCGGCCATTTCAGACTCTCCAGAGAACGATCACCGCATAGGCCACACACGCCGCGAGCCAGACGATCGTGCCGACCTGAAGCATGAGCCGCAGCGCTGTGGACTTTACGTAATCCATCCAGATGTCGCGCATCCCGACCCACGCGTGATAGGCGAGCGCGGCCAGCATCAGCAGCGTGGCAACCTTCATCCACGGGCGCGCGAACAGGCCGGCCCACCCGTCGTATGAAAAATTGCGCGCCGAAAAGAACGCGACCAGCACGATCACGGTATAGACCGCCATCACGATCGCGGTGATGCGCTGGGCGAGCCAGTCGCCCAGGCCATAGTGCGCGCCGACGACGAGGCGCTTGGATCCGATGCCTTCTTTTGCGGAAGGCGTGGGGGGAGGCGCGAGGGAGGGTGAGCCGCTGTCCATCAGAACGCCCCGAAGAGTTTGAGGGCGATCGCGACCCAGAGGATAAGGCTCACCACGATTGCCGCTGCCGCCGACTGTTTGCCGCTCTCCTTGTCGAGGCCGATATGCAGATCCATGAAGAGGTGGCGGATACCGGCACAGAAGTGCTGGAGATAAGCCCACACGAGCGCGAGGATTACGAGCTTGGCGAACCAGCCCGAGGTCACCGACTTGAAGATGCCGAAACTCAGTTCCGACGTGAGGCTGTTGTCGAACAGATAGAGCACGAAGGGCAGCAGCAGGAACAGCAGCGCACCGCTGACGCGATGGAGAATCGAGAGGATGCCGGCGAGGGGAAGGCGGTAGCCGACGATCTGCGTGATGTTGATGTTTCGATAAATCGGCCTTGTGGGCTGCGTCAGATCGGACATGCTTCGCCTCGAGAGGGGTCGTTCGGGGGTTGGTCGATGCCGCACCGGGCCGTACAAATCAGCCGCACGAAAAGCACAACGCGCTATTTTCTACGATTTTGCGCGGGGCACCAAACGCATCGCTCGGAAATGACGGGCGCGACGACTAGCCGAGCGCATTCCGATAGTGATGATCCGCCGTCACATACAGCCCGCGCCGCAACTCCACCGGCCGGTCGCTGTAGGTCATCGAAACCCGCTCGACCGACAGGAGCGGCGTTCCGATCGCAATCTTGAGCGTGCGCGCGACGGCGCCATCGGCTGCGACCGCGCGTATTTTTTCGTCGGCACGCGTCATCGGCGTGGCGAATTCCGATTCGAAGAGTCCATAGAGCGGCCCGCGATATGCGGCCAGACGCTCGGCCGTGAGGCCACGAAACACCGTGCCGTTCAACCAGATATCGTCGAGCACGGTGGGCACGCGATCGAACGACAGCACGCGGCGTATCGTCACCACGCTGTCGCCGGCCCTCAACTGCAGCTTGTGCGCGATATCGGCAGGCGCACGCATGCGTTTGCATTCGAGGATGCGGCTCTCCGACGCCTCGTCGCGCGGTTCGTCGGGCGCGAGGCGCAGGAAGCGGAATTGCGCGCGCGCCTCATGATGGGTGGCGACGAACGTGCCCTTGCCCTGCCGGCGGATCAGCAGATGCTCGGCGGCCATCTCGTCGATCGCCTTCCTCACCGTGCCCTGGCTGACGCCGAAACGCTGCGCGAGATCGCCTTCGCTGGGGATCGCCTCGCCCGGCTTCCATTCAGCCGCCTGCAGGCTCTGGATAAGCAGCGACTTGATCTGCAGGTAGAGCGGGCTGAAGGCCGGCGCACCGCCTGTTGAACGTGCGGAATGTGCGGCACCAGCAGCTCGTGCAGCGTGCGTGTCGTTCATGGCGTTCTCCCAGCGCGCGATTCCAATGAGGATGTTCTCGTATCTTATATAAGACGAATGACATGCGGCGTTTCGGGCGGTGTCATTTTTCGCGCGAAAGTCGATTGAGGGTAAACTTTGCGCCCGAAATCAAGCAGCCACAGCTTCGCGCCGCTTGCCTCAGACCGCCCGCGCCCACGGGCGTCTGCAAAGGCTTTCATCGGTCCAGCCCCAAAGACTCATTCGGAGAAATTCATGACTCAAGCTGCCAAGCGCGTTGCCGTCACCGGCGCCGCGGGCCAGATCGGCTACGCCCTGTTGTTTCGCATTGCCAACGGCGACATGCTCGGACCCGACCAGCCGGTGATCCTGCAACTGCTCGAAATTCCCGAGGAGAAGGCGCAGAAGGCATTGGCCGGCGTCATCATGGAACTCGAGGACTGCGCCTTTCCTTTGCTGCAAGGCGTCGTCGCGACCGGCGATCCCAAGGTCGCGTTCAAGGACGCCGATGTGGCGTTGCTGGTGGGCGCGCGTCCGCGCGGGCCGGGCATGGAGCGTAAGGATCTGCTCTCCGCCAATGCGCAGATCTTCACCGCGCAAGGCAAGGCGTTGAACGAAGTCGCGAGCCGCGACGTCAAGGTGCTGGTGGTCGGCAATCCGGCCAACACCAACGCCTATATCGCGATGAAGTCGGCGCCCGACCTGCCGCGCGAGAACTTCACCGCGATGCTGCGCCTGGATCACAACCGCGCGCAGTCGCAGCTTGCGGCCAAGACCGGCAAGCCGGTCGGCGAGATCGAGAAACTGGTCGTGTGGGGCAATCACTCGCCCACCATGTACCCCGACTACCGCTTCGCGACTGTTGCTGGCAAGTCCGTCAAGGACACGATTGCCGACGACGCCTGGAACAAGGACAAGTTCATCCCGACGGTAGGCAAGCGCGGCGCGGCGATCATCGAAGCACGCGGCCTTTCATCGGCCGCGTCGGCCGCTAACGCAGCGATCGATCACGTCCACGACTGGCTGCTCGGGTCCGACGGTAAGTGGGTGACGATGGGCATCGCTTCGGATGGCAGCTACGACATCCCGAAGGACATTTTCTATGGCTTTCCGGTCGTGACCAAGGACGGCAAGTACGAGATCGTCAAGGGACTCGAGATCGACGCCTTCAGCCGCGAGAAGATGAACGCGACCCTGAAGGAATTGACCGAGGAGCAGGACGGCGTGAAGCATCTTCTTTCGTGAGCACGCCGTGATCCCGTCCGCAGGTTCGAACTTTCGTCGAGCGGTTGCCGACGAGAAGCCCTTGCAGGTGATCGGCGCAATCAACGCCTACACCGCGCGCATGGCCGAAGCCACCGGCTTCAAGGCGCTCTATCTGTCGGGCGGCGGTCTCGCGGCCAATTCGCTCGGCATGCCCGACCTGGGCATCAGCACGATGGAAGACGTGCTCACCGACGTGCGCCGCATCACAGACGTCACGTCGCTGCCGCTTCTGGTCGACATCGACACCGGCTGGGGAGGCGCATTCAACATCGCGCGCACGATTCGTTCGATGGAGAAGGCCGGTGCAGCCGCGGTCCACATGGAAGACCAGGTCGGCACCAAGCGCTGCGGCCATCGGCCCGGCAAGGAAGTCGTCGCGAAAGACGAGATGGTCGATAGAGTCAAGGCCGCTGTCGATGCGCGCCGCGACGAAAGCTTGGTGATCATGGCCCGTACCGATGCGCTCGCGATCGAAGGCATCGACGCGGCGATCGAGCGCGCAGTCGCCTATGTCGAAGCGGGCGCCGACATGATCTTCCCTGAAGCAATGACCGAGCTGTCGATGTATCGCAAGTTCAAGGACGCGGTGAAGGTGCCCATCCTCGCCAACATCACCGAGTTCGGCTTCACGCCGCTGTTCACGGCCGACGAGTTGCATACCGTCGATGTCGATATCGTCCTCTATTGCTGCTCGGCCTATCGCGCAATGAACGCGGCGGCACTCGCGGTCTATCAGGCGATCCGCAGCGAAGGCACGCAGAAGAATGTGGTCGATACGATGCAGACGCGCGCCGATCTCTACCAGTATCTGGGCTATCACGAATACGAAGAGAAGCTCGACGCGCTGTTCACCAGGCGCAAGGACTGAACCAACCCATACCAACAGGGAGACCATCGATGGCAGATGCAAGCGCCGACTCAGGCAAGCCCGGATTCAAACCCAAGAAGTCGGTCGCTCTCTCGGGCGTGACCGCGGGCAACACCGCCTTGTGCACGGTCGGCCGCACCGGCAACGACCTGCACTATCGCGGCTACGACATCCTCGATATCGCCGATACCAGCGAGTTCGAGGAGATCGCTTATCTGCTGGTTCACGGCAAGCTGCCCAACTCGAGCGAGCTGGTCGCCTACAAGAAGAAATTGATGGCGATGCGCGGCATTCCCGCCAACGTCAAGGCCGCGCTCGAATGGCTGCCCGCGTCATCGCATCCGATGGACGTGATGCGCAGCGCCGCTTCGGCGCTCGGCTGCGTGCTGCCCGAGAAGGACGACCACAATCATCCGGGCGCGCGCGACATCGCCGACCGCCTGATGGCGTCGTTCGGCTCGATGCTGCTCTACTGGTATCACTACGCGTTCAACGGCAAGCGCATCGACGTCGAGACCGACGACGATTCGATCGGCGGACACTTTCTGCATCTGCTGCACGGCGAGTCGCCCAGTGACGAATGGGTCAAGGCGATGCACGTCTCGCTGATCCTCTACGCCGAGCACGAGTTCAATGCATCTACATTTGCGGCGCGCGTGATCGCGGGCACGGGGTCGGACCTCTATTCGGCGATTACCGGCGGCATCGGCGCGCTGCGCGGACCCAAGCACGGCGGCGCCAACGAAGCGGCGTTCGACATCCAGAAGCGTTACGACACGCCCGACGAAGCCGAAGCGGATGTCAGGCAGCGCGTCGAGAACAAGGAAGTGATCATCGGCTTCGGGCATCCGGTCTATACGGTCTCGGACCCGCGAAACAAGGTCATCAAGGAAGTCGCGAAGAAGCTCTCGAAGGAAGCCGGCGACACGCGCATGTTCGATATCGCCGAGCGGCTCGAGAAAGTGATGTGGGACGCCAAGAAGATGTTCCCCAACCTCGACTGGTTCTCGGCGGTCAGCTATCACATGATGGGCGTGCCCACCTCGATGTTCACGCCCCTGTTCGTGATCTCGCGCACGTCGGGCTGGTCGGCGCACGTGATCGAACAGCGCATCGACGGCAAGATCATCCGGCCCACGGCCAACTACATCGGCCCCGAGGATCTGAAATTCGTTCCGCTCGGGAAGCGACGCTGAATACGCGGCGTGAATACGTGGCGCTGAATATGCGCCGCTGAATGTCGTGCGTTCAGGTTTTCGATCGGTCGGTCGATAGCCTTCCCAGAGTGCCGCCGCTGCGTTGCCCATGCGGCAGGCGCTGTTGCGCGACCGCCTCATGGTGAGGCCGCAAGCATGGCGCTGAGGTTGCTTTTCCCCCGATAATCAACTGCGGGTTCGACACCTATGTACGCACTGGATGTGGCCACAAGCCCGCTTTCGAGAAGCGAATCGATGCAGGATTCAGAGATTTACACGAAGACCGAGGCGGGCCGGGATGAAATCCGGGCACGTACATTGAAGTTGCCAATGGCGATGCGCGCCATTTTGCTGATGGTCGATGGTCAGCGTACGGTCTCCGATCTGCGCGGCATCATCGCGGGTTCGAAAGCACCGCCAGACGCACTCGACATGCTGCTCGCGCTGGGGCTGATCGCCGGTACCAGCGAGCCTGCGCCGGCAGCGATGTCCGCAGCCCGCATGCCGCAGGGTGCGGCACCCTATGCACCTCCGCAGTCCCCGGTGTATTCGCCTGCCAACTCACCGCCCGATTCGCCCCTGTCGCCACCGCCTGCGACGCTGCACACCCCGGCCACGGCGCCCCGGGCGAATCCTGTCGCCGCTGGCGTATCGCCTGCTGCTGCGCCACCAACTACAGCCGCGCCGGCGCCGATCCCCGACAGCCACGGCGAACTCGGCGATCCGCGAACCCGCTTCGATCGTCTGTACACGGCGATGAACGAGATCGTTCGCGATTTTCTTCCCGCACATCGACGTTATTTCATCCAGCTCAAGATCGAGCGCTGCAATACGGTCGAGGAGCTTCAGGAAGTGCTGCACGATCTTCGCACCGCGCTTACAAAGGCACGCGGAGACGCGTTCGCAACGGACGTGATCGCAAGGTTGCGCAGCGCCGCTGCGTGAGCTTCTGCGTAGCGGATTGCTACGCGCTTTCCTCGACGCCTGCATCGACGCCTCGATTGATGAGGTGACTCGCGTACGTCCAGCAGCCGGGCTGTTACGCGGACGCGTCGCGCGCGACCGGCGTATCCTCACGCCCGCGCTCTTTCGAGCGTAAGCGTTCCCGCAACGACCCCTCGTCACAACGGCTCCCATCACGGTAGGCACCACGGCCATGTCCGCACACATCTCCAATGTTCGACCCAAGCCCGATCGCGTCCTCGTCGACATCGTCGACTACGTCACGAAGCACAAGATCACCAGCCGCCTCGCCTACGACACCGCGCGCAACTGCCTGATCGACACGCTCGGCTGTGGGCTCGAAGCGCTCGAATATCCGGCGTGCACCAAGCTGATGGGGCCGATCGTTCCGGGCACGATCGTGCCTAACGGCGCCAAGGTGCCGGGTACGCAATTCCAGCTCGACCCGGTGCAGGCCGCATTCAACATCGGCGCGATGATTCGCTGGCTGGACTTCAACGACACCTGGCTCGCGGCCGAGTGGGGTCATCC
This sequence comes from Burkholderiales bacterium, assembly GCA_038254545.1. Classification (GTDB taxonomy): domain Bacteria; phylum Pseudomonadota; class Gammaproteobacteria; order Burkholderiales; family Burkholderiaceae_D; genus CAHJXF01. The sequence goes on along the minus strand of JBBSGB010000003.1, from coordinate 48,466 downwards.
GTCGGACAACCTGGGCGGCATCCTCGCGACCGCCGACTGGCTGTCGCGCAATGCCGTCGCGACGGGCAAGAAGCCTCTGACGATGAAGGACGTGCTGACCGCGATGATCAAGGCGCACGAGATCCAGGGCTGCATCGCGCTCGAGAATTCGTTCAACAAGGTCGGGCTCGATCATGTCGTGCTGGTCAAGGTCGCATCGACTGCGGTGGTCGCGCAGATGCTCGGGCTCACGCGCGACGAGATCGTCAACGCAGTGTCGCTCGCGTGGGTCGATGGCCAGTCGCTGCGCACCTATCGCCACTCGCCCAATACCGGCTCGAGGAAGAGCTGGGCGGCGGGCGATGCGACCAGTCGCGCGGTGCGCCTGGCCCTGATCGCCAAGACCGGCGAGATGGGATATCCGTCGGTGCTTTCCGCCAAGACCTGGGGCTTTTACGACGTGCTGTTCAAGGGCAAGCCCTTCGCGTTCCAGCGCAAGTACGGCAGCTACGTGATGGAGAACGTGCTCTTCAAGATCAGCTTTCCCGCCGAATTCCATTCGCAGACCGCGGTCGAAGCCGCGATGACCCTGCACGGTCAACTCGCAAAGGCCGGCAAGAGCGTGGACGAGATCGCGAAGATCACGATCCGTACGCACGAGGCTTGCATCCGCATCATCGACAAGAAGGGCCCGCTGGCGAACCCGGCCGATCGCGACCATTGCATCCAGTACATGGTCGCGGTGCCACTGATCCACGGCCGACTGACCGCGTCGGACTACGAGGATGCCGTGGCAAAGGACCCGCGCATCGACAAGCTGCGCGACAAGATCGTGTGCGTCGAGGACGCGCAATTCACGAAGGACTATCACGATCCCGACAAGCGCTCGATCGCGAATGCGCTGACGGTCGAGTTCAAGGGCGGCAAGAAGTTGCCCGAGGTCGAAGTCGAATACCCGATCGGTCACAAGCGTCGCCGCAAGGACGGCATTCCCTTGCTCGAAGCCAAGTTCAGGACCAACCTCGCGCGACGCTTTCCAGTCAAGCAGCAGCAGGCGATCCTCGACGTGTCGCTCGACCAGAAGAAGCTCGAAGCGATGTCGGTCAGCGACTATGTGGATCTCTACGTGATTTGATTTCGCTGGCGTTCTCCGGAACAGTACGTTAGAATAAGTATGTATTTTTTTCACATGCGTTGTTCCGCATGAATCCCTTTACCGGAAGCGCCACATGGAAGCAACCGTTGCCGAACGCGGCCAGATCACGTTGCCCAAAGCCGTGCGTGATGCGCTCGGCCTGACCAAAGGAACGATGCTGAACGTCGAACTCGACGGTGGCCGCATCATTCTCAAGAAGGATGTCAGCGAAGCGTTGAAGAGAGTGCGCGGAAAATTCAAGCTTGCCGAAGGATTCACTTCGACAGACGAGGCGATGCGCGCGATTCGCGGTCGCGCGCCAGGCGACCCGCTCGATCGCTGATCGAACGGACGATCGCCGATGATCGCTCTGGATTCCTCGGTGCTGATCGACGTGATGATCGCCGACAAGGATTTTGCGCAGGCCTCCGAGGCCTGCATCGGAGGAGCACTCGCGGTCGACGACGTGGTGGTATGCGATGCGGTTGTCGCCGAAGTGCAGGCCATGCTCGACACCTCGGTCGATCTGATGGACGTCCTCTCGACGCTGGGTATCCGCTTCGACGCGACCGCCGAAAAAGCAGCGGTAAGAGCCGGCCACATGAATCGCCGCTTTCGCAGCCAAGGCGGAAAACGTCAGCGCGTTGTGGCCGATTTTTTGGTCGGCGCGCACGCTTTGCTTCAATGCGACGGATTGATCACGCGCGACGCGGGCTTCTTTCGCGACTATTTCAAGGGGCTGAAGATCATCGTCCCCAAAGCGCAATAGCGCTCCTCATCACAAAAGGCCAACCATGCCCACCCCATCAGAGAACGCATTCAAAACCCGCCTATCCTTCAAGATCGGCGGTCAGTCCGGCCAGTTCCATTCGCTGCCCACGCTCGGCAAGACGCTCGGGATCGATATCTCGCGGCTGCCGGTCTCGATCCGCATCGTGCTCGAATCGGTGCTGCGCAATTGCGACGGCAAGAAGGTCACCGAAGCGCACGTTCGCGAGCTCGCCAACTGGAAACCGACCGTCGACCGGACTGCGGAGATTCCCTTCGTGGTCGCGCGCATCGTGCTGCAGGATTTCACCGGCGTGCCTCTGTTGGCGGACCTGGCCGCGATGCGCAATGTCGCCGACAAGATGGGCCACAACCCGAAGAAGATCGAGCCGCTGGTGCCGGTCGATCTGGTGGTCGATCACTCGGTGCAGATCGATCACTTCCGCGAGCCCAATGCGCTCGACCTGAACATGAAGATCGAGTTCCAACGCAACAAGGAACGCTACCAGTTCATGAAGTGGGGCATGCAGGCCTTCGATACCTTCAAGGTCGTGCCGCCCGGCATCGGCATCGTGCACCAGGTCAACCTCGAGTACCTCGCGCGAGGCGTGCACAAGAAGGGCGATCTCTACTATCCCGACACCTTGGTCGGCACCGACAGCCACACCACCATGATCAACGGCATCGGCGTGGTCGGCTGGGGCGTGGGCGGCATCGAGGCCGAGGCCGGCATGCTCGGGCAGCCGGTGTATTTCCTCACCCCAGACGTAGTCGGCGTGAACCTCACCGGTGCACTGCGCGGCGGCGTGACCGCAACCGATCTCGTGCTGACGGTCACCGAGATGTTGCGCAAGGCCAAGGTGGTCGGCAAGTTCGTCGAATTTGTCGGCGAAGGGACCGAGTCGCTGTCGGTTCCCGACCGCGCGACCATCGCCAACATGGCGCCCGAATACGGCGCGACGATGGGCTTCTTCCCGGTCGACGCCAAGACCATCGCATACTTCCAGGGTACCGGTCGCACGGCCGAAGAGATCGCCGCGTTCGAAGCCTACTTCAAGGCGCAGCAGATGTTCGGCATCCCGAGGAAGGGCGACATCGACTACTCGGAGTCGCTCGAACTCGACCTCGGCACGGTCGCGCCGTCGCTCGCGGGTCCGAAGCGCCCACAGGACCGCATCGAACTCGGTAACGTCGCATCGACCTTCGACTCGCTGTTCGTGAAGCCCAACAGCGAGAACGGCTACAACAAGCCGGTCGCGCAACTCACGCAGCAGCACACGACGTCGGACGGTGTGAAGGTCAAGAACGGCGACATCCTGATCGCGGCGATCACGAGCTGCACCAACACCTCGAACCCGAGCGTGCTGCTGGCCGCCGGCCTGCTCGCGAAGAAGGCGGTCGAGCGCGGGCTCACGGTCGCGCCGCACATCAAGACCTCGCTCGCGCCCGGCAGCCGCGTCGTCACCGACTACCTGACCAAGACGGGTCTCTTGCCTTACCTCGCCAGGCTCGGTTTCGACGTCACCGCATATGGCTGCACGACCTGCATCGGCAACGCGGGCGACCTGACCGCGCCGCTCAACGAAGCGATCGCGAAGAACGATCTGGTGTGCGCGGCGGTGCTCTCGGGCAACCGCAATTTCGAGGCGCGCATCCATCCGAACATCAAGGCCAATTTCCTCGCGTCGCCGCCGCTGGTGGTCGCGTACGCGATCGCAGGAACCATGCGCATCGACCTGATGAGCCAGCCGCTCGGCAAGGGCAGGAAGGGCGAGGACGTCTACATCGGCGACATCTGGCCCACCACCGAGGAAGTGCAGAAGCTGCTGTCGAGCGCCATGGACGGCAAGACCTTCCGCAGGCTCTACGGCACGTTGACCACCAAGGGCGACCTGTGGAGCAAGGTGGCGTCGGCATCGGGCCAGGTCTATGACTGGCCGGCTTCGACCTATATCGCCGAGCCGCCGTTCTTCGAGTCGTTTACGATGAAGCCGGCCGTCAGCAAGCTCGGCGTCTCGGGTGCGCGCGCGCTCGGCGTGTTCGGCGACTCGGTCACGACCGATCACATCTCGCCTGCAGGCTCGATCAAGGACACCTCGCCCGCAGGTCGCTACCTGATCGACAACAAGGTCACCAAGGTCGACTTCAACAGCTACGGCGCGCGGCGTGGCAATCACGAGGTGATGATGCGGGGCACGTTCGCCAACGTGCGCATCAAGAACCTGATGATCCCGACCACCGCCGATGGCTCGCGCATCGAAGGCGGCATCACCTTGTTCCAGCCTTCTGGCGAGCAGATGCCGATCTACGACGCGGCGATGAAATACGTCGCTGACGGCACACCGACCGTGGTGTTCGGCGGCGAAGAGTACGGCACCGGTTCGTCGCGCGACTGGGCCGCGAAGGGCACGCAACTGCTCGGGGTGAAAGCCGTGGTGGCGCGCAGCTTCGAGCGCATCCACCGCTCGAACCTGGTCGGCATGGGCGTGTTGCCGCTGCAGTTCAAGCGCGGTGAATCGGCCGAGTCGCTGGGCATCGTGGGTGACGAGACCTTCGACGTGGTAGTGGGCAGCGGGCTTGAATCCGCACTCAAGCCGCAGATGGACGTGACGCTCGTCATCCATCGCAAGGACGGCACCACGAAGGAAGTATCGGTGCTGCTGCGTATCGACACGCCGATCGAGGTGGACTACTACCTGCACGGCGGCATCCTGCCGTTCGTGTTGCGGCAGTTGCTGGCGGCGTAGGCACCGCCCGCCGCATCGGCCGTACAGGCCGTCGTCTGCCGGGTCGCACCGATCGACGACGGCTCGATTTGCTATCCTTCACATCCCCCGCAGCAAGCGTCCCCCGATCGCTACCCGCGCGATCCCCTTCATGGCCACCAAACGTCCCCGCACGAAGTCCACCCTCCCCCGCCTGTCGCGTGACGCGGAGCGGTTGGTGTCGTTCGCGCACAGCCTGTCCACGTCGGGCAGCCGCATCGAAGACGCGTACTGGGAGGATTTCCTCGCGCGCGACGTCGAGCGGCTGCTTGACCATGGCGCCGACGCGGCCATCGACGCGGCCCTCGATCACCTCGACGCGGCGCTGCCCGCCGGCTTCGATGCGCTGATCGAAATTGCCGAGACACGGGCCGAAACCGCGACCATCGAGATCGACGGCGCGTCGTGGCAGGCGCTGTTGATCGCCGCGCCCATCCTCGCGTGGTCGCGCTATTCGGTGCCGTCCGGACCGATCAAGGTCGATGCCGCGACGGTGCTCGAGACCCAGCTTCGCGCGCATTGCGCGGCCAGCGACACGCGTGTTGCGCTCGCGCCCTATCTCTATTCGATCGATCAATTGCCGCGCGGCTTCTCCGAGGTCCGCACGCTCACCCGCTCGCTCGCGCTGCGCGCGAGCGGCCAGGAAATGAAGAAGGCCCCGGTCAAGCGCATGCCCGAGACCGCGCCGCTGCTGGCCGACACGCGCTATCTGCTGGCGGCCTTCATCGCCAGACCCGACCAGCCGTTGTTCCGCTGGCAGGAGAATCCCGAAGCGCGCGGCGTCGAGCGGCGCGAGTTCAGCCGCGAGCAGGCGCTCGAGCGCTGGCGCGACCAGGGCTTGCCCAACATCACGTCCCTGATGCCCGGCTGCGTGCTCGATCTGTTGATTCCCGACGGCTATCACGTCGCGTCACGGGAATCGGATCGCGCGATCCGGCCCTATGCGATCCGCGCCGCGCTCGCCTTCCTCGAAGGCGCGCTCGAGGTGAAGTCCTCGCAGTTGCGCGCGGTGATCGCGGCCTTCGGCAATGAGCGTCCCGAGGAATATCGCGTGGGCTTCACGCTCACACACAACCCCGACGTCGTGCACGGCGTGGTGTGGCCGCTGTTCGGCCGCGAGGAAGGACCCGAGAGCGGCGGACCGGAAGAACAACTCGCGGCGCTGCTGCGCGAGAACGGCGTGACCGACATCGTCACGCTCGAACAGGGCTTCCCGCTCGAGTTCTGCGACGACTGCGGCGCGCCGCTGTTCGCCGATCCGGTCGGCGACCTGGTCCATGCGGAACTGCCCGAGGAAACCGAAGCGCCGCGGGCGCATCTGCATTGAGTTCGCGGTTGCCCGAGGCAGGCGCGCCATCGCGCGATCGCGCGACGCCCTCGACCACGGCACGGCTCCCGCACGCGCCGTCGTTCGCGGCAGGGCCGGGAGCAGAACCAGACGCTGGATCCGACACAACACCGGGCGCAAATACGGGGGACGCGCGTCCTATCCTCTCGCACGCCGAGACGCGCGCCATCATCATCGGCCTGATGCTCGCGATCTTCCTCGGCGCGCTCGATCAGACCATCGTCGCGGTCGCCCTGCCGCGCATGGCGCAACAACTCGACGGCTTCTCGCTGATCGCGTGGGTGGTGTCGGGCTATCTGGTGGCATCGACTGTCGTCACGCCGATCTACGGCAAGCTCGGCGATCTGTTCGGTCGCCGTATGCTGCTGTCGATCGCGATCGTCGTGTTCCTGATCGCGTCGGTCGCGTGCGCGCTCGCGCAGACCATGCCGCAACTGATCGCGGCTAGAGTCGTGCAGGGTATCGGAGGCGGCGGCCTGATCTCGATCGCACAGACCATCATCGCGGACGTGGTGCCGCTGCGCGAACGCGGCCGCTATCAGGGCTACATCAGCGGCGTGTTCGCGGTCGCGAGCGTGGCGGGGCCAGTGGTCGGCGGGCTCTTCACGCACTACCTGTCGTGGCGATGGATCTTCTGGATCAACCTGCCGCTCGGTGCCGCGGCCTTTCTGGTGTCGCGTCGCGCGCTCGCGCATCTGCCGATTCCCGGCGTGAGGCGACGCATCGACTACCTCGGCGCGGCCTTGCTCGTGGTCGGGCTGACCGCGCTGCTTTTCCCGATCACGCGCATCGGCCAAGGCATCGCATGGAACGATGCGCACAATCTCGAGCTCTTCGCTGCGGCCTTCATCGTGCTCGGGATCTGCGTCTTCCACGAGACGCGCACGCCCGAGCCGATCATTCCGCTCAATCTGTTTCGCATCCCGCTCGTGGCCGCGTGCTGCGGCATCGTGTTCGTTTGCTTCTTCCAGCTCGTCGCGCTCGCGTCGTTGTCGCCGTTGCGCTTCCAGATGGTGGCTGGCGCCACCGCCGACGAAGCCGCGTGGCGACTGCTGCCGCTGACCTTCATGATCCCGCTCGGCGCCTTCATCGGTGGCCGCATCATGCTCAGGACCGGTCGGCACAAGCCTCTGCAATTGATCGGCACAGCGGGCATTCCGATCGGCCTCATGGGCCTCGCATTCGTGTCGCCGATACACGCGACCCTGACCAGCGTGCTGATGTCCGTGGTCGGCGTATCGATAGGCGTCGTGCTGCCATCGTCGCTCGTCGCCGTGCAGAACGCGGTTCCGCGCCATCAGCTTGGTGTCGCCACCGCGGGCACCGCATTCTTTCGTTCGCTGGGTGGTGCGATCGGCATCGCCGTGCTGTCCGCGATCCTGCTTGCGGCCATGCATGGCGGGATGCACGACGGCGCGACGCGTCCGGCTCTTCCGCGGATCGGCGAGGCTGCCGGCACTCAATCATCCATCGAAGCGCCGGTGGTGACGAGCGCGACGGCAAGCGAAGCCGAAGCCGCGTTCCGCCGCATCTTCATCATCGCTGCGGCGATCTCGTCGCTCGCCTTCGTTTTCGCGTTGCGTGTGCCCGACAATCATCTCGGCGGACCCGAGAAGCGCTGACCCAGGAGAACATCAATGGCTTCTTTCTCATATCGCCTTCATCGCTTCGTGATCGCGAGCGCCGCGATGCTGTCATTCGTCGCAGGCATTGCTTCCGCGCAAGCCGACATGTTGACGATCGGCCTGTCGTCGGATGTCACGTCCATCGATCCGCACTGGAACAATTCGGGTCCGAACGTCTCGCTGGCTACGCACATCTTCGAGCCGCTCACGCTCACCGATCGCAACGGCCGATTGATCCCAGGGCTGGCGACGAGCTGGCGCGCGATCGACCCGCTCACATGGGAATTCAAGCTGCGGCCGGGAGTGAAGTTTCACGACGGCAGCGACTTCACGGCCGACGACGTGGTGTTCTCGATCGAGCGGCCCAAAACTCTGCAAGGCAGTCCCGCGTCGTTCGCGAGCTTCGTGCGGCCGATCGTCGAAGTCGTTGCGGTGGACAAGGCGACCGTGCGCGTCAAAACCTCGGTCCCGCATGTGCTCGTGCCCTACGATCTCAATTCGATCTTCATCGTCTCGAAGAAAGCGACCACTGCTGCGGGCACGAATGCGGATTTCGATTCCGGCCGCGCCGCGATCGGGACCGGGCCCTACAAGCTGGTGTCGTTCAAGCGCGGCGATCGCGTCGAACTCACGCGCAACGACGCTTATTGGGGCAGCAAGCCGGCGTGGGACAAGGCCACCTTCCGCATGCTGTCCAACGACGCCGCCCGCATCGCGGCGTTGCTGTCGGGCGATGTCGATGCGATCGAGAACGTACCGACCGCCGATGTCGCCAAGCTCGCCGCCGACGCGCGCTTCAAGATCGACAAGCAGACCTCGTGGCGCACCATCTTCTGGCACATGGACCAGTACCGCGACGTGACGCCGTTCGCAACCGACAAGTCCGGCAAGCCGCTCACGAAGAATCCGTTCAAGGACGCACGCGTCAGGCTCGCAGTCTCGAAGGCGATCAATCGCGACGCGATCGTCTCGCGCGTGATGGAAGGGCTCGCGGTACCCGCGTCCAACCTCGTGTCGCCCGGCATCTTCGGCCACAACCCGGCGATTCCAGTCGAGGCCTACGATCCCGCGGGCGCGAAGAAACTGCTCGCCGAAGCCGGCTATCCCGACGGCTTCATGCTGACCATCCACGCGCCCAACAATCGCTACGTCAACGACGCGCGCATCGCCGAAACCGTGGCCGCCCTGCTCTCGCGCATTGGCATCACGACGCGCGTCCAGACGCAGCCCTGGGCCAGCTATCTGCCGCACGCGCGCGCCGGCGAATACACGATGGCGCTGGTCGGCTGGGGCTCGAGCCTGGGCGACAACACGATCAAGAATCATCTGGGCACGCCCGATGAGAAGACAGGATATGGCGCGTGGAACTTCGGGCGATACAGTAATTTGGAAGTCGACCGGCAGCTCGAGCACGACTTCACGCTCTTCGACGACAAGGCGCGCGAGGAAGCGGCCAAGACGGTCGCGGCGCTCGCGTTGAAGGACCACCCGGTGATTCCCATGCATCACGAGATCGTGAGCTGGGCGATGAAGAAGGGACTCTCGTATCCGGGACGCGTGGATCAGTTCACGTTCGCGTTCCAGTTCACCAGGCAGTGAGGCGGGCGGAAGGCGGTTTCAACCGACCGCCGGGCCGCTCCTCAGATTCGCCAGCATCGGCAACAGGATGGCCTCCCCCAGCCGCTTGCTGCGCGCGCCGTTCCATCCGACGCGTTCGTCCGGCGCGTCGGCGTTGTCCTTGAACGGCATCTCGAGCGTGAGCGACAGGCAGCCGAAGCGATGCCCGACCCACTTCGAGGCAAGCTTCAACGCGTCGCTGGAATACTTGCTGGCGGAATAGCCGAAGTGGTCCTGGAAGTCGGGACTCGCGTCCTTGAACGCCGCGATGAAGGCGGCCTGCTCGCTTGCCTGCCGTTCGGTGAAGTCGGGCAGCATCTCGCTGCCGGCCACGAACACATACGGCAAGGCCTCGTCGCCGTGCGCGTCGATGAAGAGATCCACGCCGGTCTCTTCCATGCGCTGGCGCACGAGGAAGACTTCGGGGCTGCGTTCCATCGAGGGCGCCAGCCACTCGCGATTCAGGTTCGCCCCGGTCGCGCTGGTGCGCAGATTGCCGCGCGCGCTGCCGTCGGGATTCATGTTGGGCACGATGTGGAAGTCGGCGAGCGCGAGTGCCGCGCGTGCTACCGGGTCGCTCTGGTCGATCAGGCGCTCGACCAGACCTTCGACAAACCATTCAGCCATCGTCTCGCCGGGGTGCTGGCGCGCGATAACCCAGACTTTTCGTCTTGGTGCGCGCTGGCCCGCGTCCCGTTCGTCAATCTTCCATGGAGCACCGATGTCGAGACAGTCGATGTCGCGACCTTCGCTCGTCGATCCCAAACCGACCACGCGCACGTGAGGCGCATCCTGTGCGCGGCCCAGCAGTGCCAGATGCCGCTCCGATCCATAGGGTTCGAAATATGCGAGCCAGACACTATCGCGCTCCGGCGTGAACGCCACCGTCATCACGCCGTCGCGATACGAGGTCGGAACGCGAAACCATTGCGCGCCGTCGTACGACGCGACCGCGCGATAGCCTTCCCATCCCGCCGCATAGGTGCATTGCCCCGCGTTGAGAAAGCGGATCGCGCAGGGGCATCCGCGCGCACCTTGCAGTCGAAAATGAAACCACTGCGTGAAGTCCTCGTGACTGTCGCGCCGGATGCGCAAATCGATGCGCTCGTCCTGGCCATCGCTTGCAAGCGACGCGATCTCGATCGCGCCCGAATCGAAGTTGCTGCTGATGCGAATCATGTTGGTTGAGCCGTAGCCGCGTGAGTAATCGACAAGTGCGTGATGTCGGCACGATAACGAGTGAACCCGTGCCGCGCAAACGGAAAGGCATTCGATCGTCGCCGATATAATCGACTCGCATCACACCTACTCGAATCCATGATCACCAGCCGTTTGCCGCAGGTCGGCACCACGATATTCACCGTCATGTCGGCATTGGCGGCCCGCCATCACGCCGTCAATCTCGGCCAGGGATTTCCCGATTTCGATTGCGATCCGACGTTGATCGACGCCGTCACGCGCGCGATGAAGGCCGGTCACAATCAATATCCACCGATGGCCGGATGGCCTCGATTGCGCGAAGCGATTGCAAACAAGATCGCCACGATTTACGGCCATCGCTACGATTGGGAAACCGAAGTCACGGTGACAGCCGGAGCAACGCAGGCGCTGTTGACGGCCATACTCGCGTTGATTCACCCGGGCGACGAAGTAATCGTGATCGAGCCGGCATACGACTCCTATGTGCCGGCGATACGTCTGGCGGGCGGGCGTCCGGTATTCGTGCAGATGCAGGCGCCCACCGAATCCCATGCGCGATTCTCGATTCCCTGGGGCGAAATTCGCGCCGCGGTGACAAGCCGGACACGATTGATCATTGTCAATTCGCCGCACAACCCGACCGGCATGACGATGCGCGAGGACGATTTGCGCGCACTCGAAGAGATCGTCACGCGCCACCCGCTATATGTCCTTTCAGACGAAGTCTATGAACACATGGTGTTCGACGGCCTGCGACATGAAAGCGTGTCGCGTTATCCCGCTCTCGCACAACGAAGCATCGTCGTTTCGAGTTTCGGAAAGACCTTTCACGTCACCGGCTGGAAAGTCGGTTACGCGGCGGCGCCTCGCGCATTGAGCGAGGAATTTCGCAAGGTGCACCAATTCAACGTCTTCACCGTCAATACACCGATGCAGGCGGCGATCGCCGAATATCTGGCCGATCCGTCCCCTTATCTCGAACTCCCCACGTTCTATCAAGCCAAGCGCGATTTCTTTCGTGATGGCCTGGCTGTCACGCGTTTCAAATTGCTGCCTGCCGAGGGAAGCTATTTCCAGACGGTCGATTTCAGCGCAATCCGCGACGAGCTTTCCGAATCGGATTTCTGCCGCTGGCTGACGTCGGATATCGGCGTGGCCGCGATACCGCTTTCGGCATTCCGTGAATCACCACGCAAATCGGACAAATGCGCGGACAGCGGCGCGAACGAAGAACGTCTGATTCGATTCTGCTTTGGAAAGAAGCAAGAAACATTGACGCGCGCGCTCGAAAGATTGGCGGCGATATAAGAATGTATCGTTGCCGATTGACGATGACGATTCACCGCGGCGCCACATTCCGTGACGAATGCTTTTTTCACGAACATTTGTCATCTTTGCAACGGCGGATATAATGCAGGCTCCGGACCCGAAAACGTGAGGTGATTATGGCGTCATATAAGGATTTGCAATCGCAGATCGAGAAGCTGCAAAAACAGGCCGATCAGGCACGTGACAAGGAAGTGGCCACCGTCGTGACGCAGATTCGCGGCATGATGAGCGACTATGGAATTTCAGCGTCGGATCTCGGCATTTCAGCGCGTCGCAAGCGCAAGACCGGCGCAACCGTCGCGCCGAAATACCAGAATCCGCAAACCGGCGAAACCTGGACCGGACGGGGCCGTGCTCCGAAATGGATCGACGGTAAAGACCGCACCAAGTTTGCAATCAAGTAACGCGCTTGCACGCGGTGCCTGAATCGAGATTTGAATCAGGCATGAAAAAAGGGCCGACGCTATTGGGAGTCGGCCCTTTTTGTTGGTGGACGCAATCCGCCACCCGGTTTGGCGCGATTCAATGCAATGCCGAAAAATCCACCGGCACACCAGTCTTGGCGGTCACTTCTTCCTTCGTCACGCCGTCTGCGAGCTCCAGCATCTTCAATCCGCCGCTACCGACTTCGAGCACGCCCAGATCGGTGATGATCAGGTTGACGACACCGACGCCGGTCAACGGAAGCGTGCATTCCGGCAGGATCTTCTGATCTTCGCCGCCGTCTTTTCTCTTGGCGGTATGTTCCATCAATACGATCACGCGCTTGACGCCGGCGACCAGATCCATTGCGCCGCCCATGCCTTTGACCATCTTGCCGGGAATCATCCAGTTCGCAAGATCGCCGCTTTTGCTGACCTGCATGGCGCCGAGTATGGCGAGATTGATCTTGCCGCCACGGATCATTCCGAATGAATCGGCCGACGAAAAGATCGAGGAGCCCGGCAAGGTTGTAACGGTCTGCTTGCCCGCGTTGATCAGATCGGGATCGACTTCGTCGTCGGTCGGGAATGGACCGATACCGAGCAAGCCATTCTCCGATTGCAGCCAGACTTCAATGCCTTGCGGCACGTGGTTCGCAACCAGCGTCGGCAATCCGATGCCGAGATTCACGTAGAAGCCGTCCCGCAATTCCGTGGCCGCGCGCGCGGCCATTTGATTTCTGTCCCAAGCCATATTCAATCCTCAATTGGGCCGCGTGGTGCGTTGCTCGATCCGCTTTTCGGGCGTCGCGTTGACCACGATGCGATGCACGAAGATGCCGGGCGTGTGTATGTCATCCGGGTCGAGCTCGCCGGTCTCGACCAATACCTCGACCTCCGCGACGGTGATCTTGCCGGCAGAGGCGACATTCGGATTGAAGTTGCGCGCGGTGCGGCGATAAATCAGATTGCCCGACTTGTCGGCCTTCCACGCTTTCACTAACGACACGTCCGCGACCAGCGACTTCTCCATCACGTAATTCTCGCCATCGAATACGCGTGTCTCCTTGCCTTCCGCAACCAGCGTGCCATATCCGGTCTTGGTGAAGAAGGCCGGAATACCCGCCCCGCCCGCGCGCAGTTTCTCGGCCAGTGTGCCTTGCGGCGTGAATTCGAGTTCGAGCTCACCGGCCAGATATTGGCGTTCGAATTCCTTGTTCTCACCGACATAGGACGCGATCATTCTTTTGATCTGGCGGGTCGTCAGCAATTGACCGAGGCCGAAGCCGTCGACGCCGGCATTGTTCGAGATCGCGGTGAGATTCTTGACGCCCGAGTCGCGCAGCGCAGCGATCAGCGCTTCAGGAATTCCGCAAAGTCCGAAGCCGCCGACCGCGAAAATCTGGCCGTCCCTGACGATATCGGCGAGAGCTTTGGTCGCCGTTGGATAGACCTTGTTCATTCAAATCCTTTTATCGATTGTCTTGAATCAAGCAACAGTAAAAAAGTTTGATTCGCCCGCCCGTGCATTCAGGGCTCACCCAGTACCGTCCGAAGGGCGCCGGGCCAGGGCGCCGATTTCCCGCTCCCGTAATCCATCCACACCAGCACGTTCTTGCCCTTGGCATAAAGAACCGGCGCGGCTTCGTCACCCTCTATGGTGACATCCGCATCGAGGCTGGAACGACCCACGCGCGTGACTGTCTGCGTGACCCGCGCATCGCAGGGATAGTTCATCGGCTTGAGAAAATCGCACGATGCGAAGGCGAGAATCGGCCCTTCGCCATCGGGTCGTGCGATGAGATCGTTCTCTCGGAACCACGAGATTCTCGCTTCTTCCATCAAGCGAAAGTACAACGTATTGTTGAGGTGATTCATCGCATCGAGGTCACCCCAACGCAGTGGAATGATTTTTCGATAGACGCGCATATCTGCTTCGACCCCGATGCGTGGATGCCTGAATCAGAGTGCCGAATATCCGTCGTCGGCAGTGATGATCGACCCATTGATGAAGCGCGACTCATCGGCCGCGAGGATCAGCAGCAGGCCGTCGAGGTCGGATGGATCGCCGACCCTTCGACGCGGCAGCATCTCGATGAGCTTCTTGCCGGCCTCGCTGTCGAATTGATCCTCGTTGATCTCGGTGCGGATATAGCCCGGGCAGATCGCATTGACGTTGATGCCGTAGCGGCCCCATTCGACGGCCATCGACTTGGTCATGTGCACCACGGCGGCCTTGCTCATGCAATAGATGCCGATCTGCGGCATCACGCGCAGGCCCGCGACCGAGGCGATGTTGATGATGCGTCCCGGTTTCTCGGGTACGTCATTCTTCTCGTTGCCCTTGGCGCGCGCGATCATGCGCTTGGCGACTTCCTGCGCAACGAAGAACGCGCCTTCGGTGTTGGTGCGAAACACGAAGTCGTAGTCCTCGGGCTCGACATCGATCAGCCGCTGCGTGCGCCCCACGCCCGAATTGTTGACGAGGATGTCGATCGGCCCGGCTTCGGTCTCGGCATGGGCGACTGCGGCCTTGATGCTCGCGTGATCGGTCACGTCGAGAAAGACCACGTGCGTGTCGCCGCCATCGGCCTCGATCTCGGCGCGCAGTTCCTTCAGGCGTTCCATGCGCCTCGCGGCGAGCACGACCTTGGCGCCGGCCTTCGACAACACGCGTGCAAAGCGCGCGCCCAAGCCGCTCGACGCCCCGGTGACGAGCGCGATCTTCCCTTCGAGATTGACTTCGATACCCATCTTCAATTCCCTGTTCGATTGCGGCGAGGCGTGAGACGCGAGGAGGGAGAAGCGCGACCTTGGAGCCGGTTCGCCTGCTTGCGGCCGTTTGCCGTACCGGGGATTCTCACCGAGAATCACGCCATCGCTCGGAATGCATCGCCATGCGATATTCGATCGAAGCGACCCGAATCAAATAGCGACGCCGAGTCTATCAGGAACAACCATGGATCAAGGTCGGGAGCAGCGTCTGGTCGAACAACACGGACCGCGTGAGTCGATGGAGTACGACGTCGTCATCGTCGGCGCGGGACCGGCAGGGCTGTCGGCGGCGATTCGCCTGAAGCAACTGGCTGCCGAGAAAGGTCAGGAGGTCAGCGTCTGCGTGCTCGAGAAGGGTTCCGAGGTCGGCGCGCACATCCTCTCGGGCGCCGTGATGGATCCGCGCGCGATCATCGAACTCTTCCCCGACTGGAAGGACAGGGGCGCGCCGCTCAACGTGCCGGTAAGCGAGGACCGCTTCCTGTTCCTGTCGGAAACGAAGGCCACCCGCACGCCTAACTGGATGCTGCCCGCGTGCTTCCAGAATCACGGCAACTACATCGTCAGCCTGGGCAACGTCGTGCGCTGGCTCGGCCAGCAGGCCGAGGCGCTCGGGGTCGAGATCTTTCCGGGATTTCCGGCAGCGCAAGTTCTGTACGACGAGGCTGGCGCGGTGCGCGGCGTCGTCACCGGCGACCTGGGCATCGGCAAGGACGGCGAGCCCACGGCCGACTTTCAGCTCGGCATGGAGCTTCACGGCAAATACACTTTCTTCGCCGAAGGCTCGCGCGGCAATCTGGGCAAGCTCCTGATCGAGAAATTCGATCTCGCGAAAGACAGCGACCCGCAGTCGTACGGCATCGGCATCAAGGAGTTGTGGGAGATCGATCCGGCGAAGCATCAGCCCGGCCTCGTCGTGCATACCGCCGGCTGGCCGCTCGAAACCGACACGTATGGCGGGTCGTTCCTCTATCACCTCGACAACCATCAGGTCGCGGTCGGCTTCGTGGTCGGGCTCGGCTACAGCAATCCCTACCTGTCGCCTTTCGAGGAGTTCCAGCGCTACAAGACGCACCCCGCGATCCGCAGCTATTTGGAAGGCGGCAAGCGCATCTCGTACGGTGCGCGCGCGATCACCGCGGGCGGCCCGGTGTCGTTGCCCAAGCTCGTCTTTCCGGGCGGCGCGTTGATCGGATGCGATGCGGGCTTTCTCAATGCGGCGCGCATCAAGGGCAGCCACGCGGCGATCAAGAGCGGCATGCTTGCGGCCGATGCCGCCTTCCACGCGGTGACCGCGGGACGCAAGCAGGACGAGCTGACCGCTTATCCGTCTGCGTATCGCGACTCATGGCTGCATGAGGAATTGCAGAAGACGCGAAACTTCAAGCAGTGGATGTCGAAAGGTCTTTATCTCGGCACGCTGATGGTGGGCTTCGAGCAGAAGGTCCTGGGCGGCAACGTACCGTGGACCTTGCATCATCGTCATGCCGATCACGAGAGCCTGAAGCCCGCGGCCGACTGCAAGCCGATCGTGTACCCGAAGCCCGACGGCAAGCTCACCTTCGACCGGCTTTCATCGGTGTTCGTCTCGAACACCAATCATTCCGAGAATCAACCGGCGCATCTGACGCTGAAGGATCCGTCGGTGCCGGTCAACATCAACCTCGCGAAGTACGCGGGCCCCGAGAGCCGTTACTGCCCCGCCGCCGTCTATGAATTCGTCCCCGCCGAAGGGGGCGGCGAACGCCTGCAGATCAACGCGCAGAACTGCGTGCACTGCAAGACCTGCGACATCAAGGACCCGACGCAGAACATCGTGTGGGTCACGCCAGAGGGTGGGGGCGGGCCGAACTATTCGAACATGTAGCGAGAGCGGCATTCAGTGCGGGCTCGAGGTCGCGATCGCTTTTGCGGCGCGCTCGAACGGAACCCAGTCGGTGACGCCGGAAATCGCTCCGGTTCGTTCGCCTTGCTTGAATGCGATTTGCCACTGCATCACCTCGCCACGCACGCGACGCTGCCGCAGCGCTTCGGGCGGATCGGCCCCCGCATAGGCCGCGCGCGGCTCGACCCACGAAAAGCGCGGCGACGTCGAGCGTTTCTGCCACACCGGTACCGAACTCGCGACCGCGACATCGCGACCGAAACTGACCTCGGCCTGGCCGCTCCGCAACCACGAAACGCTCTTCACATTGGCCTCGACACCCTCGGCGCCGATGCGCAGGAAGGGCTGGCCGTCCGACCCCATGATCGTGATCGGCCCGGCGCTCGTGTTCTCGATCAGGAAGCCGGGCGTCTCACCGGGGAGTAATTGCACGAACACGCCCGGCGCGATAGCGCCATCACCAGTCATGCGCGCCTCATAGCGGCCTGCGGGCGGAGGCGCATAACGGAACGTACCGCCGAGCGCCATTCGCCGGCCGTCGAACACCACCGGAATGGCCCACTTCCCGACCTCTGCAGACCGATGGGCATCGGCCACGCGATACGGCACCTTGACGCGATCGGTCTTCACGCGCGCATCGAACCAGCCCCATGCAGCTTCCTTGCTGACCATGGTCCAGACCGGCGCATTGCGCGCGGCCGTGGGCGCGCCTCGGGTTTCGACCACGTTGCCGGCGCCCAGGCTGCGCTGCCACTCGAGCGATGCAACGTCGGCCTCGACACCATTCGGCCCGATGCGCATGAAGGCCTTGCCGTTGCTGTCGAGGATTTCGAGCGTCTTGCCGCTCTTGTTCTCGACGACGAGTTGAGGCGCGAGCGTCTTTCTCAGTTCGACATGCACCGCGCTCAGCGCGGCCGCCGGCTCGTCGAGCGTGGCGACGACGTCATCGACCTCGATGCCGGCGTGCGCGAGCGCCTGCGACGCGATCAATCCGCACGCCATCGCGCTCGCCGCCGCAACAGTCGCAACCGCACGACGCCTGGCTTGCATATTCTTGCCCATGCGCCGCATCGCTCAGCTGGTCGCCACGACGGTGCATGCACGCCGTGCGCCGCGATATTACGCATGCGGAAGTCGTGAAATACATCGAGCCAGAGCTTGTGCGTGATGCCGCGGTCGCACTCGGGCTCGTACAGTTGCGGGGCCTGGTTCACGTTCCAGCGCGCCATGATGGGACTGTAGAAGCCCCCTTCGGGCTTCTTGAGCGCATCGAAGTACGCGAGCGGCCAGTCGTGCGTGATGACCTTCTGGATCAGGATGTTTTGCGGAAGGATCTCGGCGAGTCCGCAAATCATCATGCCGTGCGGCAGGAGATCATGCAGCGGGCCAGTGGTCCACGCTTCGAATTCATCGGCCCGGTCCACCGTTATCAGCGCTTGGATCAAACCGAGCAGGCGCGGTTGTTCGGCCCGGTTCAGGTGCAATTCCTCGCGTACAGGACGCGATCGCAAAGCAGACGGCATGGGTGTCTCCTCCCTGCTTATTCTGTCGGGCGTGTAACGCCCGCGTCCGTCACCGAGCGCTGCGGTATGCGGACTGCGGGATTGGTACGCAGGACAGGAGGAAACGGTTTCAGCGAACGCGGATTGCGGCGCGACAGGGCCGTGAATGCGCTTCGTGCGCGTAGCGTCAAAGCCGCGCCGAGCCTCTTTCTGATTGAATGGCGCCCATGCTGCCGCTTTGGCTAAAGCTCGCCGATACCTCGTTCGTCGCGGTTCTCGTCGTCGTCTATGCGAGGACCTGGGGCTGGGCCAACTTCCTCTGGTTCTCCGACATCGCATTGATTCTGTCGGTGCCGGCGCTGTGGCTCGAAAGCCCGTTGCTCGCGAGCGCCATGGCGCTCGCGGTGGTGCTGCCCGATGGCTTGTGGATCGTCAGCTTCCTCTGGCAACTGGCGACTGGAAGACGGCTGATCGGCCTGGCCGACTACATGTTCGATGCCAGCAAGCCGCGCTGGCTGCGCGCGCTGTCGCTGTTTCACCTCTGGTTGCCGATGCTGCTGCTGTGGACCGTCGCCCGGCTCGGCTATGCGCACGACGCATTGATCGTCATGACCGCGTTGTGCTGGGTCGTGCTGCTGATCTGTTTTTTCTTCACCGACCCCGAAGAGAACATCAACTGGGCGTTCGGGTTCGGCGGCAGGCGGCAGACGCGGCGTTCGGCGCGGCTGCATCTGATGCTGACGATGCTGGGCTTTCCGCTGATCGTCTATCTGCCCACGCACGCGTTGCTGATGTGGTTCCTTCGCTGAGTGCACAACGATGAATCGCCGCTGCGACTCATCAGAGCATCGCCCCCAGCACCGCGCCCAGCTTCGGCGCGAGCAGGATGTTGCCGCCGACGACGTAGTGGGTTTCGGGCATGAGCGGCCGGCCGGCGCTGTCGCGCCACTTCTCGGTGGTCGCATAGCGGTGGCGGCCGAAGACTTCGCGCGAGTTCCAGTTCTCCGCCTCGCGCGGCAACCAGTCGCCGCGTTCAAGAATGAGGATGCGCTTGCCGCGGTCCTCAAGTCGATGTGCAAGCGTCGCGCCCCGACGGCGCTACCGATGCCGATGACGTCGTATGTGCGCGCGCATTCACCCGCGCAATCTCGCGTGGGCCATCACCTTTCGAGCAAAGCGCTCGCGCATCGCAATTCCTCTGGCGCCGGACGGCGCGTCGAGTTACGACCGAACGGCAGCTCCGAGGTTCCGAAGCGTGTCCGCGTCCTCGTCATGACGCACGCTGTAAATTAAGAAGCGCCGTTGCGACTATGTGGGATTCGAAACCGCAATACGTCCGTCTTGCGCTCACGCAGTTCACCGGAATGCAGATGACCATCGCCCGCGCAGTCGGCCATGTGCCGATCGAGGATTACGCCATCATCGGCGACTGCCGCTCTGCGGCGCTGGTGTCGCGCGCCGGCGCAATCGATTGGCTCTGCTGGCCGCGCTTCGACAGCCCCGCGATCTTTGCCGCACTGGTGGACTGTGAACGCGGCGGCATGTTCAGCATCCGGCCGCAAGTGCCCTTCCGCTCGACGCGCGAGTACATCGGCGAAACGGCGGTACTGCAAACGACGTTTATGACCGACGGTGGCGAGTTCACGCTCACTGACGCGATGCCGATCGCGACCCCGGAAGGGCAGCGGCGGATGCTGATGCCCGAGCACGAACTCGTCCGCGTGCTGACGTGCACGAAGGGTGAAGGCGCAATCGAAGTCCGCTTCGAACCGCGCACCGGCTTTGGCCAGTGGAACGACAGGCTGCGCGACCGCGGCAAGCTCGGCATTCGCATCGACACGCGTCGCGGCTTGCTCACGCTACGCTGCGACATCGACCTGACACGCGATGCGGATGGCCTCGGCGCGTCCGGCGTGAAGACGCTGCGCGAAGGAGAGAGCCTCCATTGCTCGTTGACCTGGAGCGCCGATGCGGCCGCCGTGCTGCCGCCCCTCGGAGCAGCGACACGCGAGACGCTCGCTCGCACACTGAACGCTTGGCAGCTTTGGTCGTCGCGCACAAGCTACGATGGTCCCTATGCGGCGCTGGTCAGGCGCAGTGCGATCACCGTGCGCCTGTTGTCGTTCGCGCCCAGCGGTGCGGTCGTCGCCGCAGCGACCACTTCGTTGCCCGAGGTGCGCGGCGGGAAGAACAACTGGGACTATCGCTATTGCTGGCTGCGCGATGCGACCTTCATGGTGCGCGGCATGCTCGAGATCGGCCATCCGGAAGAGGCGCAGGGCTTCACCCAATGGCTGCTGCACTCGACCCAGTTGACGCAGCCCAAACTTATGGTTCTGTATGACGTCTATGGGCGCACGCCGCCGAAGGAAGCAGTGGTGCCGGATCTCGCGGGTTACCAGGATGCGAGTCCGGTACAGACCGGCAACGGCGCCGCCGACCAGTTGCAGCTCGACTCGTACGGCGAGGTCATCGACTCGGTCTGGCGCGTCACGCTCGCCGGGCACAGGCTGACCCGCGCCGCCTGCGGCGTGATGGAGGGTTTCGGTCGTTACGTCTGCAAGCATTGGCGTACGCCCGACGCCGGCATCTGGGAACCCAGGGACGGGCCCCAGCAGCACACGCATTCGTTGGCACTGTGCTGGACCGCGCTCGATCGCCTGATCGATCTGCAGGACCGCGACCTGATGCGCACGCGCCATCGCGCGCTGTTCGAGCGCACGCGCGATGAGATATATCAACAAGTCCATGCACGCGGCTACAACGAGAAGTTGAACAGCTATGTCTCGGTGCTCGGCGGTGACCAGCTCGACGCGACCGCGCTGCTGCTGGGCTGGTATGGCTTCGATCCGCCGGACTCCGCGCGCATGCGCGGCACCTTCGTCCGCCTGATGTCCGAACTTTCACCAGCGCCCGGACTGCTGTTCCGCAACAAGGAGGCCGGCGACGACGGCGCCTTCGGCATCTGCTCGTTCTGGCTCGCCGATCACCTGGCCCGCGGCGGCGGCACGCTGGCCGAGGCGCGCGCCGCGTTCGAGGCGACCGCCGCCTATGCCAACGACGTCGGCCTGCTGTCCGAGGAGATCGAGCCGGACACCGGACATGCGCTGGGCAACGTGCCGCAGAACTTCACCCATGTCGGCCTGATCAATGCCGCGCTGTCGATCGCTGAACGCGCACGAAAGGAAGGTGTATCGCCATGATGATGATGCTGGCCGAAACCGTGTTCTGGGGCGTGTTCGCCTCGATCGTGTTCACGACCTTGCTTGCCGCGAGTCAGGGCTTCGGCTTCACGCGCATGAACATTCCCTACCTGCTGGGCACGATGTTCACGCCCGATCGCGACCGCGCGAAAATCTACGGGGTGCTGCTGCACATTGCGATCGGCGTCGTGTTCTCCTTGCTGTATCTGTTCGCGTTCCATGCCTGGCACGGCGCGACGTGGTGGAAAGGCCTGATCTTCGGCGCTGCGCAAGGCGCGTTCTTTCTGACGTTCGGCGTCACCTTGCTGCCGGGCCTGCATCCGCGCATGGCCAGCGAGCACGAAGGACCGACTGCCGTTCGTCAACTCGAGCCGCCGGGCTTTCTCGGTCTGAACTACGGGGCGCGCACGCCGGTTTCGATCATGCTTTCACACCTGGTGTGGGGTGTGACGTTGGGAGTGACTTTGCCGCAGGCTTGAAAGTCGGCGATCGGCGTCGCGCAGCGCGTCAACTCTGCCGCGACGCGCGTTCGCGCGCCCACACGCCGCTTAAAATCTTCTCGAGCCAGAAGGCCCCGATGATGGTCTTGACATCGGTGATGGTTCCGTCGCGCACCCACGCCAGCACTTGTGAGGCGCGCACCGTGAAGACGTCCAGGAACTCGCCGTCGTCGAGCTTGCGCTCGCCCGCGGTCAAACCTTCCGCGAGGTAGATGTCGATGTGCTCGTTCGAATACGAGATCGCGTTGTTGATGGTCGCAAGCAACGTGAAGCGCTCGGCGACATAGCCAGTCTCTTCGCGCAGCTCGCGGCTGCAGGTTGCAAGCGGCGGCTCGCCCTCGTCGATCTTGCCTGCGGGAAATTCGATGAAGGCGCGCGACAACGGATGCCGCCATTGCCGCTCCATCACGACCTGACCGTTGCCGAGCAGCGGGATCATCATCACCGCGCCCGGATGCAGGATATATTCGCGCGCGGTTTCCTTGCCGTCCGGCAAGCGCACCGTATCGCGATTGGCGTGCAGGAAGACGCCGTCGAATACGCGCTCGGATTTCAGCGTGACTTCGACGAGATGGCTGTCGTCACTCATGACGATCGCCTCGTTCGCAAATTGAACGGCGGCTGCACATCGCCTGCGCGTCAGCTTGCGAGAGTGCGCGCCATCGCCGTCACGCACGCATGCATCAGCGAGTCGGGCACGATGCCGAGCACCAGCAACGCGATGCCGTTGACGATCAGCACGACGCGCGCATCGATGCGGCCGCTGCCCCATCCCGCGATCGCCGCCTCGGCAACCGGCTCGTCGAAATACATCAGCTTGACAATGCGCAGGTAGTAATACGCGCCCACCAGCGACATCATCACCGCGAACACCACCAGCCACACCGCGCCGGTGGCGAATGCCGCGGCGAGCACCGAGAACTTCGCATAGAAGCCCACCGTTGGCGGCACGCCGGCCAGCGAGAACATCGTGATCAGCATCACCAGTGCGGCCCACGGGTTGCGGCGGTGCAGACCCTTGAAGTCGTCGATGTGGTCGGCCTCGTAGCCGTTTCTGGACATCGCGAGCAAGACACCAAAGGCCGCGCATGTCGTCAACGCGTAGATGACCGCGTAGAACAGTGCCGAGCTGTACGCGCTCGCCGCAGAGTAGGCATTGCCGTTGATGATGCCCGCGAGCATGCCGAGCAGCAGGAAGCCCATGTGCGAGATGGTCGAGTAGCCGAGCATGCGCTTGATGCTGGTCTGCGCGATCGCCGCGATGTTGCCGAGCGCGAGCGACAGCACCGCGAGGATCGTCAGCATCTGCTGCCAGTCGAACGCGAGCGCGACCATGCCTTCCACCAGGAGGCGCAGCACGATCGCGAACGCCGCGAGCTTGGGCGCGCCGCCCACCACCAGCGTCACGGCCGATGGCGCGCCCTGATAGACGTCCGGGATCCACATGTGGAACGGCACCGCGCCGAGCTTGAACGCGAGACCGGCGACGATGAACACCAGGCCGAATACCAGGATGGTGCGATTCGCAACGCCGGCATCGAGCTGCCTGGAGAGCACGGTCAGGTCGAGCGTACCGGTCGCGCCGTAGAGCATCGACATGCCGTAGAGCAAAAAGCCCGACGACAGCGCCCCGAGGATGAAGTACTTCATGGCCGCTTCGGTCGATGCGGTGTGATCGCGCCGCAGGGCGACCAACGCGTAGAACGCCAGCGACATCAGCTCGAGCCCGAGATAGACCGACAGGAAATTGTTGGCCGAGATCATCACGAACTGGCCGAGCACCGCGAACAGCACCAGCGGATAGAATTCGCCGCCGCGTTCGCCCGATACGATGCCGCGATCGACCATGTAGTCGTGCGAATAGATCAGCGTGATGATGACTGCAACCGACGTGGCGAGCTTGAGCAGGTTCGCCATCGGGTCGCCGACGAACATGTTGCCGAAGGTGTACCAAGTGCTGCCGTCGATCAGGTAGAGCGCGTTCAGCACCGCGCAGACCGCGAGAATCCCGATGCTCAGCCAGTAGGTGACGAGCCGGCGCGCATCGGACACGAACATGTCGACCAGCAGCACCGCGGACGCGGCGACCAGGAGAAAGATCTCCGGATACGCGGGGATGAGATCGATGTTCGGGAAGACGACGGGGTTCATGAGGGGTCGCTCGAGATGCGGCGCTTAGAGCTTCGACTGCGCGACGTGCTGCAGCAGGTTCACGACTGACGCATGCATCACGTCGGTGAAGGGCTTGGGCACGATGCCCATGTAGAGCGTCGCCGCGGCCAGCAGCGCGAGCATCAAGAACTCGCGCGCGCCGATGTCCTTCAACGCGGCGACCCTGTCGTTGGCGACTGCGCCGAACGCGACGCGCTTGTACATCCACAGCGAATAGGCCGCGCCCAGGATCAGCGCAACCGCTGCCAGCAGGCCGATCCAGAAATCGAAACGCACCGCCGCCAGGATCACCATGAACTCGCCGACGAAACCCGAAGTCGCGGGCATGCCGCAGTTGGCCATCGAGAACAGCATGAAGAAGGCGGCGAACTTCGGCATGGTGTTGACCACGCCGCCGTAGTCGGCGATGTCGCGTGAGTGCATGCGATCGTAGAGCACGCCGATGCACAGGAACATCGCGCCCGAGATGAAGCCGTGCGAGATCATCTGCGCGATCGCGCCTTCCACGCCCAGCGGGCTGAAGATGAAGAAGCCGAGCGTGACGAAGCCCATGTGCGCGATCGACGAGTACGCGACCAGTTTCTTCATGTCGGTCTGCACCATCGCGACGAAGCCGATGTAGATCACCGCGATCAATGAGAGCGCGATCACGAATCCCGCCAACTGATGGCTGGCATCGGGCGCGATCGGCAGCGAGAAGCGCGCGAAGCCGTAGGCGCCGAGCTTCAGCATGATTGCGGCCAGCACCACCGAGCCGCCGGTGGGCGCTTCGACGTGCGCGTCGGGAAGCCACGTGTGCACCGGCCACATCGGCACCTTGACTGCGAACGCCATGAAGAACGCGATGAAGATCAGCGTCTGCGCTTCGATCGAGAGCGGCAGCTTGTGCCAGGTCGCGATCTCGAAACTGCCGCCGGACTTGTACCAGAGGTAGATGATCGCGACCAGCGTGAGCAGCGAACCGAGGAAGGTGTAGAGGAAGAACTTGATCGACGCGTAGACGCGATTGGGCCCGCCCCAGATGCCGATGATCAGATACATCGGGGCCAGAGTCGCTTCGAAGAACACGTAGAAGAGCAGGCCGTCGGTGGCGCAGAACACGCCGATCATCACGCCCGACAGGATCAGGAACGACGCCATGTAGCCGGCGACGTTGTCCTCGATCACTTCCCATGCCGAGATCACGGTCACGACCGTGATGAAGGCCGTCAGCAATACGAACCACAACGCGATGCCGTCGATGCCGAGCGCGTAGTTGACCGCGAAGCGCTCGATCCACGGCGCGCGCTCGACGAACTGCATCGCTGCCGTGCTGGTGTCGAAGCCGATATACAGCGGGATCGTGACGAGGAAGCTGACGATCGAGGCGGCCAGCGCCATCCATCGCACCATGGGCGCACGATCGTCGCGACCGATCACGAGCAGCACGAGGCCGGAGACGATCGGGATCCAGATCGACAGGCTGAGCAACGGGATGGAATGTGGAATCGTTGAATGCATCTTCTTATTTTCGGTCGCGCGCGCTCACGGCTCGCGCGCCGCGCGGCATGGCGTTTTCTTCAAGCTAGTCTTTCAATGGAGCGGCTGCCGCAGCACGAACCAGGACATCAATACGAGCACGCCGATGATCATCGCGAACGCGTAGTGATAGATGTAGCCGGTCTGCGCGGTCCGCACCACCGACGCGAACCAGCCGACGAAACGCGCGCTGCCGTTCACCACCACGCCGTCGATGAACGACTGGTCGCCGCGCCGCCAGAGACCCCGCCCCAATCGCCGCGCGCCAGCCGCAAACACGATCTCGTTGAAGCGATCCGCGTAGTACTTGTTGTCGAGCAGTCGATAGAGCCAGCCAGTCTTCGCCTGGATCCTCGCGGGCAATGCGGGGTTGACGAGGTACAGGTACCACGCGGTCACCACGCCCGCGAGCGCGAGCCAGAATGGCGCGCTCAGGAAGGCATGCAGGCCCATCGCGAGCGCGCCATGGAATTCCTCGGCGAGCTTCTCCATCGCGTGATGGTTTTCGCCGACGACGATCGCGCCCTTGAAAAAGTCGCCAAAGAGGATCGGGCCGATGGTGAGGAAGCCGATCACGACCGACGGGATCGCGAGCAGGAACAGCGGCAGCGTGATGACCCACGAGGTCTCGTGCGGCTTCTCGCCGGGCGCGAGGCCGTGATGTTCGTGCGCATCCGCGGTCTCGTCGTGGCTGGCGCTCGCCTCGTGCTCGTCGAGCGAGGCGGCGGCATGCGCGTCGTGCGCATGTCCATGCGCCACCACACCGAAACGCTCCTTGCCATGGAAGACGAGGAAGTACAGGCGGAACGAATAGAGCGCCGTCACGAACACGCTGGCCGTCACCGCGAAGTACGCGAAGCCCGAACCCGCGATGTGCGATTCGCCCACCGCCTCGATGAGGGAGTCCTTCGAATAGAAGCCCGCGAAGAACGGCGTACCGATCAACGCCAGCGAGCCGATCAGCGACGTGATCCAGGTGATCGGCATGTACTTCTTCACGCCGCCCATGTTGCGGATGTCCTGGTCGTGATGCAGGCCAATGATCACCGAACCGGCAGCCAGGAACAGCAGCGCCTTGAAGAAGGCGTGCGTCATCAGATGGAAGATCGCGGCCGAGTAAGCGGAGGCGCCGAGCGCGACGGTCATGTAGCCGAGCTGCGAAAGTGTCGAATACGCGACGACACGTTTGATGTCATTTTGAATGACCCCCAGGAAGCCCATGAAGAGAGCCGTAATCGCGCCGATGATCAGCACGAACGACAGCGCCGTGTCGGACAATTCGAACAGTGGCGAGAAGCGCGCCACCATGAAGATGCCCGCCGTCACCATCGTTGCCGCGTGAATCAGCGCGGAGATCGGTGTGGGGCCTTCCATCGAATCGGGCAGCCACACGTGCAGCGGGAACTGCGCCGACTTGCCCATCGCGCCGATGAAGAGACAAACGCACGCGACCGTGATCAGCATCCAGCTCGTGCCCGGCAAGGTCAGCTTCGCAAGCTCTTCACCTTTCGCGAACACGTCGGCGTAATGCATCGAGCCCGCGTACGCGAGCAAGAGACCGATGCCCAGGATGAAGCCGAAGTCGCCGACGCGATTGACCAGGAAGGCTTTCAGGTTCGCGTAGATCGCGGTCGGCCGCGTGTACCAGAAGCCGATCAAGAGATACGACACCAGCCCCACCGCTTCCCAGC
The DNA here is from genome assembly GCA_038254545.1 of Burkholderiales bacterium. GTDB lineage: Bacteria > Pseudomonadota > Gammaproteobacteria > Burkholderiales > Burkholderiaceae_D > CAHJXF01. The sequence goes on along the minus strand of JBBSGB010000003.1, from coordinate 21,032 downwards.
CGAAGAAGAGCTGGAGCATGTTGTTGGACATCACGAGCATCAGCATCGAGAACGTGAACAGCGAGATGTACGAGAAGAAGCGCTGGTAGCCGGGGTCGTCGGCCATGTAGCCGATCGTGTAGATGTGAACCATCAGCGACACGAAGCTGACGACCACCATCATCAGCGCGGTCAGCGAGTCGATCAAAAAGCCGATCTCGAACTTGATGTCCCCGATCTCTGCCCACGTGTAGAGCGCCTGGTCGAAGTGCGCGCCGTTCGTCACGTCGATGAAGATCATCACCGACAGCACGAAGGAAATCGTGACGCCGAGAATGGCCACGCGGTGCGAGTTGGCGCGGCCGATGGCGCGGCCGAACAGGCCGGCGATGAGCGCGCCAACCAGTGGGGCGAGCGGGACGACCGCAAGCATGGTGGGAGACAAGGTTATTGATGTCGCGTTCATCGCATCACCCTTGCAGCTTGTCGAGGTCCTCGACGTTGATCGTGTCGAGGTTACGGAACAGCAGGACCAGGATCGCGAGGCCGATCGCCGACTCGGCCGCTGCCACCGTCAGGATGAAGAACACGAATACCTGGCCGGCGTAGTCGCCCAGGTAATTCGAGAACGCGATGAAGTTGGTGTTGACCGCGAGCAGCATCAGTTCGATCGCCATCAACAGCACGATGATATTGCGGCGGTTGAGAAATATGCCGATGACGCTGATCGCGAACAGGATCGCGCCGAAGACGAGGTAGTGGGCGAGGCTCAGCATGTCGTTGCCGCGCTTGTGCGTCTCTTCATTCCCGCTTCTCCGAAGCCATCTTCACGATGCGCATGCGGTCGGCCGCCTTCACGGCGATCTGCTTGTTGGGGTCCTGGCCCTTGGTGTCTTTGCGCGTACGCAAGGTCAGCGCGACCGCCGCCACGATCGCCACCAGCAGCACCACGGCCGCGACTTCGAACGCATAGACGTAGTCGGTGTAGATCAATCGCCCCAGCTCACGCGTGTTGCTGCTACCGGGCGGAATGACGAGCGCGTTGGCGGCACTCTCGGGAACGATGAAGGTTTTCAGCAGTACGAACGCCATCTCGAGCACGATCACCACCCCCACGCCCGCGGCGAGCGGCAGGTTGGTCCAGAAGCCCTCGCGCAACTTGTCGAAGTTGATGTCGACCATCATCACGACGAACAGGAACAGCACCATCACCGCGCCGACATACACCAGCACCAGCGCGATCGCGAGGAACTCGGCCTTGAGCAGCATCCAGATCGCCGCCGTCGTGAAGAACGCGAGCACCAGATACAACGCGGCGTGTATCGGGTTCCTGGCCGTGACGACGCGCAGCCCCGCATACACCGCGACCAGCGCGAAGAGGTAGAAGAGAAGAGCCTTGAAGTCCATGAGGTCGCTGCGTGAAGTCGATGGGTAGGGTCGATGAATGCGTATGGTCGATCAATGCGGCCTTGAAGCGTTTCAGCGATAAGGCGCGTCGGCTTCGCGCGCCGCGGCGATTTCTTTTTCGTAGCGGTCGCCCACCGCGAGCAACATCTCCTTCGTGTAGTGCAGGTCGCCGCGCTTCTCGCCGTGGTACTCGAGGATGTCGGTCTCGACGATCGAATCGACCGGGCAGCTCTCTTCGCAGAAGCCGCAGAAGATGCACTTGACCAGGTCGATGTCGTAGCGCGTGGTGCGGCGCGTGCCGTCGGCGCGCACCTCGGACTCGATCGTGATCGCGAGCGCGGGGCAGACTGCTTCGCACAGCTTGCAGGCGATGCAACGCTCTTCGCCATTGGGATAGCGGCGCAACGCATGCAACCCGCGAAAGCGCGGCGACTTCGGCGTCTTCTCTTCGGGAAATTGCACCGTGATCTTGCGCGCGAACATGTAGCGCCCGGTGAGCGCCATGCCCTTGAGCAATTCGCCCAGCATCAGGCTGCTGAAGAAATCCTTGATTGCGGTCATGGCTCTACTTCCAGATATTCCACGGTGTCTGCATCCACAGGCCCACGATCATCAGCCACGCGATCGTCAGCGGAATGAAGACCTTCCAGCCCAGCCGCATGATCTGGTCGTAGCGATAGCGCGGAAAGGTCGCGCGGAACCAGATGAAGAACGTGACCATGAACATGGTCTTGCCGAACAGCCACACCCAATTCCAGAACGCCATCGAATCGACGATCCATTGCGGCGTCTGCATGCCGATCAGCGAGAACGAGATCGGCGCGGACCAGCCGCCCAGGAACATGATCGCGGCCAGTGCCGAGATCAGGATCATGTTCATGTACTCGGCGAGGAAGAACATCGCGAAGCCCATGCCCGAGTACTCGACCATGTGACCGGCGACGATCTCGGATTCGCCTTCGACGACGTCGAACGGATGGCGATTGGTCTCGGCCACGCCCGAGACGAAGTAAACGATCATGATCGGCAGCAGCGGCAGCCAGTTCCACGACATGAAGTCGAGACCCCAAGAAGCGAACATGCCGCGCGACTGGCTGCCCACGATGTCGGTCAGGTTCATGCTGCCGGTGACCATCAGCACGACGACCAGCGCGAAGCCCATCGCGATTTCGTACGAGACCATCTGCGCCGAAGCGCGCATCGCGCCCAGGAACGCGTACTTCGAGTTCGATGCCCAGCCCGCGATGATGATGCCGTACACCTCGAGCGACGTGATCGCCATGATGTAGAGCAGACCCGCGTTGACGTTGCCTACCGCGGCGTTGGGCCCGAATGGAATCACCGCCCACGCGGCGATCGCCGGCATGATCGTCATCATCGGCGCGATCAGGAACAGGCCCTTGCTCGCATTCGACGGGACGATGATCTCTTTCAACAGCAGTTTGAGCACGTCGGCAAACGGCTGCAGCAGGCCGAGCGGGCCAACGCGGTTCGGGCCGATGCGCACATGCATCCAGCCGATCACCTTGCGCTCCCACAAGGTGAGGTACGCGACCGCGATGATCAACGGCAGCACGACGCAGATGATCTTGACGACATTCCAGACCAGCGGCCAGACCGAGCCGAACGTCGACTGCCCGTTGAGCGTGATCCAGTCGATCATGCACGCACCGCTTCGGTGGAGGTCTCACTCGCGTTGGTGCTCGCGACCTTTGTGATCGATACCGCCCCGAACAGCGACGGCAAGCCGGCAGTCAATGCATGCGCGGCCGCGAGACGCACGCAGCCGTCAGCGACAGTCTCGTCGCGCGTGCAAGCAACCACCGCTTCGCCGCCGTTCATCGCGACGCGCACGCGATCGCCCGACACGAGGCCGAGCGACGCGAGCGCGCGGCCATTGATGCGCGCAGTCGGCGGCGCGGCATCGTTGGTCTGTTGCAGCGGCGCCGCGCGGCGCACGAGAGCATCGGCGAAGTAGATGGGCACATCGGCGATGCGTTCGAGGCTGCCGGGTACGGACGCAGCCGCAGCTTCCGTCGCCGATTCGCTCGTGCCTTGCGCATCGAACGCCCCGCAACGTGCAGACAAATCGCTCGCGCCGCCGGTGACTTCGGTGCGCACCGCTTCCGAGCTTTCGTATTCGAAACCTTCCAGACCGAGCAGGTTGCCGAGCACGCGCAAGACCTTCCATGCGGGGCGAGCTTCGCCAAGCGGCTTGACGGTGCCGTTGAAACTTTGCGCGCGACCCTCGGTGTTCACGAAAGTGCCCGAGGTCTCGGTGAACGGCGCGATCGGCAGCATCACGTTCGCGTGGCTGTCGACGGCGCTCTTGAACGTGGTCATCGCGACAACGAGTTCCGCATTTCCCAACGCCGCGCGCGCGGCGACGGGATTGGCGATATCGAGCTCGGGCTCGACGTTGAGCAGCACGTAGGCGCGCCGCGGTTGCTCGAGCATCGCGGCCGCGTTCATGCCGCCCTGGATCGGATAAGCCTGCGCGATGTGCGCGCCGACGCTGTTCGCGGCTTCGGTAAGGAAACCGAGCTTCGCGCCGGTCACTGCGGCAAGCGCCTGCGCGGCCGCTACGATCTGCGCGAACTGCGGATGCTGGACCGCTGCACTGCCGAGCAGGATCGCTTTCGATGAACCCGATGTGAAGCTCTTCGCGATCGCGCGCGCGACTTCATTCGAGGGGGACGATGCCGCGGACGACGACGCATTCGCCGATGCGACCGAGCCGAGTGCCTCGACCCATTGCGACGGCGGCGCGATCAACTTGTTCGCCACCGGCATCAGCAGGTCGTCATCGACCGCGTGCAGCACCGACAACAACGCACCGCGCTTGGTCGCCTGACGCAGACGCTGCGCGAGCAACGGCTGATCCTTGCGAAGGAACGAGCCGATCACGAGCACGCGATCGAGTTCGGCGAATTGCGCGACCGACATGCCCAGCCACGGCGCGACCGCGTCGTTAGACCCAGCGCCCGCGCTGAAGTCGCTTTGACGCAGACGCGTATCGATGTTGTCCGAGCCGAGACCGCGCATCAGCTTCTGCAGCAGATGCAATTCCTCGAGCGTCGAATGTGGCGACCCGAGCGCGGCAATCTGCGAGGCACCTTCGGCGTCGACGACGCGCTTCAAACCGGCCGCGACGAACTCGAGCGCTTCGGGCCAATCGACTTCGCGCCACGCATCTCCACCCTGTGTACGATCCCTTAGCATCGGCCTGGTCAGACGATCGGGCACATTGAGCCCTTCGTACGAGAAGCGATCCTTGTCGGAAATCCAGCACTCGTTGATCGCTTCGTTCTCGAGCGGAAGGACGCGCATCACGCGGTTGTTCTTGACCTGCACGATCACGTTCGAGCCCAGCCCATCGTGCGGGCTCACCGACTTGCGGCGCGACAATTCCCACGTGCGCGCGGTATAGCGGAACGGCTTGGACGTGAGCGCACCCACCGGACAGATGTCGATCATGTTGCCCGACAGCTCGGAGTCCACGGTCTTGCCGACGAAGGTCGTGATCTCGGCGTGCTCGCCCCGACCCAACATGCCGAACTCCATCACGCCCGCGATCTCCTGACCGAAGCGCACGCAACGCGTGCAGTGGATGCAACGCGTCATCTCTTCCATCGAGATCAGCGGCCCCACGTCCTTGTGGAAGACGACACGCTTCTCTTCGGCGTAGCGCGAGTTCGAGCCGCCGTAGCCGACCGCGAGATCCTGCAGCAGGCACTCGCCGCCCTGGTCGCAGATCGGACAGTCGAGCGGATGGTTGATCAGAAGGAACTCCATCACGCCCTTCTGCGCCTGGATCGCCTTCTCGGACGCGGTGCGCACGATCATGCCGGCGGTGACCGGCGTCGCGCACGCGGGCATGGGCTTGGGCGCCTTCTCGATATCGACCAGGCACATGCGGCAGTTGGCCGCGATCGTGAGCTTCTTGTGATAACAGAAATGCGGGACGTATATGCCGAGCTGGTTGGCAGCGTCCATCACCATGCTGCCTTCCTTGACTTCGACCGGCTTGCCGTCGACCTGGAGTTGAATCATGGCGGCTATGAATCGATGGAAACGGGATGGCGCTGGACCTCAGCGGGCTCAATCTGCTCGTGCTCTTGCGCGCGCTCGAGCGGCGTCTCGTGTGCGGCGTGCTTGTGCGCGCCGGGACCAACGAGGCACTGCTTGTTCTTGATGTGATACTCGAACTCGTCGCGATAATTCTTCACGAACGCGCGCACCGGCATCGCCGCCGCGTCACCCAACGCGCAGATGGTGCGGCCCTGGATGTTGTCGGCCACCGACAGCAAGAGATCGAGGTCTTCCATGCGTCCTTCGCCATGCTCGATGCGATGGATCACGCGATACATCCAGCCGGTGCCTTCACGACACGGCGTGCATTGGCCGCACGATTCCTCGAAATAGAAGTACGCGAGACGCTGCAGGGACGCGACCGCGCAGCGCGTCTCGTCCATCACGATCACCGCACCCGACCCCAGCATCGACCCCGCCTTCGCGATCGAGTCGTAGTCCATGTCGGTCTGCATCATCTGGTCGCCGGGAACGACGGGCGCAGACGATCCGCCGGGGATCACCATCTTCAACTTCTTGCCGCCGCGCATGCCGCCGGCGAGTTCGAGCAGTTTCGAAAACGGCGTGCCCAAAGGGATCTCGAAATTGCCAGGGCGCTCCACATCGCCCGATACCGAGAAGATCTTGGTGCCGCCGTTGTTGGTCCGCCCGACCTTGAGGAACGCATCGGCGCCGTTGCGGATGATCCACGGCACGGCTGCGAAGGTCTCGGTGTTGTTGATCGTGGTCGGCTTGCCATAGAGGCCGAAGCTTGCGGGAAACGGCGGCTTGAAACGCGGCTGGCCCTTCTTGCCTTCGAGCGATTCGAGCAACGCGGTCTCTTCGCCGCAGATATAGGCGCCGTAGCCGTGAAAGCCGTGCAGCTGGAACGAGAAACCCGAGCCGAGAATGTTGTCGCCGAGATATCCCGCGGCGCGCGCTTCGTCCAAGGCTTCCTCGAAGCGTTCGTACTCGGCCCAGATCTCGCCGTGGATGTAGTTGTAGCCGACCGTGATGCCCATCGCATACGCGCCGATGATCATCCCTTCGATCAGGCTGTGCGGGTTGTAGCGCAGGATGTCGCGATCCTTGAACGTGCCCGGCTCGCCTTCGTCCGAATTGCACACCAGATACTTCTGGCCCGGGAACTGGCGCGGCATGAAGCTCCACTTCAATCCCGTCGGAAAGCCCGCCCCGCCGCGACCGCGCAAGGCGGATGCCTTGACGGTGGCCACCACCTGCTCGGGCGTGATCTTCTCGTCGACGATCTTGCGCAAGGCCTGGTAGCCGTCGCGCGCTTCGTAGTCCGCGATGCGCCAGTTCTCGCCATCGAGCCCCGCCATGATCTGCGGGGAGATGTGAAGGTCGTGGATCGAAGTGTTCATCGCAGGCGTAGTCATGATTCGTTCGGCGCGACCGGATCGCCAGCGAGTTCGACGAGCAGCGCATCGATCTTCTCGTCGCTCATCCAGCTCAGCATCCGCTTGTTGTTCAAGATCATCACCGGCGCGTCGCCACACGCGCCCAGGCACTCGCCTTCCTGCAGCGTGAAGTTTCCATCGGTCGTGGTCTCGCGAAAATCGATGCCGAGCTTCTGCTTCAGATGGTCGGCGGCATGCGCGCCGCCCGACAACGCGCACGGCAGGTTGGTGCAGACCGTGATCTTGTGGCGACCCACCGGCCGGATGTTGTACATGTTGTAGAAGGTCGCGACCTCCTGCACCGCGATCGCGGGCAGGCCGAGGTAGTCCGCGACATCGGCCATCACCTCGACCGACAGCCAGCCCTGCTCGTCCTGCGCGATGCCGAGCGCGGCCATCACCGCAGACTGCTTGGCGTCGGGCGGAAACTTCGAGACCTCGCGATCGATGCGGCGATAGGCGTCGTCGGTGAGCAGACGCGATAGAGGCTCGGCGATGCGATCGGTCACGGTCATCATGCGTACGGCGGGTCGAGAGCGACGGTCGAGATGTCGATGCCTAAGCCGGATGCGGCGAGTGCGCCGCCGCGTCCATACGCGCGCACGCCGCCTTTCGCATCGGCGAGCCACACTTCGATCGCACCCGCATCGAGATAAAGGCGCACCTTCGCCTGCAACTCGGATTCAGCGTTCGACGGAGACTTGATTTCGACGCAAATCTCCGGGGTGATGGAACAGGGATCTTCGAATCCATAACGCGAAAGAAAATCGTCCGAACACCACGCGACGTCGGGCACTTTGACACCCTCGGGCGTGGCGACAGAGCACTCGGCGAAGGTATGGCCGCCAAGCTCTTGTCCAAGCATCTTCGAGATTCGCCCCTGATAGAAGGCATGTATGTTCTTTGCCGGACTCATGATCAATTGCCCCGCCCGATTGGTTTCGATCTTGTAGGGCAAGTCGCGCAGGTTCTGATCGTCAAGCACCTCGCGCCAACGCGTGCTGACTTGCTCAAGCCAAAGCGGACGTTGTTGTTCGACGACAGCGTTCATGATCGCATCCTCATCGAATGAAATAACCGACCGCGCGCCAGCGACCGTCGGCGCCCTTGATCAGCGGAAGCGTCTCGGTGCGCGACGGTTCGCTGTTGGCGAACTTCGTATCGAAGGTCAACAGCAGATAGTCTCCCGGCGGTGCGCCGGGGGGATTTTTCTGCGGCTCGGATTTTTTCATGCTGCGAACCACGACGTCGCCCAGCGGCTGGCGCGCCTGTCTGACCTGGCTGACCCAGTCGCTGCGCGAAACCGACTGCTTGAAATAATCGGACGCGACATCCCAGCTCTGCGCGTACTGCTTCGCGTCGATCAACTTGAGGAAGTCGTCGCCGGCTTTGGGATCGTCCTGCGCAAAGGCGGAAGAAAATGCGAGCGCGATCATCATCGCCAGCGCCGCGAACAATGCGTTGAAAACTCTCATCGATCGATCTCCCCGAACACGATGTCCTGCGTGCCGATGATGGTCACCACGTCGGCGATCATGTGACCGCGCGCCATCTCGTCGAGCGCCTGCAGATGCGGGAAGCCCGGCGCGCGGATCTTCAGGCGATAAGGCTTGTTGGCGCCGTCGGAAATCAGGTAGATGCCGAACTCGCCTTTCGGATGTTCGATCGCCGCATAGGCTTCGCCGGGCGGCACGTGCATGCCTTCGGTGAAGAGCTTGAAGTGATGGATCAGCTCTTCCATGTTGGTCTTCATGTCCACGCGCGACGGCGGCGCGATCTTGTGATCGTCGATCATCACCGGACCGGGGTTGTTGCGCAGCCATTCGATGCACTGCTTGATGATGCGGTTCGACTGGCGCATCTCCTCGACGCGCACCAGATAGCGGTCGTAGCAGTCGCCGTTGACGCCCACCGGAATGTCGAACTCGAGCAGATCGTAAACCTCGTAGGGCTGCTTCTTGCGCAGGTCCCACTCGATGCCCGAGCCGCGCAGCATCGCGCCGGTGAAGCCCAGCGCCTTGGCGCGCTCGGGCGACACCACGCCTATGCCCACCAGCCGTTGCTTCCAGATGCGGTTGTCGGTGAGCAGCGTTTCGTACTCGTCGACGTGACGTGGAAAGCGATTGCTGAAATCCTCGATGAAGTCGAGCAGCGAACCCTGGCGATTCTCGTTCATGCCCTTGATGGCGCGTTCGTTGCGCCACTTCGACGCGCGGTACTGCGGCATCGCATCGGGCAGGTCGCGGTACACGCCGCCGGGCCGGTAGTAGGCCGCATGCATGCGCGCGCCCGACACCGCCTCGTACATGTCCATCAGGTCTTCGCGCTCGCGAAAAGCGTAGAGGAAGACCGCCATCGCACCCACGTCGAGCGCGTGCGCCCCCAGCCACATCAGGTGATTCAACAGGCGCGTGAGTTCGTCGAACAGTACGCGGATGTATTGCGCGCGCAGCGGCACTTCGATGTCGAGCAGCTTCTCGATTGCGAGCACATAGCCGTGCTCGTTGCACATCATCGACACGTAGTCGAGCCGGTCCATATAGGGCACGGACTGGATGTAGGTACGCGTCTCGGCGAGCTTCTCGGTGGCGCGGTGCAGGAGGCCGATATGCGGATCGGCGCGCTGCACGACTTCGCCGTCGAGCTCGAGCACGAGGCGCAAGACTCCGTGCGCCGCAGGATGCTGCGGTCCGAAGTTCAATGTGTAGTTCTTGATCTCAGCCATGAGCGGTCGGGTTGCCGTATTGCGCGGCGCCGTAGCCTTCTTCGCGAATCACGCGCGGCACGATCTCGCGCGGCTCGATCGTGACAGGCTGGTAGATGACCCGCTTCTGCTCGGGGTCGTAGCGCATCTCGACGTTGCCCGAGATCGGAAAGTCCTTGCGGAACGGATGGCCGACGAAACCGTAGTCGGTGAGGATGCGGCGCAGGTCGTTGTGGCCTTCGAACACGATGCCGTAGAGATCGAAGGCTTCGCGCTCGTACCAATTGGCCGACGACCACACGCCGGTCAGCGACGCGAGCACCGGGAAGTCGTCGTCGATCGCGAAGCTGCGCAGGCGCACTCGCCAGTTGTTCTTCATCGACAGCAGATGCGAGACTGCGGCGAAGCGCAGCCCCGTCCATGCGCCTTCGCCATGCGTCTGGTAATCGACACCGCACAAGTCGAGCAGTTGCTCGAAGCCCAGATCGACGTGATCGCGAAGCGTTGTTGCAACCACGAGATAATTCTTCGCATCGACGACGAGCGTCAATTCCCCACGCGCAACGACCAGACTCCTGATCGAATCGCCGAGCGTGGCGCGCAGGTTGGCTTCCAGCGTTTCGAGACGCGTCGTCATGCGAGGTGGCGGGGTTCTGAAAATTCGTCAGGAACGCGCGATCGTGCTTTCGCGCTTGATCTTGTTCATCAACTGCAGGATGCCGTACATCAAGGCCTCGGCCGTGGGTGGACAGCCGGGTACATAGACATCGACCGGCACGATGCGATCGCAGCCGCGCACCACCGAATACGAGTAGTGGTAGTAGCCGCCGCCGTTCGCGCACGAACCCATCGAGATCACCCAGCGTGGCTCGGTCATCTGGTCGTAGACCTTGCGCAACGCGGGCGCCATCTTGTTGCACAAGGTGCCCGCGACGATCATCACGTCGGACTGGCGCGGGCTGGGACGGAACACGACGCCGAAGCGATCGAGGTCGTAACGCGCCGCGCCCGCATGCATCATCTCGACCGCGCAGCACGCCAGGCCGAACGTCATCGGCCACATCGAACCGGTGCGCACCCAGTTGATGACGTTGTCGATCTTCGTCGTGACGAAGCCTTCGGAAAGTTTGCCTTCGATGCTCATTCGGATACTCTCAAGTTCGTCTCATTGGGTTCACTCCCAATCGAGCGCGCCCTTCTTCCAGATGTACCAGAACCCGACGAGGAATTCGATCACGAACACCACCATCGTCAGGTAGCCGTAGAGACCAAGATCGCGCAACGCCACGGCCCAGGGAAAGAAGAACGCGGTCTCGAGGTCGAACAGGATGAAGAGGATCGCGATCAGGTAATAGCGCACATCGAACTTCATGCGCGCGTCCTCGAAGGCCTCGAAGCCGCACTCGTAGGGCGAGAGTTTCTCGCTGTCCGGATTGTTCGGCGCGATGAAATTGCCGAGCGTCACGGCGGCAAGGCCGACGCCCGAGCCGACGAGGATGAAGAGAAGGACCGGAAAATAATTTTCGAGCAACACGGAGCGATCCTGACTGGTCCTGCCTCGATCGAACCAACGGTCGATGTCAAACTGTGGTGCCGACGGCGAGACTCGAACTCGCACAGCTTTCGCCACTACCCCCTCAAGATAGCGTGTCTACCAATTTCACCACGTCGGCATGTGTGGCGACCCGCATCAACTGCGGCGAATCGCCGAAAACGAATTGTCTCATCCCTCGGGTCCGGTCACGAACGCAGGGGCGAAACCTACTGCCTTACTTCGGAATTTCCGCCGGCTTGCCCGCGTCAGGAGACGGCGAACCCTTCTCGGCCGACGGCGCAGCAAGCGACGGCTGATTCGCCGGCGCAGGAGCCGTCTTCAAAGCAGGATCGGCAGGATTCCCCGGAACGACAGGCGCGGTCTGCGCAGGCAGGTTCTGCATCACGCTGCCACCGACCCTCGGCCGGTTGGTCGCGAAATACGCGAGCGCGAGCGTGCTGATGAAGAACACGGCGGCCAGGACCGCGGTTGTGCGGCTCAGAAAATTGGCCGATCCGGTCGCGCCGAACAGGCTGCCCGACGCGCCGGCACCGAAGCCTGTGCCCATGTCCGCGCCCTTGCCGTGCTGAAGGAGCACCAGCACGACGATGCCGATGGCCGACAACAACATCACTGCATAAACGATCTTGCTCAGGATATCCATACGCTTTCAATTCATTCCGATACCGACAACTGTGTCGAGGATCGCGCGGCCGCACTCGCAGCCTCTGCAATCCCCATGAAATCTTTTGCGATCAGCGATGCGCCCCCGATCAGGCCGCCATCGATGTCCCCGCTCTCGAACAACGCGGCTGCGTTTCCAGCCTTGACGCTGCCGCCATAAAGAATCGTCAGGCGCGACGCCACGTCCTTGTCACGCTTGACGACGTGCGCGCGAATCGCCGCGTGCATCGCCTGCGCCTCGTCGGGACTGGCGGTCTTGCCGGTGCCGATCGCCCACACCGGCTCGTAGGCGACGACGCACTTTGCGAGTCCTGCGGCGCCCAGACGTTCCAGCACCGCATCCAACTGGCCTTCGACGATTGCCGCCGCCCTGCCCCGCTCGCGCTCCGCGAGCGTCTCACCGACACAAACGATCGCTGTCAATCCCGTCGCGATCGCCCGCTCGGCCTTGGCAGCGACGCGTTCATCGGTGTCGCCGAACCACATGCGCCGCTCGGAATGACCGACGATCGCATAGCGACAGCCGAACTCCTTGAGCATCGAGGCGGACACTTCGCCGGTGTACGCGCCGCTCTCGAATTCGCTCACATTCTGCGAACCGAGTGCGACCTTCGATCCCGCGAGTTCCTGCTGGGCCTGTGCAAGGAACGGAAACGGGACGCAAACCGCTACATCGCAGTTGAACTCGCTTGTGCGCAATGCCGAAACCAGGGACGAAAGCAGCGCGGCATTGGCCTCGAGGCCGCCGTTCATCTTCCAGTTTCCGACGACCAATTTACGGCGCTGCTGCATACGACGAAACCCGATCGAAAACCGGGGCAAAAGCGCCGGCAAAAACCGAAATGCGAAACCGCGAGATTGTACGCACTTCGGTCGAGGCGGGTCAAACCGCGCTACACCTCCAGGACGATCTTTCCCACATGCGTGCTGCTCTCCATCAGTCGATGCGCATCCGCTGCCTGGTCGAGCGGAAAAGTCTTGAACACCACCGGCTTGATCGCTCCGGACTCGAACAATGGCCACACGTGTTCGCGCAACTGGTGCGCGATACGTCCCTTGAACGCCGCATCGCGCGGTCGCAGCGTCGAGCCCGAAATCGAGAGGCGCCGCCGCAGGATCTGGCCGAGATCGACTTCGGCCTTCGAGCCGCCCAGCAGCGCGATCAATGCGATACGGCCATCGTCGGCGAGCGCCAGCAGCTCACGCGGCAGGTAGTCGCCGCCGACCATGTCGAGGATCACATCGACGCCGCGACCTTCGGTCACTCCCTTGACGACCGCGACGAAATCCTCGTTTCGGTAGTTGATGCCGCGCTCAGCACCCAGTGCCTCGCATGCGCGCGCCTTGTCGTCCGAACCCGCGGTCGCGAAGACGCGGTGTCCCAACGCCTTGGCGAGCTGGATCGCGGTCACGCCGATGCCGCTGGTGCCGCCCTGGACCAGCAGTGTCTCCATGCGTCCCGCCGCATCGCGCCCGAGGTGCGCACGCTCGAAGACGTTGGTCCATACGGTAAAGAAGGTTTCCGGCAGCGACGCCGCCTCGACCATCGACAGCTTGTGTGGAATCGGCAGGCACTGCTCGGCCGGCGCTGTGCAGTATTCCGCGTAACCACCGCCCTGAACCAGCGCGCAGACCTGGTCGCCGATCGTCATGTTCAAATCGGCAAGCGTCTCTCCGTCGCCGACTTCGGCGATGATCCCCGCGACCTCGAGGCCGGGGAGATCCGATGCGCCGGGGGGCACCGGATAGTTGCCGGTGCGCTGAAGGATGTCGGGGCGATTGACGCCCGCAGCCTGCACGTGGATCAGCACTTCGCCGGGTTTGGGGACGGGCCTCGCGCGCTCGCATGCGACGAGCACTTCAGGACCGCCGGGCTGCTTGATTTCGATGGCTTTCATCGGAGGTATTGGTCGTGTGGGAAGGGTCGTTCGGGAGGCCGAGCAATTATATGAGTGCGCTTCGAACAACAGGTTTCGCAGCGCCAAAAACAAAGGGCGCACACCGTGCGCCCTTCGATCGAAGCCCTGCGGTCAGAGTCCGAATTCAGCGTGCGAGTTCAGCCCGGGTTTTCAGGCCGGATGCTCTTCGACGGCGGCGCGTTGCGGCGTCGGTGCCTCACCGCCTACCGCCTTCATCGACAGACGCAGGCGACCCTTGTCGTCGGCCTCGAGGACCTTGACCTTCACGACCTGACCTTCCTTCAGATAGTCGGCGACCGCATTGACGCGCTCGTTGGCGATCTGGCTGATGTGCAAGAGGCCGTCCTTGCCCGGCAGGACCTGAACGATCGCGCCGAAGTCGAGCAGCTTCAATACCGTGCCTTCGTAGATCGTGCCGACTTCGACTTCCGCCGTCAGGTCCTGGATGCGCTTCCTGGCCAATTGCCCCGCAGCCGCATCGACCGACGCGATCGTCACGATGCCATCGTCGTTGATGTCGATCTGCGTCTTGGTCTCTTCGGTCAGCGCACGAATGGTCGCGCCGCCCTTGCCGATCACATCGCGAATCTTTTCCGGGTTGATCTTGATCGTGATCAGGCGCGGCGCGAAGTCGCTCAATTCGGTCTTGGTGTGCGGAAGCGCTTCCTGCATCTTCGAGAGGATGTGCATGCGCGCTTCCTGCGCCTGCGCCAGCGCGACCTGCATGATCTCCTTGGTGATGCCCTGGATCTTGATGTCCATCTGCAGCGCCGTGATACCGGTGGTCGTGCCCGCGACCTTGAAGTCCATGTCGCCGAGGTGATCTTCATCGCCGAGGATGTCGGTCAGGACCGCGAACTTGTTGCCTTCCTTGATCAGGCCCATCGCGATGCCCGCGACGTGGGCCTTCATCGGCACGCCCGCGTCCATCAGCGCGAGACAGCCGCCGCACACCGACGCCATCGACGACGAACCGTTGGACTCGGTGATCTCGGAGACGAGGCGGATCGAATAGCTGAACTCCTCCACCGGTGGCAGGCAGGCGAGCAACGCGCGCTTGGCGAGGCGGCCGTGGCCGATCTCGCGACGCTTGGGCGTACCGACGCGGCCGGTCTCGCCGGTGGCGAACGGAGGCATGTTGTAGTGGAGCATGAAGCGGTCGGTGAACTCGCCCATCAGCGCGTCGATGCGCTGCGCGTCGCGCGCAGTGCCGAGCGTGGCGACGACCAGCGCCTGCGTCTCGCCACGCGTGAACAGCGCCGAGCCGTGGGTGCGCGGCAGCACGCTGGTGCGAATCTCGATCGGGCGCACGGTGCGCGTGTCGCGGCCGTCGATGCGCGGTTCGCCGTCGAGGATCTGGCTGCGCACGATCTTCGATTCGAGGTCGAACACGATGTTGCCGACTTCGACGGCCTCGGGCACTTCACCGCCGATGCTGTGCGCTTCTTCGGCGAGCTTGCTCATCACCGACGCGTTGATGCGCTTCAACTGCTGGCTACGATCCTGCTTCGAGCGCATCTGGTAGGCCGCGCGCAGATCGACTTCCGCAAAGTGCTTGATGCGATTGATCAGCGCGTCGTTCCTTGCAGGCGCATGCCAATCCCATTCGGGCTTGCCCGCATCCTTGACGAGTTCGTGGATCGCGTCGATCGCCTTCTGCATCTGGTCGTGGCCGAACACTACCGCGCCGAGCATCACGTCCTCGGGCAACTGCTGCGCTTCCGACTCCACCATCAAGACGGCGGCCTCGGTACCCGCGACGACGAGATTCAACTGCGACGTCTCGAGTTCGGTCTTACTCGGGTTGAGCACGTACTGGCCGTTCATGTAACCCACGCGCGCCGCGCCTATCGGCCCCGCGAACGGGATGCCCGAGATCGACAGCGCGGCCGACGCGCCGATCAACGCCGGAATGTCCGGGTCGATTTCGGGGTTCACCGACAGCACGTGGATGATGACCTGCACTTCGTTGTAGAAGCCCTCGGGAAACAGCGGGCGGATCGGGCGATCGATCAGGCGGCTGGTGAGCGTTTCCTTCTCGCTGGGCCTGCCTTCACGCTTGAAGAAGCCGCCGGGAATCTTGCCGGCGGCATAGGTCTTCTCGACGTAGTCGACGGTCAGCGGAAAAAAGTCCTGACCCTGCTTGGCGGTCTTGGATGCGACCACCGTTGCGAGCACGACCGTGTCATCGACCGTGACGACCACGGCGCCGCCGGCCTGGCGCGCGATCTCGCCGGTCTCGAGCGTGACCTGATGCTGGCCGTACTGAAAGCTCTTGGTTACTTTGTTGAACATGGATTTTCCTCTGTGGGACGACATGCCGCGCGTACCTGGCGCGAATGGCAACGATGCGGATGCGAAGCGAAATGACAAAAGCCCGCGACAGCGACTGACGCAGGCTTTTTTCGCTCAATGCGATGGTGAGATCAAACGGGTTGGGATGCGGTATGCAGCGGCGCAGTGGAGACGCAGTGCATCCGATTACTTGCGCAGGCCCAGCTTCTCGATCAGCGCGCGATATCGATCGGCATCCTTGCCTTTCAGATAATCGAGCAGCTTGCGACGACGGCTCACCATGCGCAGCAGCCCGCGACGCGAATGATGATCCTTGACGTGTTCCTTGAAGTGCGGCGTGAGTTCGTTGATGCGCGCGGTGAGCAGCGCGACCTGAACTTCGGGGGACCCGGTGTCGTTCTGCGCACGTGCGTGTGCGGTGACGATATCGGTCTTGCTGATGTTGGCGAATGCCATATCCGGACTCCTTGACTGGCGGTCGCAGCTGGATGGGCCACGCCGTGATTTGCGAAAGGGGCGGATTGTACTGCAAATCGACCGGTCGCCGCCAGCGGCCGGGCACGTCCGTGAACTATCGGAACACCACCGTCTTCATTCCGTTGACGAGCACGCGGTGCTCGACATGCCAGCGCACGGCGCGCGCGAGGACCATCGCTTCCACATCGCGGCCGGCAGCGGTCATGTCGGCCACCGAGCGCGAGTGATCGACCCTTTCGACGTCCTGCTCGATGATGGGCCCCTCGTCGAGCGCAGCGGTGACGTAGTGCGCGGTCGCGCCGATCAGCTTGACGCCGTGCAGGTGCGCCTGCTCGTAGGGACGCGCGCCCTTGAAGCTCGGCAGAAAGCTGTGGTGGATGTTGATCGCTCGGCCTTCGAGCGTGCGACAGAAAGGCGCGCTCAGTATCTGCATGTAGCGCGCGAGCACGACCAGCTCGACACGCTCGGCGGCGATCAAGGCCTCGATCCGTTCCTCCTGTACGCGCTTGATGTCATCGCCCGCGCCCGTCGCGAGCGGCAAGTGGTGGAACGTCACGCCATGACGCGCGGCGAGATCGGCGAGATCGTCGTGATTCGACACGACGCCGATGGGCTCGATGTTGAGCCATCCCGACCGGACGCGAAACAGTAGGTCGTTCAGGCAATGCCCATGCTTGCCGACGAGGAATAGCGCGCGCATCTTCGCGCCGAACCGATGGAAGCGAGCCGTCATCGCGAAGCGCGCGCCGACCGCATCGAAGCGTTCTTCCAGCGCCGTCACCTCGAACGCCGCATCGGACTCGAAATGCACTCGCATGAAGAACCTGCCCGAGCCGCCGTGACTGGCAACATCGCCGAACTGCTGCGACTCGATGATGTTGCAACCGTTGTCGAGAAGAAACTGGGACACCGCGTGCACGATGCCCTTCGTGTCCGGACATGAAAGGCTGAGTATGAGTTCGGCCGTCGATGGCATTGGGGGAGGGGGATGGCAGCGTCGTCGCATCGCGGGCGCGGTGCGGGAGCGCGACGATAGCATCGCGATGGATCGCGGTGCGCCGGCCTCCGCAATCAGGCTGACTGCAACGCTGACTGGGAGGCTGACTGCGAGGCCGGCGCGAGGTGCGACCGGCTACTTCTTGGCCGCCTTCGCCGGGTCGTCGGCCGGATTGATATAGCTGATGTCGAACGGTCCGTTGCCGTTGATCTGGATCACGCTCGGCACCTTGCTCATCGCATAGTGCGGCGTCTTGCCCGGCAGCGCGTGGAACCCGCCCGGCTGCAGCGTGTGCTCGCTGGACTTGTCGATCTTCTCGCCCATGCCGAGCATCAGCGCCCCCGACAGCACCGTGAGGTTCTCGGCCTGCGTGTGCGTATGCGGCGGGATCTTGTAGTTCGCCGGCGTCTTCAGGCGCATGACGAACGGGCCGTCCTTGCCGGGGTCGCCCGACAATACGGCGGCCTGCGCGCCCTTGGGCAGCGAGGGCGGCGCATCGCCCCACTTGATGTCATTCGGGTTGACCATCGCCATGTCGGCCGCAAACGCGACCGGCATGATCGACAAGGCGCAAGCGGTGGCCGCGAGCGCGGGCCGCAACAAGCATCGAGCATTCATGAAGACCTCCCTTGGAACGCCACATGGGCGAAAGAATTCGGACGCTCCCGGCTCCAGGAATCTGCAAGGGCCGATGCGGCCTTATCGGCGATTTACTCCTTCTGCATTGCGAGGTCAACGACCAAGCTGCGTCGTGCCTCGGGCTTGACGAATTCATAACCAGCCAGTTATGATTCGTCGTGCCAGCCGCGTCCGACGATCTTTTCAAGACCCTCGCCGATCCGACCCGTCGGGCGATCTTCGAGAGCCTGGTGGTCGACGGGGAGCAGACCGTGCGCGCCTTGACCGATCGCTCCGGCGTGTCGCAGCCGGCCGTGTCCAAGCACTTGGGCGTGCTCAAGCTGTCCGGCCTGGTTCGCGATCGGCCCGAAGGACGGTCGGTCCACTACAGCGCCGATCCGCAGGGCCTTGCCCCGTTGATCGACTGGATGGGCTTCTACGGCGCCTTCTGGCGCGACCGGTTCGATCACCTCGAAACCCTCTTGAACAGGATGGACCAATGACCAAACCCGCCGATGCCACGCGTACCCTCGTTGTCGAACGCGAGATGCCGCATCCACCGGAAAAGATCTGGCGCGCCCTCACCCAACCACAGCTGATCGAGGAGTGGCTGATGAAGAACGATTTCAAGCCTGTCGTGGATCACCGTTTCAATCTTCGCGCAGACTGGGGCGCTGTCGACTGTCAGGTCCTGGCAGTCGAGCCGAACAAAACGCTGTCTTACACATGGGCGGCCTATGGTCTCGAGAGTGTCGTCACCTGGACTCTCACCTCTACGAGCACGGGGACCCACCTGCGCATGGAGCAGGCGGGCTTCCGGCCGGATCAGCAGCAGGCCTACCAGGGCGCCAACTACGGCTGGCAGAAGTTCATCGCGGGCCTCGAGCGCGTGACCGCCGGACTGGGCTGAGAAGACGCAAGCCGCGGCCGCGAAACACCCCGAACGCAGGGCTTCACACGATGCATGACCCGCACCGTACGATAATCATCGACCTAAATATTTTCCGGGCCACTTCATGCGCCGCCTCTTCACCGCCCTTGCCGCTTCTGTCCTCACGTGCATCGCGCATGCCCAGGACATGCCGCTTCGCGCGCCCCTGCCTGCGTTCGAAACGAGCCGCTCGCAACAGATCGTCGCGCAGGTCGATGCAGCGGAGCTGCGCGCCACCATCACAAAGCTCGTCTCGTTCGGCACGCGGCACACGGCGTCGGACACGAAGTCCGACACCCGCGGCATCGGCGCGGCGAGGCGCTGGGCAGCGTCACGCTTCGCCGCCATCGCCAGGGACTGCGGCGGTTGCCTCACCGTCGTGACGCCTTCGCAAAGCTTTACCGGTCCACGCCTGCCCCAGCCGACCGAAGTGATGGACATCGTCGCGATCCAGCGCGGCACGGACGATCCCGATCGGGTCGTGCTGATCGCGGGTCACCTCGACTCGCGCGTCACCGACATCATGAATGCGACCTCCGACGCGCCGGGCGCCAATGACGACGCCTCGGGCGTGGCCGCGGCGATCGAGTCCGCGCGCGTGCTTTCGAAATACAAGTTTCGCGCGACCGTCGTCTACGCCGCCCTGTCGGGCGAAGAGCAGGGCCTGTACGGCGGCAAGGTGCTGGCCGACTACGCCAGAGCGAACGGCTGGAGGATCGAAGCCGACCTGAACAACGACATCATCGGCAACAGCAACGGCGAGGACGGCGTGCACGACAACAGCACGGTGCGGGTGTTCTCCGAAGGCACCAAGGCGACCGAGACCCAGAAGCAGGCCAACACCCGCCGCTACCAGGGGGGCGAGATCGACTCGCCGTCGCGCAACCTCGCGCGCTATCTCGCACGCATCGCCGAACGCGACCTCGTCAACTTCAAGGTGAAGATGGTGTACCGCACCGATCGCTTCGGACGCGGCGGCGACCAGGTGCCGATCCTCGAGGCAGGCTATCCGGCGGTGCGCGTCACCGAGGCGCACGAGCATTATGATCGCCAGCATCAGGACCTGCGCGTCGAGAACGGCGTGCGCTACGGAGACACCGTCGATGGCGTGGACTTCGACTATCTCGCGCAGGTCGCGCGCTTGAATGCGCTGGGACTCGCGAACATGGCTGCTGCCCCCGCGCCGCCATCCGGCGTCAAGATCGAGGGCGCGGTGAAGCACGACACGACCATCAGTTGGCAACCGGTCGCAGGCGCGGTCGGCTATCGCGTGTGGTGGCGCGACACGACTGCGGCGCAATGGCAGCACCATGTCGACGTGCGCGCCGACGCGACGAACCCGAATCGCACCGTGCTAAAGAACCTCGTGATCGACGACTGGGCGTTCGGCGTCTCGTCGATATCGGCCGATGGATTCGAATCGCCCATCACTTATCCGGGCGATGCCGGCGCCTACTTCGCCGCGTCCGAGCGCGCCGCGCCCTGATACCGGCACTCGCCGGATGGTCACCCCCGTCGGCTCTACGGCTGCGCTTCGTAAACGATATTGAACGGCGTCTCGGTCGCGCGGCGAAATTGCGGGAAGCCGCCCTGTGTCACCACCTTGCGCATGCGCGCCTCGCCGGACTGGGGCCCAGGCACATGCCGACTTCCTGCGCGCGCGAGGCGGGCGTGCAGATTCAAAAGTTCGACGTCATCATCGATCCACGATGCGTCGCGTCCAATACGCAAGATTGCGTAGTGATCAGCGGTCTGAACGCGGCATGGCTTCTCGAAAGCGGGGTGCCACATGAAGCACCTGACGCGCAACGATTTTTCTGCCGCCTTCGAGGTGTTGAGGCAGCTTGAAAGCCAAGAAGCATCTCGAACACATCTACGTCAAGCTCGGCGTCGAAACCCGAACCGCCGCGGTGATGCGCGTCTTTCATGCCGGCGATCGAGCGGACATTCGGGCCGGCGCATCGCCTTGAGTGGCGACGCGTTGCGCGAACCGCT
>JBBSGB010000002.1:0-161254 GCA_038254545.1 Burkholderiales bacterium | reverse complement strand
GTACGCCCGCGCCTCGCCGCCAAACTTTGCCGCCAGCACCGACGTCATCGCCGCCGTCAGCGTCGTCTTGCCATGATCCACGTGACCAATCGTCCCCACATTTACATGCGGCTTGGTCCGCTCGAATTTGCCTTTTGCCATGGATGCTCCTGCGATGTCGCGCGTTGGAAGTTATTCGGAATTGCGGTCGCGCCGTTGGTGGCGCTCTCAATCTAAGATCGTAATGCGGCGGTCGGAACAGCGGCAATTCGTGATTCGTGGTGCCCTTGGCGTGGATTGAACACGCGACCTCTCCCTTACCAAGGGAGTGCTCTACCACTGAGCTACAAGGGCGGAGTGAAACGCGGGGTAAAGCGCGCAAAAGGTCGCGCAGGTACGTCAATGCTCAAGTTGAATAGCCACTGAAAAATTTGATGGAGCGGGTGAAGGGAATCGAACCCTCGTCATAAGCTTGGAAGGCTTCTGCTCTACCATTGAGCTACACCCGCACTTTGCAGAACAACTCGCAAACCTGCCGGCAATAGCTCTGCTGGTCGCCTGAGGGCCGCCTACGGATCCCTCTCGCATCGCACCCACGCCTCGCCGAACGACAATCCGAACTACAGCTGAAACCCAGTCCACCGTCAGATCGAAAACCTGGTGGAGGAGGTTGGATTCGAACCAACGTAGGCGTAAGCCAACAGATTTACAGTCTGCCCCCTTTAGCCACTCGGGCACCCCTCCAAAGGGAACCGCTAATTATCGGGGCTTTCGCGCGTTCTGTCAATGTGCTGATGGCGCCGGCGCGTGGTCATCATCGCATCCGTGCCGCTTCAGCGCGTGGTTCGCCTCACGGGAAGCGCCGTGGTGTTCTTGATCTGATCGAGGGACACCTCGGATCGGGTCGTGACGGCGTCGAAATCTTCGACCAATCGCTCAAGCAGAAAGCGCGAGAAATTCTGCAGATTCTCGGCCACGACCTTGAGGAGAAAGTCGGCCTCGCCGGTGACCACGTGACATTCGAGAATTTCGGGAATTTCCGCGATCACCGTTCTGAACTTCTCGATGTCTTGCGTGCGCCCGCCTCCCAAGGTCACGCTGACGAAAGCGAGGACGCCAAAGCCCATGCGCTCTCGCGCGAGGACCGCCACGTAGCGCTCGATGATGCCGGTTTCCTCGAGTCGCTTGACGCGTCGGAAACACTGCGGTGCCGACAGATGCGCGACCTCGGATAACTCGGCGTTGGATGCTCGTGCGTCCGTTTGCAGTCGTTCGAGAATGCGCCGATCAGCCTGGTCTAGTTCGTAATGCAACATCGTTTCTTATAAACCACTTTTGAAGAAATATCGATGCGCCTACGCACGGAATCCCTGCCTATTATGCAAGCCATTTTCGCCTGATGTCGAATATTATTTCCCTTTGGAACCCCGACTGCGAGACACCATGACAGCCACCGAACTCGATCAGTTCCATTCAGCGCGTAACTACCATCCATTGCCCGTGGAGTTGACGCGCGGCGAGGGAATCTACCTCTGGGACGTCAAGGGGCGTCGCTACATCGACATGATGTCCGCCTATTCGGCCGTCAGCTTCGGGCATTCGCGCCCCGAACTCGTGTCGGTTCTGGTGGAGCAAGCGTCCCGCCTGGCCGTCACGTCACGTGCATTCCATACCGACCGCCTTGGTCCGTTTCTCGCCAAGCTTTGCGAAATCACGAAGCTCGATCGCGCGCTCCCGATGAACACCGGCGCCGAGGCGGTGGAAACCGCCATAAAGGCCGCCCGGAAATGGGCCTACAAGGTCAAGGGCGTTCCCGAAAACCGCGCCGAAATCATCGTCTGCGCCGGCAATTTCGCGGGGCGCACGACGACCATCGTCGGCTTCTCGAGCGAAGAACAATATCGCGACGGCTTCGGCCCGTTCGCTCCCGGCTTTCGGCATGTTCGTTTCGGCAACGCTGCGGAACTCGAACAGGCGATCACGCCCGATACGGCCGCGTTCCTCGTCGAGCCGGTGCAAGGGGAAGCCGGCATCATCGTCCCGCCCGCCGGCTATCTGGCCGCTTGCGCCGAGATCTGCAAGCGCCACAAGGTGCTGCTGATCTGCGACGAAGTCCAGACGGGCCTGGGCCGCACAGGCCGCGTTCTCGCCTGTGAACACGAGGGCGTGCGGCCCGACGGCGTCACGCTCGGGAAGGCGCTGGGAGGCGGCCTCCTCGCGGTGTCGGCGTTTGTCGCCCGCAAAGAAGTGATGGACGTGTTCAATCCGGGCGACCACGGCAGCACCTTCGGCGGCAATCCCCTCGCAGCAGCGGTCGGACTCGCATCGCTCGAGCTTCTTATCGACGAGCGCCTGTCGGAAAACGCCGCCCGGATGGGCGACTATCTGCTACAGAGACTTCACGCGATCGACAGTTCGTTGATCAGCGACGTGCGCGGCAAGGGGTTGCTGATCGGCGTTGAATTCGCGCCCGATAAAGTGTCGGCTCGCTCGGTCTGCGAGAAGCTACTGGAATTCGGCGTGCTATCGAAAGACACGCATGGAACGGTGGTTCGCTTCGCGCCGCCGCTGACGATTACCAGCGCTCAAATTGACGATGCGCTGGCGAAGATCGTGGGTGCGATCGAGGCCCTCGAAGTCGAGGTGGAGGCACGTGGCGGAGAACTGACCACTGCCTGATCGGCGAGGGCCACGCCAAGCACTCGACGGCGGAAAAACCAAACTGGCCTTGAATTTTGCAGTGCAGCAATCAATAATGAGAGATGGACTCCGCACCGAAAACCGCATTGCCCGAATCATCCCCACTCGATCTTGCAAGAGCCTTAGCCACGCCGATCAAAGAGCTAGGCGAAAGTGAGCGGCCGCTTTATCTCGCGCACCTGGTATCTCTTGGCGAGCAGGACCGGTACCTCCGCTTCGGCAGCCCCTTGTCCGACAGCTCCATTGAGAGATACGTCGCCCAGATCAATTTCGCCACCGACACCCTTTTCGGCGTCTTCGACGACACGCTCGATCTCGCGGCGGCAGGGCACTTCGCGCCGATTCCCGACCGTGCCGAAGATGGCGAGCCTGTCCAGCGCGCCGCTGAATTCGGGCTATCTGTAGGCGCCAACGCCCGCGGCAAGGGCTTGGGAACGGCGCTATTCCTGCGCGCGGCCGCGCACGCACGCAACCTCGGGATCGGCATGCTGTTCATGCATTGCCTGAGCGAGAACCGCGCCATGATGCGCATCGCGCGCAAAGCGGGCATGGACATTCAACAGGCCCACGGCGAAGCCGACGCCTATCTCACGTTGAAGCCCGGGGACATTGCGAGCGCCATCGAAGAAGGCGTGCAGCGCCAGATCGCGCTGTTCGACTTTGCCGTCAAGCGTCAACTGCTGATCGCGCGCAATGCGCTCAAGCGCCCTGCCGCTGCGGAAACCTGATTCCCGCCGCCTTTACGATCAATTCTGCGGCACGGTCACGCGACCCGATGGCGGCGGCGCCAGTGGGGAAGAGGTTTTGAAGTACGCCTCGGCCGCGTCCACGTCGATGATGCCGGTCGTCCGGTCGCGACCTTCGAGCAGCACCGTGAAGCCGTCCCCGCCACTTGCCATGAAACTGTTGACGGTGACGCGGTAAGGGTCGGCAAGCACAATCATCCGGCCGTCGAGTTGCATGCTCTCGGCAAGCACGCGAGAGCCCATCGGCCTGCGCAGGTCATAGGCGTAGCCGAAGCCCCGCGACACCTGCAGCATCTGCGCCTGCTGGCGGGCGGGAAGCCACTGCTGCTCGAGCAACGCCTTGATCTGCTGGCCCGTCAGCGTCATCGTCACCAGATTGTTGCCGAAGGGTTGCGCCCGGAACAACGCGCCGTAAGTCACGGTGCCATCGCCCACGTATTCGATCGGCGCGCGCACGCTGCCCGGGTTCAACAACGCAATGCGCGCGCCTGCGCCGCGCGTCGCGGCAAGGTTCGCGTCGGCGATGATGTCGCCCAGCGGTGATTGTCCTGCCGCATCGTCGGTCTTGCTCAGAGTCGCCTGCGCGCTACCCACCTTGCGGTTGGCGAAAGGAGCGACGTCCCTCGCATATCGTTCGACATGACTCGCGATCACCGCGTCCTTGTCGAGCAGCGGATAGGCCGCCCGAACCGGCACATCGCCATAGCCTTCGCTGGTCACGATGCGGTTGATCGCTGTCTTGCCGATCACATGGCCGGTCTTGCGATCGATGTCCAGATCGATGTCGGTGACGAGCCGTCCATTCGATGCCGCGCTCGTCAGCAGAAAGCTGCGATAGGTACACACATAGGGCTGGTGCGTGTGCGCAGAAGCGACGACATCGATCGAGGGATCGAGCCGATCGAGAATCGGCAGGATGTCGCCCGAGAGTCCCGGACAGGCGCGGTCGTTCAGCCTTCCCTTCGCAAGTCCGCCTTCATGGATCAGCACGACGATGGCATTGACGCCCAGCGATCGCAGCTCGGCGGCTCGAGCATTGATGGTGCTCGCTTCATCCTTGAACTCGACGCCTCGAATGCCGGCCGGATCGACGATCTGGTCTGTACCTTTCAGGGTGAGGCCGATGAAGCCGATCCTGATTCCCTCGAAGCTCTTGATGCCGTACGCGGGGAAGATCGGCTGACCGGACGCCTTGTCGATCACGTTAGCCGCCAGGTACTGGAATTTCGCGCCTTCGAAGCGGTGACCCGCGCGGCAGGGTTCCAGCGCATCGACGAAACGCTCGCAGCCGCCGGTCTGCTTGCGCCTGAGCTCGGACACGCCACGATCGAATTCATGATTGCCGACGCTGTTGAAATCCACGCCGATCATGTTCATCGCTTCGATCGTCGGTTCGTCGAGAAACAGCGCGGACACCAGCGGTGAAGCACCCACCATGTCGCCCGACGACACGACTGCATGGTTGGGATTGACTGCACGCAGTTGCTTGACGAGGGTTGCGAATCGCGCGACGCCTCCTGCCGGCACAGCCACGTCGCGGCCGGTCGTGTCTCCGGTCAGTCCGCCTTCCGGCGCGCGGATGCTCGCGTCGGGCGACTCGAGGTTTCCGTGGAAATCGTTGAATGCGATGAGCTTGACCCGGAGCGGCCCGGCATTGCTTTCTGCGTATGGGGCAAGCCGGGGCGCCGCACAGCCATAGGTGAATACGGCGATGCATACGGCGGCAAGCCACGCGCGAGTGTTTCGCGAGACAAATCCAGACATCGTTCGGGTGTGACGGCTCGAGCGATCAGGCGTATGCGACGCCCACCACGCCCGCGTCGTGCGCCTGCTGATCGGCGTGATACGACGAGCGCACCATCGCACCTACCGCAGCATGCGCGAAGCCCATTGCGTTCGCTTCGCGCTCGAGGTGCGCGAATGTGTCTGGATGCACGTAGCGACGCACCGGCAGGTGGTGTTCCGATGGCTGCAGGTATTGGCCAAGCGTCAGCATGTCGACCTCGTGCGCGCGCAGGTCGTGCATGGTCGTAAGGATCTCGTCGTCCGTCTCGCCCAAGCCGACCATGATTCCACTCTTGGTCGGGATGTCCGGGTGCGCCGCCTTGAAGCGCTTCAGGAGATTGAGCGACCACGCGTAGTCCGACCCCGGACGCGCCTCGCGATACAGGCGCGGCACCGTCTCGAGGTTATGGTTCATCACGTCGGGCGGCGCGGTGGTGAGGATCTCGAGCGCGCGATCCATGCGTCCGCGAAAATCGGGCGTGAGAATCTCGATCTTTGTCGTCGGTGACAGCTCGCGCGTCTTGCGTATGCAATCGACGAAGTGCTGCGCGCCTCCATCACGCAAGTCGTCGCGATCGACGCTCGTGATCACGACATAGGACAGGCGCAAGGCCGCGATGGTCTTCGCGAGATTCTCGGGTTCGCTGGCATCGAGCGGGTCGGGACGGCCGTGGCCTACGTCGCAGAACGGGCAACGGCGCGTGCACTTGTCGCCCATGATCATGAAGGTCGCGGTGCCCTTGCCGAAGCACTCGCCGATGTTGGGACAGCTCGCCTCTTCGCACACCGTATGCAACTGGTGCTCGCGCAGGATCTGCTTGATCTCGTTGTAGCGTCGCGTCGATGCCGCGCCGCCGGCGCGCACCCGTATCCATTCCGGTTTCTTCAGCCGCTCCATCGGCTCGACGACGATCGGGATGCGGCCGTACGCGCGCTGGGTCTTCTCGCGCGCTTTCTGCTTGATGCTCGGATCGTAACTATCCATGGGTGCTTTCTAGCGCGGCGATCAATGCGACAGCAACGCGGTCGCCGACCGACTCGACCGATGCGGCGGTAGTCGAGAATGCGCCGAGGCCCGCCATGTCGATACTCTTCAAGCCAGGAAAACCGCACGCGTCGATGTGGTCATAGGGCACCAGATCCATCGCGACATTCAGGCTCAAACCGTGGAAGCTTCTGCCGTTGACGATCTTCAATCCGAGCGCCGCGACCTTGTGCAACTCACCCTCGTGCATTGCGTAAACACCCGGCGCGCCCGGCTTTACGCGACCTGCGAGATTATAGCCGGCGAGCACGCCGATCACGCTCTGCTCGAGAAGCGCGACGAACTCGCGGACCTTGATGCCGCGCCGGCGCAGGTCGACCAGCACGTAGGCAATCAACTGCCCCGGCCCGTGATAGGTGATCTGCCCGCCGCGCTCGGTGTGGACGACCGGTATGTCGACCTCGCCATGCAGATGTACGATGCGTCCCGCTTGCCCGAGCGTATAGACAGGCTCGTGTTCGAGCAGCCATATCTCGTCGGGCGTCGGTTCATCGCGCGCACGCGTGAACTCAACCATTGCTGCGCGAGTCGTTGGGTAGGGCCGCACGCCGAGACGGCGCACCACGATCGTCGAATGCACGTCTCGCGCAAGGAGCTTCGGTGTTTCGCTCAATTCAACACATCCATTCAGGCCAATCAGGAGCTCCGATGCATCGTCGCACTCGTCTTCCCATTCACAAACGGTTTCGCACAAGCCTCATGACGGCGACTTCTGCAGTGGTCATCTCGGCGGCCTGGTCAGAGGCTGCACATGCCATCGGCCTCGAGGATTGCAAGCCGCTCGAAGACGATGCCAAGCGGCTTGCGTGCTACGACAGCGTGAGCGGACGCGCAGTCACCGCCGCCGACAAACAGATGCCATCGGTCGTCAAGGACGTGAAGAACGACGTGTCGGGTATCGGCCTCGTCGCCAGCCAGGAACGCGACACGACCGCCTTCGGCACGCGCGCATCGACGCTCGCTGAGCGCTGGGATCTCGACGACGGGCCCAAGCCCCCGTTGTTTTCGCTGCGCCCCTACAAGCCGGTCTACATTCTGCCGGCCTTCTACTCGACGAGTCCGAACAGCAATCCGACCAGCCCCAATCCAGCCAACCACGCGACACTGCGCGGTCCTATCGATCATCTCGAAGCCAAGTATCAGATCAGCCTGAAGGCGAAACTGCTCGACAACCTGGCGATCGACGGCGGCAGCCTCTGGTTCGGATACACGCAAAGCTCGCGATGGCAGGTCTATAACCACGAGACTTCGCGACCCTTTCGCGAGACCACTTACGAACCCGAGTTGATGTACACCGTGCCGACGCATTATTCGCTGTTCGGCCTGAACGGACGATTGGCCGGAGTGTCGCTCACCCACCAGTCGAACGGGCGCGACCTTCCGCAGTCGCGCAGCTGGAACCGCGTGATCGGGACGATCGGCCTGGACTCCGGCGACTGGACCTATCTCGTGCGGCCGTGGTTGCGCGTGCGCGAGAAGGCCGACAAGGATGACAACGCCGACATCCTCGACTATGTCGGACGCGGCGAACTGGTCGTGATCCGCAAGCTCAACAATCAGCAGATCGCGGTCACCCTGCGCCATACATTGCGCGGCGGCGATCGGTCACGTGGATCGATAGCGGTCGATTGGGCGTTTCCGATCCAGGGTTATCTGAAGGGGCATGTCCAGCTCTTCAGCGGCTATGGCGAGAGCCTGATCGACTACAACCACAGGCAGAACTCGATCGGGGTCGGGCTGTCGTTGCTCGAATGGCTGTAGCAAGCGAGCGACGTTGAAGACGGGCGCGCGCACTGTCACGCACCCGTCTTTCGTCACGGATCTGATCGCATTTTTCGATCAGCGTGGGGCTGGCGCGGCGGGTGCATTTCTTTCCTGATGGTTATCCGTGCCGTGATGCATCCAGCCCATGCGACCGCGCATGTGCTCGCCACGCGACATGCGCGAGCGAAGGAACTCACGTACCTGTCCGCGCTGCACCGGATTGAGCTTGTCGTACACCGCGAACCAGGCTTCGCGCATGCTCTTGCGTCTGGCCATGTGCTCGCTTTGCACGCTGTCCATTTCGCTCGCGAGTTTGCGTGGGTCGAAGTTCGGATCGTCGAGCATGGCCGTCATGCGCTCGTGCCTCGTCTTCATCTGCTCGCGCATATCCGCAGGCGGCTTCATCTGTTGTTCGGCGCGATCCCACAGCGCCGCCTGTTCGGGCGTGAGCCGCAGCGAGGTCTTCAGCCGTCCGAGCTCACGCATCATGTGCATTTGATGCATGCCATGCATGCCGTGCTCGCCTCGCATGCCGGGATCCCTGGCCGCGTCGGACTGCATCGGGGCGCGCATGTCGGAACGGGAAGCGGAAGGCGCGTTGGTGGTCTGCGCATGGGAGATACTCACCAGCGCCATGCAACTCGACGCGGCGAAAGCGCCGGCCGCCAAACGACGGGCCATGCGCGAAGGAATCGTCTTCATGTCTGCTCCATTTATTTAAGTTGACTGCGGCGTCATGCCATCCGCATGCAACCGATTGTGTCGGGGAGCGCCCACGGCAGGCGTCACGATGGAGACGAAAGAGATTGCAGTTTGTTTCAGACACGGCGCACATGCGCTGCCTTTCCTAGAATCGCGACCATGAACCTGACAACCAGGAACAAGCAGGACGGCGCCGAAGCCGTGGAACGCGCAATCGTCCTCGATGGCGCTTTACCTTCGTCGACCGCGTCGTCGATGACGGCGATTCCACTGCGACGACTGCTGGTCGTCGATGACGACGCCGAGTTGCGCACCCTGCTCTCCACCTACCTGTCACGCCATGGCTACGACGTGCTGCTGTTGCCCGACACGGCGCAGCTCGACGCCTATCTCGATCGCTACAACCCGCACCTCATCATTCTCGACCTGATGATGCCGGGTGAAGACGGGCTCGCGGCTTGCCGCCGGCTGCGCGTCAAGGGCGACCTGACGCCGATCGTGATGCTGACCGCGCGCGACGAGACGGTCGATCGCATCGTCGGTCTCGAGATGGGGGCCGACGACTATCTGGGCAAGCCTTTCGAGCCGCGCGAATTGCTCGCACGCGTCGAAGCGGTGTTGCGCCGGCATGCGGCGTCGTCGTTCGAAGGGGCAGCCAAACCCTTCGTGTTCGGTCCCTTCGAATGCGATTTCTCGTCGCGCCAGTTGACGCGCAATGGAACGCCCGTGCCCTTGACCGGCGGCGAGTTCGCGCTGCTCTCGGTACTGATTCGCAACGCCAACCGGCCGTTGAAGCGCGAGCGCCTGCTCGAACTCACGCGCGGACCGGCCGAAGTCCCGCGCGACAGCCTCGACCGCGCAATCGACATGCAGGTCTATCGCCTGCGTCGCGCGATCGAGGACGACCCCGCGCATCCGCGCCATATACGCACCATCTGGGGCGTGGGCTATGTGTTCGTTCCCAACGCGGACGCGCTCGTAAGCGACGCAGCGCCGGACGACACAAGCTCGCAAGCCGCGTCATGATTTCCGCACGATGATCACCGTTTCATGATCGGCTACCCGCGCTCGCTACGCGGGCGCACCCTGCTGCTGACGATCGTCGGCATTCTCGCCTGCGAATTCGTGACCTTCGCGGTGCTGGGATCCTATCGTCACGCGCTGCTGTCGGGTCGCGCGCACGACTTCGTCAACGGTCAGATCGAGATGGTCCGCTCGGCGCTCAACCATGCGACGCCCGACCAGGTCGCGCGCGAACTCGATCGACCTTCACTCCAGGGTTCCGAACTTCAGCGCCCGGAATTGCGTCGTCCTGCGATGCGCGATCCGCTGTTCGGCTGGATGGGACGCCGCGCCGGTCCATCGCCGCGATCGCTTGCGCGCATGCGCCTCGTGCAGGGCTTGCCCGCCAGTGCAACCATCGAAGTACCGAACGAGATGGCGGCCTCGCAGGTCGTGGCCGCATTGCGCGACGAGTACGGCGGCGACGCGCTACGCTTCACAGCACAACCGGAGTCGGCCGTGTGGGTCCGCATGTCGTCCGACGATTGGTGGCTGATGCTGCCGTTCTCGCGCTATTCATCGCCGCCGATCCCATGGTCGATCGTGCTCGCGACGCTTGCGGCCGTCGGCGTGATGGGTGGACTGGTCGCGCTGTACAGCTTTCATCTGTCGAAGCCGCTGCGGGCATTGGCCGACGCGGCCGCGAACTACAAGGTCGGCCAGCATCCCGCGTTGCCACTCACCGGCCCCGACGAGATCCGCGCCGTAACGGGGCAATTCAACGCGATGGCCGAACGGCTCGAACGCGACGATGCCGAGCGACGCGTGATGCTCGCAAGCCTGCCGCACGACCTGCGCGCGCCCTTGTCGCGCGCCAAGCTGCGACTCGAACTGATGGACGATCGGCCCGACAGTCCCAAGCAGGGACTGGCGCGCGACCTCACCGAAGTCGGACGCATCGCCGATCAGTTCGTGGCCTATCTGCGCGGGCTCGATCACGACACGCGCAACTTCAAGGACACCGCGTTGAACGAGGTCGTGCGCGATCGCGGGCTGGTGTGGCGCGAGTCAGGACACGACATCACGATCGAGCGCGCCGACGTGTTCCATCGCCCGGCCGACGGCGACGCGCTGATGCGCGCGATCGACAACCTGATCGGCAATGCCTTCGCTCATGGTGCGGCGCCGGTCACGGTGGCGGGTGAGGCGAGCGGAACGGGTTCGCAAGCGATCTATCGCATCGTGGTCCGCGATCACGGCCCGGGGATTGCTCCCGAACGTCGGGTCGAGGCGCTCAAACCATTCACGCGGCTGGACGCCGCACGCGGCGCGTCGGGACATTGCGGGTT
The DNA here is from genome assembly GCA_038254545.1 of Burkholderiales bacterium. GTDB lineage: Bacteria > Pseudomonadota > Gammaproteobacteria > Burkholderiales > Burkholderiaceae_D > CAHJXF01. The sequence continues at coordinate 150,182 of JBBSGB010000002.1, read as the reverse complement.
GGGTCTCGCCGTCGCGCAATCGGTCGCGCGTCTGCATGATGGCCACATCGAACTCGACGAAGCGGCGGGCGGCGGCCTCGCTGCGGCGATCGTGCTACCCGCAGTTTCGAACCCGATCTAAAGCGCCATCGTCACCATCGGGTGATCCGACAATTCGCTGTACAGCGCATCGAGCTGCTGGCGACTGATCGCGTTGATCGACATCGTGAGGCTGAGATATTTCCCTTCGCGCGATTCGCGTACGACGATGGTCGACGCATCGAAATCGGGCGCATGGCGCAGGAAGACCGCCGTCATCGCCGGCACGAACTCGGGCCGGTTCAAGCCCATCACCTTGACGGGAAATTCGAGCGGGTACTCGATGATGCTGTCGAGTTCCGGCATGGCTATGCGCTTGCTGCCTTGGCTTCCTGGTACCACGCGTAGAAGCGGCGATACATGGGTCCAACCTTGCCGTCGCCGACCGGCTTGCCGTCGAGCTTGACGATGGGGATCACTTCCTTGGTCGCCGACGAGAGCATCAATTCGTCGGCTTCACGCACGGCCTGTTCCGCCACCGGCGCGATCACGAAGCGCACGCCGTGCTCTTCGGCCAGTTCGGAGATGAGGCCGTAGCGTATGCCTTCGAGGATGCGATTGTTCTTCGGCGGCGCGCAGAGCACGTCGTCCTTGACGACCCACACGTTCGACGACGAAGCCTCGGTCAGGAAGCCGTCGCGAAACAGGATGGTCTCGGCCGCGCTGTTGGCCGCCGCGTGCTCGGCCATCAGCACATTGCCCAGTAGCGACACCGACTTGATGTCGCAGCGCAGCCAGCGATTGTCGATCGCCGTCACCGCCACCGCGCCGTTGTCGCGCACCTCGGCCGCGGGAAGCACGAGCGGGCTCGTCATCATGAACACGGTGGGCGCTATGCCTTTCGGAAACGCGTGGCCGCGCTTGGCGACGCCACGCGTGACCTGCATGTAGACGAACTGGTCCTCGATGCCATAGCTTTTCGCGAAGGCATCGACAAGCTCGGTGATGCGCGCCTTCCACTCGTCAATGCTGAACGGATTCTCGATGCCGATCGCGCTCAGGCTGCGCGACAGGCGCGCCAGATGCTGGGCTATGCGAAACGGCCTCAGTCCATACACGGGCACGACCTCGTAGATGCCGTCTCCGAAGATGAAGCCGCGATCGAGCACCGGCACGCGCGCTTCCGACAAGGGCAGGAGCTCGGCCTTGCCGGAAACGCGCAAATACACCAGCGGGTCTGCCAAAGCGACAGGATGATCAGAAGCGAGCGCGTCCATGAAGATCTCCGAATCCAGGGTGATAGGGTGCGGTGGTGCGCCGCCTACTTGACCATCAAGCGCAACGCATCCCACGCGCGCCCGAAGAAGCCGGCCTGCGCAACGGTGTCGAGTGCGACCACCGGGAGCTCGCCCACCGGCCTGCCATCGATGGTGAGCTTCAGGGTACCCACGCGATCGCCCGCCTGGATCGGCGCGACCAGCGGGTCCTTGCGGTCGAGCGTCGATTTGACATTGCCGGCCTGGCCCTTGGGTAAGGTCACATAGATCGGCTTCGAAAAGCCGAGCTTGATTTCGGACTCGACTCCCTTCCAGATGCGCGGCGTCGCGATCGCCTGGTTGGCTTCGTAGAGACGCACCGCGTCGAAATTCTGAAAGCCCCAATTGAGCAGCTTGAGGCTTTCCTGTGCCCGCGCGTTCGCCGAGTTCGCAGCCATCACGATCGACAGCAGGCGGCGATCCCCTCCGCCCGCGCCCGCCGGTTGCGGCCGCTTGGCCGACGCGATCAGGCAGTAGCCCGCCGCGTCGGTATGTCCGGTCTTCACGCCGTCGACGGTCGGATCCTTGTAGAGCAGCAGATTGCGGTTGCCCTGCTTGATGCCGTTGTAGGTGAAGTCCTTCTGCGAGTAGAGCGGATAGAACTGCGGGAAGTCGGTGATCAGGCGCGTCACTAGGATCGCGAGATCGGCCGCAGTGGTGTAGTGCTGCGGATCGGTGACTCCGCTCGGATTGCGAAAGCTGGTCGCGTTCATGCCCATGCGCTTGGCTTCGCGATTCATCATCTCGACAAAGCTCGCCTCGCTGCCGCCCACCGCATCGGCCAGCACCACGGCCGCGTCGTTGCCCGATTGAATGATGAGGCCGTGCAGCAGGTCGTCGACGGTGGCGGTCTTGCCCGGCGGGATGAACATCACCGACTCGGTCTTCTGGTTCACGCGCTTGTACAGGTCGGCCGGCACCGGCACGGCCTGCGCGAGCGCGAGCTTCTTGTCGCGGATCGCGGCAAGCACCAGGTAGTCGACCATCAGCTTGGTCAACGATGCCGGATCGACACGCGCGTTCTCGTTCGCGCTTGCCAGGCGTTGATTGCTGGTGAGGTCGACCAGCAACCACGCCTTGGCTTCGATCACGGGTGCGATCGGCGCGGTGGATGGCGCTGGCGCAGGGGTTTGCGGTTGGGCGGCGATGCATGTCGTCGCGAGCACAGCCGCGACGCCGATGTGTAGGGTACGAAGACGCGTGGCACGAAGACGCGTGAAAGAAGACAACGAGGCAAACGGGGAGGCGATCATCGATGGCGTGAATAGGCGAAGTGATGCGGGGAGTGATGCGAGAGAAGATGAGTTTGTGCCGTGAATCGAGCAGCACTCATGACCGGAATCACGATGCACGCAGGTCGCGGTCGTTGGCGCCACGACCCTGCCAGGAAACCATGGGCGCGACAGATCGTTACGATTCGATAACGACGGGTTCCGAATCCAGCAATAGGCGTTCGACGATCCTGCCGTCGCGCAGATGCGACTCGACGATTTCGTCGATGTCCGCCTTGTCGACGTAGGTGTACCACACGCCTTCTGGATAGACGACGGCGACCGGGCCTTCCTCGCAGCGGTCGAGACATCCGGATTTGTTGACGCGCACCTTGCCCGGTCCGAGAAGGCCGAGTTGCTTGCAACGCTTCTTGGCGTGTTCCTGCATCGCGACCGATCCGCGATCGGCGCAACAGACCCGACCTTCATCGCGCTGATTGAGACAAAAGAATATGTGGCGCTGGTAATAGCTCATGTTGAGCGGCCCGGGCCGCGCGTGAAAAGAAGCCGAAAAAAGAGGACGAAGTATAGCGGCGCGACCTTCGAGCGTCAGCGCCGATGCGGTTCGCGATGCCGCAGGTAATAGGCGATCACGAAATACGGCCACGCGAGATTCAATCCCTTCGCGAGTCCATAGAAATTCATCAGGCGGCCTCGAGTGAACGCGAGCCCGACGGGACTGGCGTAGGGGTTGTCGGGAAGGATATTGACCAGCACGACCGAGCCGGTCAGCGCTGCGAGCCCGAGCGCCCAGCGCAGCCGCATCGGCAGCAGCCACGCGACCATCAGTGCGGCACTGCCGACCAGGAGCCCCCATCGCGCACCCGGCCCAAGCAACGGCCAGCGGCCGGCATCGGCGAACAGAAACGCATGCGCGAAGGCCTTCACCGCGATCGTCGCGACGATGAACGCGAACAGCAGCGAGAAGCGCGTCGACCAGCGCGTCGTGGCGCGCTGCAGGTTGAGGAACAACAATCCCGCCCCTAGCAACGCGAGCGCGCACACGATGCTCTCCGCAAGCTGGAACTGGGCCGCGGTCGAGTCCGGATGGTCGACGTTTGCGAGGCCGGCCGCGAGCGCGATGCTCTCCGACCACTCGGGATCGAAAGCCTTCAGAAGTCCACCCGTGCCCAACGCAAACGCTTCCGGATACACCAGCGCGCCGAACCAGACGGCGATCAGGACCAGGCCGCGACTCGCATCGCTGGCGAACCAGCGCGCGCGCCATACGCGAAGCCTGCCGGTGTCGAGTAGCGGCGGAGCGAAGCGCGCAGCGAGCAGCGCGCCGAGGAGGCCGCCCGCCACGTTGCTCAGTAGATCGACCTTGGACGCAACGCGCGCAGGCAGATAGGTTTGCACCGCTTCGATGCCCGCCGACAGCAGAGCGCAGTAGGCCACTGCCCCGATCACGAGAAGCGGGCCGCGGCAACGCGGATGCAACGCCAGGCCCGCCACGAATCCCAGCGGCAGGTAACCCAGAATATTGGTGACCAGGTCGAACGGCAGCGGGTGGGGCGGCCACGCCGCGAACAAATAGTCGAAGGGCGCAATCCCCAGATCGCGCCATCGCAAGAATGGGTAGAGGCTCGCATCGAGGACGACCAAGGTGTATGCGACGAGCGCGTAGCGCGACAATGGCGAGGCGCGCCGCTGCCATGCGCGAGCCGGTCGCGAGGACGGTGATGCGGAGGACGTGACAGGTCGAAGCGGCACGGTGCGAGCATACAATCCGCGCATGAATCGCCTCGAGCCATGCATGGACCAGCCTCGCGAAATGACGCGCGACGGGGTGGCCCTTGCGATCGACGGAATCTCCGTCTCGATAGCGCTCGATCGCGAGCGCTTGCAGGACACGCTCGATCGGCGATGCGCCGATGAAGGGCTCGCCAGCCGTTGGGACGCGCGCGTCGTCGCGGCGACCGCATCGACCAATTCGGACCTGCTGGATGAAGCCCGCAGCGGCCGCACATTCTCGCGCCCGGCCGTGCTCGCGGCCGAGATTCAAACCGCGGGGCGGGGACGCCTCGGTCGCAGATGGCAGTCGGCGTTGGGCGCATCGCTGACCGCGTCCTATGCGCTGCGCGTCGCGCGTCGCCTCGCCGAACTCGAAGGCATCACGCTGGTCTGCGGACTCGCGGTGCGCGACGCACTTGCCAGGCACGGCTTGCGCGTCGATCTGAAGTGGCCCAACGACGTGCTGGTCGACGGGCGCAAGTTCGCGGGGATACTGGTCGAAGCGCATGCGCTTGCCGATTCGACCATCGTGATCGTCGGCGTGGGCGTCAATGTGCTGCCGCGTGAGCTCGACACCACAGGCAACGGCATCGAAACGCTCACCGCAACCGATCTTCTCAGTGCCGGTTGCCCGCTCGAAGATCGCAACCTGCTGGCTGCCGAGCTTGCGGTCGCGCTCGGAAAGCGCCTCGCGCGTTTCGCAGAATCGGGCTTCGCCGGATTCGCGTCGGAATGGAATGGGGTCGATGCGTTTCGCAATCAACCGGTGTCGCTGGGAACCTCGGCGAACGGCACGGCGACGAACAGAACAACCACCAGCGACAGCGTGATCGGCATCGAGCGCGGCGTCGATGCCAACGGCCGCCTGGTAATCGAGATTGACGGCGAGCGGCGGCGATACATCGCCGGCGACCTGACGCTGCGAGCCCTTGCCTCAGCCTGACACCGCGGACACTTGCACATGCGCGTTCTGTTGATCGACATCGGCAATTCGCGCGTCAAATGGCGCGTCGTCGATCCGCACCTCGATTGGCCGCAGGACGACGGGGTCCAAAGCGCGAATTCTTCGAGTGCGCATTCCCCGGGCGGCCATTCTCGGCACGGCTGCGGATCGTTGGCGCTCGCCGAACTGCCGTTGCTTGCGCAGCACTTCGACGCGATACGCGACCTCGCGCTCGATGCGGTCCATCTGAGCAACGTCGCCGGAACGGAAGCCGAAGGCGTACTGCGCCGCGCGGTGAGCACTGCATGGGGCGATGTGCCGATCCACGCGCTGATCCCGAAGGCCGTGCAATGCGGGGTCGGCAATGGCTACCGCGACAAGACGCAACTTGGGCCCGATCGATGGGCCGCGCTGCTCGGGGCCCACGCGCTCCTGCCCGATCGGCATGTGCTGGTATGCAGCTTCGGCACCGCGACGACCATCGACCTGCTGTTGAGTGGAGCCGGAGCGGCATCGGGCGAGGCGACGCGTGCTTGGTTCCACGGCGGCCTGATCCTTCCGGGATTCGACGCGATGCGGCGCTCTCTCGCACGAGACACCGCGCGACTTCCGCTGGCGCAGGGCGAGATCGTCGACTTCGCCATCGGCACCGATGACGCGATCGCGAGCGGTATCGCGGCCGCGCAAACCGGCGCCGCCATGCGCGCGCTGCACGATGCGCGCGTGCGAGCTGCTGCAAGAGATCGCGAATGCGGCGCCATCCGGCCGCTCGCGTGCGTACTCGCGGGCGGCGGCGCGAACCTCATGGCCGCATACCTATCCAAGCCGCGATCCGACCTGCTGACACCGATGCACGTCGTCCCCGACCTCGTTCTCCGCGGCCTTCACGCCATCGCACGCGAGTCGATCTGCAACGACGATGCCGGCCGCGTCCACCCTTCCACGCTCGTTCGCGAGCATCGCTGACCATGCGCTCGCTCTTCCTCATCCTGCTGCTCGCCAACCTCTTGTTCTTCGCGGTCCAACTGAACCTGTTCGGCGATGTGGTTCACGAATCGCACGGCGCTTCGCCGCCCGAACCGCTCAATGCTGAACGTCTGCGCATCGTTCGCGACACCTCGACCGGCATCGCGCCGGCGCGTGCTTCGCCGACATCCGCGGCGCCGGCGCCCCGTCCGGTTCCATGAATTCCTGTTGGATCGCGCCGGTCAGTCGGTCAGCGGCATGAAGAAACGGTAGCTTCTGCGATCGCCTTCCGCGTCTTGTTCGGGCAGCATGAAGCGTACGAAGTGCGCCGTGGTACGCGCGTGATCGGAGGCGCCTCGCCATCCGCGCGTCGCAGCGCGATAGCAGAGTCCGATCAACTCGGCGGGCGTACAGACGAAATCGAAGCGCGCATAGCGACCCCCCGGCAAGGTCTGCATGCCGAGCGTTTTCTCGCGATCGGGCGGCACACGATCGACATCGACACCAACGTCGATACGAAAATTGCCGCCGTTGACGATGCCGTAGAAATCGGTGGTCGATGCAACGAACTCGATGGGCCGCACCGACTTCTGATCCAAAGACCTGTCCTCATCGAAGTTCGACGTCCTCGCACCGTGAGCGCCGCGCCCGACGGCCATTTCGATCGTCGATGACGGTTCGACAATCGCGACGATCGCGCTCACCGCCTCGCGCACCGAAGCTTGGGCGCCGTGCCCGTGACCCGCGGCCCGCACGAACGCCAACCGCTGCGGCGCAAGCTCACCGATCCACGCAGGTCTGGTCGCAGCGTCCGAAGGCTGGGCGGGCGGCGCGTCGTGCTTCCGCGCGCTACCGTTGGCGGCGCCGCTGAGCCGCTTGTGGTTGCGGTAGCGCGTGGGCGATTCGCCGGCGAATCCCGAGAACGCGTGGGAGAAGGCCGACACCGTCTTGTAGCCCGACGCGAGCGCTATCTCGCGCACCGGCCTCGTGCCATAGGTCAACTCGAACGCCGCACGCTCCAGCCGCAGGCGCTTGATGTGTTGATGCAGGCTCTCACCGAAGTAGGCGCCGAACTTTCGATGAAAGTGAAAGGGTGAAAGGCCTACGCGCTTCGCCAGATTCGATAACGGCAAATCCTTCTCGAGATTCTGATCGATATACGCCGACAAACTGAGGAGGTGCGATTGCACGACCATAGATCTATTCCTTCTCCTCCCAACTGAACGAACGGTCTCTATCGGATTTTGTTCGTGTACGACGATGCTCGGACGCTGCCGATGCATGAAAGTCCGGTGCCCCGTCGGGGCCCGCGACGAGTAAGTCCTCCAGTACTTCTGCGACGACCCGGAAACTAGTCTCGGGTCGGCATCGCAGGCTGACTCGTGATGATGTCGCTGGTTGGACGCGTCGAAGGGCCGATCGGTTCAGACGAATTCGGCGTAAGTTCGCTCGCGGCCCGCTTTTCCTTCCGATGTGCGCTTCTCCCTCCACGCGCCGCTGCGGGCCGCTCTTCGAGAGGGATATAGAGCGTGAACGCGAGTTGCGGCTTCAGATACGGATCGGATCGTGCGTCGGACCTCGACCCCTCATCGTCCTCGGGCCGTACGAAGCGCATATAGATCCGCCCGGGCCGCGGACATTCACCGGTGATCGCGAGCCAGTCATCGAACCCGCGGCGCCAGGCACGGTATATCGAGGCGATCGAACCATGTCCTTGGAGGACCGCATGGCGACCGGCATCGAGCTTGATGGTCGTCCTGGGTGCATAGGCGGGCGCGCCGCGCCTCTTGTCTTTCACCGCCTGGCGCCAGTCGTCGATGTGCACGCCCACGCAACTCATCGGCGCCGATCGTTCCGACAGCGCGCGATCGCATCGCGATCGAACAAACAGATTGGGCAGCAGCTCGAGGCCATAAAAATCACTGTCTCGCCACGCGGACTCTCGAAATGCCGCGCGACCCGCGGGGCCCATCGCATTGCCCGCGCGGGTAACGGGGTCGAACAGCGCGATCTCGTGAGCGGGCTCTTCGCGAACCGCAATCGAGAAGCGACCGAGCGATGCGGCGCCGCCTTCGTTCGGGCGCGCGACCGGTCGTGCACGCAAGGCGCGATTGCGGAACTCGCGTGGCGACAGGCTCGCATACGCCGAGAATGCGTGCGAGAACGACGACAGGCTTTTGTAGCCGGATGCGAACGCAATCGTCTTGATGCTCCTCTTGCTCGATCGGGGAAGCGGATAGCTGAGCTCGAAAGCCGCGCGTTCCATGCGCATGCGCGTCACAAATTCGTGCAGGGTTTCTCCCCGCCACGCCTTAAAGACGCGGTGAAAACGAAAGCGCGACAGCCCGACGGTTCTCGCGAAAAAAAGCAGCGAGAGGTCGGCCTCGAGATGGTCCTGAATGTAGAGACAGACGTTGAAAAGATCGATGACGTCGATCATCGGAGATCCCTCGTCGATGAATGAATTGCGGCCAAAACGGCGCGGCCGGGCAAGACCTATGCAGCCCGCAGTTTAAATCGTGCCGACATGCGCCCTGTCGTGAGGCCCCGAGCATTGCGCAATGTGGGGCCGCGCCAGCGCGCGAGGGATTTCGGTACCCCGTCCGACGCGCCATCGAACGCGTTGCCCGGGTCGTCGACGGTGCCACTGAACAAGCCGAGTTGCCGCAGTGTTTCGATGACCGCGCTGTACAGGGCATCGCGATTTCCATCGGCGATCTTGATCGCGATACCGATGCCAGCCGTCCGGATGCCGATCGCCTGCGCCCCGTCGGCGCCGATCTTGGTGACCCAGTCACCCGGTGCGAACGACATCAAGGCCTGGTCGCTACGCGCGGTGCCCGACACGAGTTCGGGGTGGCCGGTCATCGCATCGAACACCACGCCGAGCGCATCGCGCATTGCGCCGACTTCGCGTCCCGCCGACTTCCCTTGCGCGATGCGCGCAAAGGCGAGCGCAAGCCGCGAAAGTGGCATCGCATAGTTGGGGGCCGAACAACCGTCGGTCCCGGTCGCAAGCGCGCTCTCGGCCAGCCCGGTCATCTGCGCGACTGCCGATACGACGCGCCGCTGCACCGGCGAAGTCGGATCGAGATAGTCCTCGACCGGCTCGCCGTGCAACCGGCACGACGCAAGGAAGCCCGCGTGCTTGCCCGAACAGTTGTGCTGGATCGCGGTGAACTTCGCGCCTTCAGGCGGCGTCCGATCGAGCGCCGCGTACCAGCCCGGCACATGACAGCCGCACCGCAGTTGCGACTCGTCGTTGCCCGAGGTCTCGAGCATGCCAGCCACGATCCCGGTATGCATGCCTTCGCCCGAATGACTCGCGCACATCAGCGCGACTTCGCGCGCGCCCCAACCAAAATGGGCGGGCCCGCCCTCGCCAACGAAGGGCAAGGCCTGGAGCGGCTTCAAGGTCGAGCGCGTGAATGTCAGATAGTCGGGGTCGCCGGCGAAATGCATGAGCGCACCGTCGGCGGAAACGACGGCGATCGAGCCGTGATGCACGTTCTCGATGCCGCCGCTGATCGCACGCGATGCGTGGTCTGCGCCCTCCTGCCCGGTCATCGACCTGAACTCGGACGCGACCTCGCGGCTGGTGACGACCAGCGGTTCCGCATTCATCGTCAGGATGTCCTCGATTCCGCCGCGCGTATGCGTGCCAGCATCGCGCTGGTCGAGCGCGCGTGCACGAACGGGATCGCAACCGCGCTTCCCCCCCAGGTGTGCACCAGGCGCGACTCGGCGAGAGACTCCATGTCGTAGTCGCCGCCCTTGACGATCACGTCGGGACGGATCGCTTCGATCAATTCGTAGGGTGTGTCCTCGTCGAAGCGCGTGACCAGATCGACGGACTCGAGCGCTGCGACGAGCGCGATGCGATCGTCTTCGACATTGATCGGCCGATCCTCGCCCTTGCCCAGGCGCTTGACCGATGCATCGCCGTTGACGCCCACCACCAGCGAGGCGCCGAGTGCGCGCGCCTGTGCAAGCACCGTCACATGGCCTCGATGCAGGACATCGAAAACGCCGTTGGTGAAGATCAGCGGGCGCGGCAGCACTGCGATACGCGCATGCAGGTCGTCGCTGCCGACGATCTTGCGGATGAAGCGAAGGGTCAGCTCAGTGGTCATCGGGCGGCGGCGAAGCTACGCCTTGCAGCCACGCACACGGCCCTGTCACGCCGCGTTGCCGGCCGGGCGCTCGCCGTTGGCTGACGACGGAAAGGCTTGCGCGGCCACGCTCGCGACACTCGCTGCACTCGCCGCAGCTGCTGCGGCGGCGGCCGCGACGCGCGCGGTCACTTCCTTGCGATAACGATTGAGATCCTGCACCGAATTGAAGGTGCGCTCGAACAGCAGCGAAAGATTGTGAAGAATCCGGTCCACGACCTTGGTCTCCCACTCCTTGTCGAAACGAATCTGCGTATCGAGCCAGTGCTCGAGCCATTCGGGATCGGGCAGACGCGACTGCACCGTGTCGTTCGGAAACAGCGCCTCGTTGACGTGCAGGCTGGTCGGATGCAAGGGCTTGTCTGTTCGACGCGCCGAGGCCATCAGCACGCCGATCTTCGCGAAGGCCGCGCGCGCGGTATCGCCCAGATCGACCAGCGCCTTCTTCATGTAGCGCAGATAGGCGCCGCCGTGGCGCGCCTCGTCCTGCGAGATCAGCTTGTAGATGTGCTTGATGACGGGCTCGGTATGCCACTCGGACGCGCGCCGGTACCAGTGGTTCAGGCGAATCTCGCCGCAGAAATGCAGCATCAGCGTTTCCATCGCGGGCGCCGGGTCGAACTGGAAACGCACCGCGTGCAACTCCGCCTCCGTCGGAACGAGCTCGGGCTTGAAGCGCCGCAGGTATTCCATCAGCACCAGCGCGTGCTTCTGCTCTTCGTAGAACCACACCGACATAAAGGCCGAGAAGTCGCTGTCGTGCTGGTTGTCGCGAAGGAACATCTCGGTCGCGGGCAGCGCGGACCACTCGGTGATGGCGTTCATCTTCACCGTCTGCGCCTGCTCGTCGGTGAGCTTGGACGCCTCGAACTCGTCCCATGGCACGTCTTTCGACATCTGCCAGCGAACGGCCTCGAGAGATTTGAACAATTCCGGATAGATCATGATGGGCAAACGTCTGCGGCTCGTGGGCTCGCCGCCCGGGTCACAAACGCCTTGTCGAATTTAACGAAGTGATCGGTCGTACCTGGATATGACCGTCGTGCGCGTCGAAAGTGCGCCATGAGTATGTCACCTCTACTGCAAGTTTGCGCAATCGGGCCGCCGGTTGTGCCGTCACAACGCCGCATGCTCGAGCGTGAACTGGACGACATCGGTATTGCGATAGCGAAATGCAGCCGCGCAATAGGCGAGATAGAAACTCCAGGTCCGGATGAAGGCCGTGTCGAAACCGCCATCGCGCACCGCGCGCTCGTGCTCGACGAAGCGCACGAACCACGCGGCCAGGGTGCGCGCGTAGTCCTGCCCGAACGCATGTTCTTCGACGACGCGAAGACCCGCAGCCTGCGCGGCTTTGCGAAAGGCCGATGGCGACGGCAGCATGCCGCCCGGAAAAATGTATTGCTGGATGAAGTCGCTGCTGCAACGGTAGTCGGCAAAGAGATGCTCGGCGATGGTGATCGTCTGGATCGCCGCGCGGCCTTCCGGCTTGAGCAGGCGCTTGATGCAGTCGAAATAGCTCTCCCAGTAGGTCTCCCCCACCGCCTCGAACATCTCGATCGATGCGATCCCGTCGTAGCTGCCTTCGATGTCGCGATAGTCGCAAAGCTTGAGCATGACGCGATCCTCGAGGCGCCGGGTGCGTATCCTTTCCTCGGCAAGCACGAGCTGCTCGTTCGAGAGGGTGAGGCCGGTCACCGACAGGTCGCGCTTCGCAGCGGTCTCGGCAAAGCCGCCCCAGCCGCAGCCGATCTCGAGGATGCTTGCGCCCGGTGCGACGCGCAACTCGTCGAGTATGCGTTGGTACTTCGCAACCTGCGCGAGCGGCAACGCCTCGAAGTCGGTTCGCGCGCAGGCGTCGGCTGCGTCGCGCGGGTCGCCGAACAGCGCGCTCGAATACGTCATCGAGTCATCGAGCCAGAGCTTGTAGAAATCGTTGCCGATGTCGTAGTGCGCGTGGATGTTCTTCTTGCTGCCGGTGCGCGTGTTCCGCCGCAACAGATGACGAACGCGGTACAGGAGGCGGCCCCACCACGAACCGTAGATGACGGCCTCGATCGCGTTGCGGTTGGCAACCATCACGTTCATCAATGCGAGCAGGTCGGGGGTTGTCCAGTCTCCCGCGATGTAGGTTTCGCCAAAGCCGATGTCGCCGCGCTTCAAGGCCGCATCGCATACGTTCCAGTTGGAAAGCGCCACCTCCGCATGCGGCGCGCCCTGGCCGAAGCGGACCGATTGGCCATCGGGAAAGCGCACCGTCAGCGAGCCGATCGACAGCTTCTGCAGCATCCTGACGATCAGCCGTGCGGAGGCCGGCATGGTCGCAGAGCCGTGATCGGCGAAGGTCGCCGTTCCCTGACCCGGATCGAAGGGGTTGACCGGGTTGACGCTGTCGCCCGCGTCGATGGAGGAGCTGGAACGCATCATCGTGAAACCTCGACGGTCGGCGGCGCCGGCTTGGAAAAGAGAGGCGTGCGCTTGATCCACAGACGCACCGCCTGCCAGTGGATGCGCGCGATCACGCCGAAGGAAAAGAGGGGGCTGCTTACGAAGGCGGACAGCAGGGCGCGATTCGATACAGGTGCGAGGGCACCCGACAGGCTGGTCGAGATCAATGGACCTGCCGTTCGGTCATGCTCCCCGCCGGCTGCGACGTCGCATGGGTCGTCGTGCGCGTCGTTGTGCGCGTCGTCGTACTCGATGCGGGCGACCGCGCGGTTGCGCGCATTCAGGAAGCGAAACCGATAGACGCCCGAGGTGGTGCAGAACGGTGAAACGTGAAACACCTTGGTCGCAGCGAGCTCTTCGCCGTCGACGATCGCGCGGCCGTCGCGATGGGCGAGCAGATAGCAGTGGCGCTCGCCGAACGTGTTGTTGATCTCGCAGACGATCGCGCGCAGCGCGCCGTCTTCGCGATGGCAGAACCAGAAGCTGACCGGCTTGAACGCATAGCCGAGCACGCGCGGGAAGGTATGCAGCCAGATCTCGCCGCGTGCGTCGGAGATGCCCTCGCCATCGAGGATGCGCGCGATCCACGCGAGCAGACGTTCGCTGCCGTGCGATCGGCCGTCGATATTCGCGGCAACCTCCACTGCAACGTTCGAATCTCGCGGATCGCCGTGATCCGCGTCGTGAAACGACATCAGGTTGAAGCGGTTGTGCGACAGCAGCCGCTGTCCCGCAAGCGCCGCGTCGAGACGCCGCATCGGCAAGCGCAGGAAATAGGCCGGGTAGCGAAACGCATGCGCAGTGGGCCGATGACGTGCATGCCGCACTTCGCCGAACGCGATCTGCGCGGGCGCGAGATCAAGCGGCAAGGCGAGCCTCCGATGTGGTTGGCTGGTCGCTGCGGAAACCGCGCGCCCGGATGGCCTCGGCCACTTCGATGCCGGACTTCAATCCGTCTTCGTGGAAGCCATAACCCGTCCACGCGCCGCAGTACCACACGTTGCCGCGTCCCTGGATGTCGGGAAGCCGGCGCTGCGCATTGATCGCACATCCATCGAAGACCGGGTGCGCGTATTCGAACTCGCCGAGTATCGAGGCCGGCTCGACCGGCCGCGTCGGATTGAGAGACAGGATGACCGGGCGCTCGAAGGGAACCGGCTGCAGCTTGTTGATGAGGTAGTGCACGCAGACCGCGCGGTCGTCCGGCGCCAACGAGCCGATGTCGGACTGGTAGTTCCATGCGGCCCATGCGCCGCGACGCGACGGCAGCACGCTGGCGTCAGTGTGGAGGATCGCGCGATTCGGTTGGTAGCGAACCGCCGACAGCAACGCGCGCTCATCGCGCTCTGCGCCTTCGAGCAATGCGAGCGACTGGTCGCTGTGGCAGGCCAGCACCACATGATCGTAGAGCGCGGTGGTCCATTCGGCCGCACCGCGTCCACTCACCACCGCGACCTTGCTCACGCCGTTCAAGCGCACGCGCGCAACGCGGATCGCGGGCTCGCCGATGCGCACATCCGGCAGCGCGGCCAGCAGTCGCTCGACATAGTTGCGCGCGCCTCCTTTGACCGTGTACCACTGGGGACGATCGACAATCTGCAGGAGGCCGTGGTTCGCGCAGAACCGCACGAAGGTCGAGAGCGGAAACTCGCGCATCTGCGCGGTGGAGCACGACCAGATCGCGGCCGCCATCGGCAGCAGATACCAATCGCGGAACACGCGTGAATAGCGATGCGCGTCGAGAAATTCGCCGAGCGTCCAGGTGTCGATAGCACCGTGATGGCCGTATCGCGTGGCGTTCTGCACAAGCGCCATCGTCTGGCGATTGAATCGCAGCAGATCGGCCAGCATGCGCAGGAAGCCCGGATCGAAAAGATTGCGACGCTGGATGAAGACGCTGTTCAGATCGGTTCCGGCCCATTCGATCGCCCGCGCGCCGCGGCCCGCGAGCTTGACCGAGAAGCTCATCTCCGATGGCGCTGTCTGCACCCCGAGTTCATCGAACAGCGCGACCAGGCGCGGATAAGTCCGATGATTGAAAACGAGGAAGCCGGTATCGACCGGATAGCGAATGCCGTCGACCTCGGCATCGACGGTGTGGGTATGGCCGCCGGCGTGATCGTTGGCTTCATAAAGCGTGACATTCGGCGGGACGTCCGGCTGCGACGGGACGCATCCTTCGCGACGCAGTCTCCATGCGCACGACAGCCCCGAAATGCCAGCACCGATCACCGCGATGTCCACGCCGCCTCCGTCACGTTGATGACCCGCCGTCCGTCACTGCGGTGAGCCTCAAAGCGCTATACGCGTGGCCACGTCGATCGGTTTCCTTGGCCGATCGCACAAAACGTACGGCCCGCCCGGTTGTTGCGCCGTGCGGGCCGTCATGCAGGAGCCGGAACCGGCGTATCAGGAAGCGAGCAGGCGCTCGATCTCCGAGACGAAGCGGCGATCCGTCGGTGAAACCACGCTGGCGAAGCTGTCCACCGGCTTGCCCGAGCGATCGAGCAGGTACTTATGGAAATTCCACTCGGGACGTTTGTTGGTCAGGCGCGCGAGATCGGCATAAAGCGGATTGACCTGCTTGCCGATCACCGACGACTTCGCGAACATGGGGAACTTGACGCCGTAGGTGTTGAAGCAGAAGTCGGCGATGTCCTTGTTGCTTCCCGGTTCCTGCTCGAAATCGTTCGAAGGAAAGCCGAGTACGACGAGCCCTCTGGATGCGTATTTCGCATAGAGCGCTTCGAGTCCCTCGTACTGGCTGGTGTAACCGCAGAAGCTCGCGGTGTTGACGACCAGCACAACCTTGCCCGCGTACTGGCAAAGCGACTGGTCCGATTCATCCTGCAATTTCTTGAAGGTCTTCTGCAGCAACGCCGGACACGAGGACGGCGCGACCGCTCCGGACACGGTAGCTTGCGGTGCCGGGTCCTGTGCCCCTGCCGCACAGGAAACCAGCAGCAGGCCGGCCGTTATCAGCGGCAAGGACAAGCTTCCAGGGAACGATCGAAAAGAGGTCGAATGCATGGCGAAGGCCTCATCGCATGATTGAAAGACTCTGGCTTGCTCTCGGGGTGCCGGTTCGCCGCGGCGGCGGACGACCCGAACAGCCGGGCGAGTTTAACCGGGGCTCGGGTGAGATTGCGGAAGTTCTCTATCGCGAGGCCGCCTCGCGGACGGCGCGCACGCCGCGCGCGTAAAGCTTATGGACTTCGAGCGCTTCCCGATGCGGAACGGGAAGCGCTCGATCGTCGGGCGGCACAGACCTTCGAATACATCGATGACCTGTGATCGTCGGGCCGCGCCGTCACGCAAACCGATCGCTCAGATGCGTCCCATCAGAACGAGAACCAGCACGATCAGCACGACCACGCCGAGAATTCCGCTAGGCGCGTAGCCCCAACTGCGGCTGTAACCCCAGCTCGGCAATGCGCCGACCAGGATGAGAATCAGGATGATCAATACGATCAGGCTTACCGACATGATGGTCTCCTCGATGGTTTTTCGTTCGTGCAAAAGTGCTTGAAATTGCCGCTTCGAAGTGCACCCGCATCATCGCTGTCTTCACGACGTACGTAAACGCCTGGCCCACCCAATTGCGATCCCGTCCGATGCGGAACTTCGCTATGCGCGCATCGCATGCGCTTCGAACGATACGCGAGCGCGACGCGCTACAGGCAGTACGCTCAAACGACCCGCGTGTCGTTTTCGCCGAAACGCCAGCCGCGCTCCGCGCCTCGGAACCCGAGCACCACGAACGCGAGAATGGATCCGAGCGGACCCAATAGTATGGCGAGCGCCAGCCAGCCGATCACGCTGCGATGCATGTGCGCGACCGTCATGCCAAGAAAAATGAAGTGTGCGCAATACGCGACGCCGATCGTGATGCCAAGCGCGGCCGCGATCAATGCATTCTGATGTGAGCCAACGTAGCGTGACAGCGGCGGAATGAAACAGGCGATGGCGAGGAACGCGACCACGAAGGCCGTGATCGACGCCTGATAGCTGCGCTCGGTGGGACGTTGATCGTGCATCGCTATCTCCTCTTGCCTGATGTCGCGATTCATGTGGTGCGGTACCGGTACTCGGTGCCGCCTTTGCACTGTGTTCCTACATCTGCTTGAAGAGATACGTGTAGGTCCGGCTGACTTCGAGCTTTTGCGGATGACCGTTGACCGTGACGATCTGACGACCGCGGAAGTCGCGCGTCACGGTAGCGATCGATTGCGCGTTCACGACGGTTGCGCGATGGATCTGCCAGAAGCGCTCGGGGTCGAGCTCGTCGATCAGTTCCTTGATCGGCTTCTTGATCAGCGCTTCGAACTGCGCGGTCTGCACGCGGGTGTATTTCTCGTCCGACTGAAAGAACAGCACGTCGTCGACCGGGATCAGCCGCAGGCTTTGCCCGACCGACGCCTGGATCCATTGCAGGCGAGGCGCCCTTGGCGCACGTGCCGACGCGTTCGACGGGTCGGCGGTTTCGTCGAGGCGGGTAGCAAGGCGCTCGAGCAGGGCAGCGACATCGCGGCCATCGACCGCGCGCGCGCCGTCGGACTTGGGAGATTCTTTTCCCTTGCCCACACGCAGCTTGAGGCGCGCCACGGTCTTTGCGAGACGCTCGCGATCAGCCGGCTTCAACACATAGTCGATGGCGCCCTGCTCGAAGGCTTCGACGGCGTATTGATCGTAGGCCGTGATGAAGACGATCTGACAGGTGTTGTCTTCCCGGCCGATGATGCTGCGTGCGGCTTCGATGCCGGTCGTGCCGGGCATGCGGATGTCCAGGAAGGCGAAGTCCGGCTCGTGCTCGTCGACCAGCGCAACCGCTTCGCTGCCGTTCCTGGCTTCGGCGACGAATTGCAATTCGGGCCACGCATCCGACAAGCGGGCGCGCAATTGTTCGCGCATCAGGCGTTCGTCGTCGGCGATGATTGCGGTGACCGCGTCGTTGCCGGTGAATGATTCAGTGTCGAGGTCGGCCATGCGTTCCTGCTCGCGTCAAACGTGTGCTCCGCCCGTCGGAAGAGCGGATCGCGAGCGTCTGATCCAGCGGGCGAGTAGAACACAGGCGCCCACCAGCAGCAACATGGGGACCAACAGCGGCGCGAGCCCGAACACCAGCGCGAACAACACGCCCAGCGCCGCCAGCGCGAGCGCCAGCGGGAGGATGATCGCGACGCAGGCCAGCACCGACACCAGCACGATGAACGCGACGAACAGTGCACAGACCGTGACCGCGCCGATCGCGATCGCGATCATCGGGCCTTCAAGTCGCTGGTCATCGATCGAGATCACGGCGCCATCGAGCCCGCCCACCCAATGAACGGAAAGCGCGACGAGCACGCCGATCAGCAGGATGATGAAGACACAGACAGCGGTGATCTTGAAGAAGCTACGCATCGATGTTCCTCCCGAGGTCATGCGGTCGCGTTGCCGTTATGGCGGCGCGATTGATAAGGCACCGAAATCTTGACGCGGGTGCCCTGTGGCGCCCCGTCGATCAGATTGGCTTCGATGACGAGGCTCGCGCGTTCGCCGTACAGCAACTTGAGCCGCTCGCGGATATTGGTCAGGCCCAAACCCGTGCCCGACGTGCTTGCGCCGTCGGGTGAGAAGCCCAGCCCGGTGTCGGCAACGCTGACTTCCAGATCGCCGTGGACGATCTCGGCGCTGACTTCGAGATGGCCGCCCTCGGCCTTGGGTTCGAGCCCGTGCTTGATCGCGTTTTCGACCAGCGACTGCAGCATCATCGGCGGGAAGTCTGCCGATCGCAGGCCGTTGGGTACCGTGAACGAAACCTGCAGGCGTTCTTCCATGCGCACTTTGAGGATCTCGAGGTAGGCGCGCACCAGGTCGACCTCGCGTCCGAGGTCGGTCGCGTTCTCGCGCATCTGGGGCAGCGCGGCGCGCAGGTACTGGATGAGGTTCCTCTGCATCGTCGAAGCGCGCGCCGGGTCGGTCTCGATCAGGTGCTCGATCGAAGCGAGGGTGTTGAACAGGAAATGCGGTTCCACCTGCGCCTGCATCATCTGCATCTTCGCTTCGCTGACCTGGCGCTTCAGGCTTTCGCGCTCGGCCACTTCGGCGGCCGATTGCACGGCAACCGCCGCGCGACGCTTGGTGTTCGTGGTCGACTTGAGGATGATGAAATAGACGAACGCCAGGACCAGCAACGCCTTGATCAACTCCCACAACACATAACTCGGGCGCGGCGATGCGCGGCGCGTGGCGGCGTGGATCTCGTCGCTGATGGCGCGTTGCACTTCGTCCTTGGCGTCTTCGACCGCAGCCTTGACCTGCAGGCTCATGTCGTCGGCAATGCGCGTACGAACCCGCTCCGCGTCGATCCGCGAAACTTTTCCGGACTCGATCGCTCGCGTCGCATCGGCGATCGCCTGCTTGCTGTCGATCGTCGATTCTTCGACGACAGCGCTGTCGCGCTTGCTCGCGGCCTCGGCGTCGGCCTTCGCGATGTCGGCCTTCGCGATGTCGGCCTTCGCGGCTTCGGCTGCCGCTGCGTCGCGCCGGGCTTCTTCGCCTTCGAGAACGCGCACGCCATTGCGGTCGATGACGATGCGCTTGCCATCCTTCTCGATCACGATGCCGTGTTCCGAGAGCACCATCGGCCCTACCGACTTACTACTCGCAGCGGGAGGCTTGGGTGCACCGGGTGCTTCGGGAGGCGCCGGGAAGTCGGGAATCGGAACGTCGACCGGCCGCGTCGGCTTGCCGCCAACCGATGGCTGGATATGAACATTCTTGCCGTCCGAATGGATCGCGATGTCGACCGGCTTTCTCAGATCTGCTGCACTGATCGTGACCGATGGGCGATCAAGGCCGGTGACATCGCCCAGGATATTTGCGCCCACGATGATGACGAAGCCGATCAGTGCCATGCGCCGCCAAGTAATCGTGGCCACCCAACTCGCAGCAGCCGCATTGAAGCTGCGCAGCCGACGCCCGAATCGGCCCAGATGCACGGTCGCGTCGCTGGCGAACACGCCGAGATCCTCCATCCAGCGCTTCTGTCGGGGGGGCCCCGGGGCATCGGGTCGATCGGGAGGCGAATTCATGAATCGGTGAAGGAAAGGGAGTCGGGTCTCGCACGACACGAAGGGCGCGTCGGCATTCCGTGGAGAATGGACGCAAGCTTAAGGACCTGCGACACCGTGCGCACCGGCATGGCGATGCGCGGCGCAAACCTCGGCATGAAGTGCAAGACGCGAGGACGGGCAGCGCGCGCCACGCGCCGGCCTCAGCGGGCCGCGCGTGTCTTCTTGGCAGCAGCGCGGCGCTTGGCGGCGGGCTTCGGGGTGGGGGTGGGCGAGGGCACTGACCGTGAAGCGCGCTTCGCAGCAGGTTTCAAGGTTCGGTTCGGCGCAGCGCGGCCCTCGTGCGGACGGGCGACCTCGGAACTTGCGAGCGCGGCCTTTGCCACCTTGGCAAACTGGTCCTGCATGTATCCCAGCCAGTTGTTGGCTGCGAGGCCCGCGAGTGCCGACGTCGGCGACGCCGTTGGTGCCTCGTTTACCGAGGCCGAGGCGCGCGTCGATTTGCGTGCAGTCTTTTTTGTTGCGGCGGGCGGTCGCTCGATCGTTTTGCCGTCATCTGCATCCGCACCTTCATTCGAAGCCTGCGGTTCGGCGTCGTCAGGCGCGACACGTTCGGTTTCCGTGACGCGTCGCGTTTCGCCGGTTGCTGCGCTGTTCGCTTTTTCGGCCGCGTGCGCGATCGGCCATCCGGGCGGCAGCCCGCTCGGCGTGAGCGGCGCGGGCGATGCGGCCTTGGGCGCTTGAGGCATCTCGGTCACCGCGCCGAGCGATCGAATCGCCGCGATCGTGTGGCGCTGGACTTCGAGCCCCTGAACCGTGGCGCGCAGCAGATTGAGATTCACTTCGAGCCACGACTCTGCCGCCTTGAGGTCGGAGATCCGCTTGTCGAGTTCGTCCAGGTCGAGGGTGGGCAGGAGAAAGCCCGGCAGCGCTGTATTGCCGGGCACGTTTCCCCAGAGCTTCTTCATGAAGTCGACACCGCCCGCGAGCCCTTGTGCCAAGGGTTGGCCGAATGCCTGCGAGGAGCCGGCAGACGCGGGCGGCGAAGCCGCATTGCCGAACAACGAGAAGGGAAGCGAACCGGGGTCTGGCCATGCAGGCTTGGCTGGATTGCTCATATCGTCTCCTGGGGTGCGAGGCTATGATGGAACGCCATTGCGAGTATGACAGGGCCGCCGCACGCGAAGCCCGATCGACTGCGTACCATCCCGTTATCCCGCTCGGCGTATCGCACTCGGTTGAACATCACAACGCTTCATGTCCGTCGCGCTCGCACCCACGTCATCGGCACCTCGGATCGGAGGAAGGCGTGCACGGCATTGGCTCGCGATCGTTGCGCTCTCCGTGCTGATTCACGTCATCGCCCTCGACGCGCTTCCGCAATGGACGCTGGCGCCCGCCGAGCAAGACACGAACAAGCAGCCGTTGCGCGCGATCATCCTGCCTCCCGCGCCTCAGGCCGAACCAACCGAACCGCCACCGCCTGCGCCGCCTCCAAGCGCGCGGCGACCCCCGCGCGCAGAACCGCAGGCGCCGCGAATGCCGCGGCTCGCGCGACTTCCCGAGTTCGTGCCCGAATCGCTGGACGATGCGATTCCGAATGTCGAGGTGTCCTCGAATCGAGGCGCATCGACGTCCGCACAAAAGCCCGCGTCGCCGGTTCCCGGCGGACCATCGCTCGGCCAGACCGCGAGCGCCGAAGCCCCCGACAAGCCGGCGTCGCCACCGCAACCCGACGCACTCCCACCCGCGTCGGCACGCCTCGACTACAAGGTCGTCGCGGTCGAGCGCAAGAACGCCACCCCGGTTTCCTACTACGGCGTGGGATCGATTTCCTGGATCAGCGACGACGGGCGCTACCAGACCGACCTGAAAGCGGCCGTCGATTTCCTGTTGTTCAAGGTCAATGTGCTCGCGTCGCACAGTGAAGGCGCCGTGACGGCCTCGGGGCTTGCGCCGGACCGCTACACCGAGACGCCGCGCAAGCGCTCGACCGTCGCCACCAGCTTCAATCGCGACGCGCGCCAGTCGATCACTTTCTCGTCATCGGCCGCCACCGCGCCGCTGACGCCAGGCGCGCAGGATCGCCTGTCGGTGCTGTTCCAAATCGGCGCCTTGCTGCGCGCGAATCCCAACCTTGCCACGATGGGAGGCCATATCGACATCCCGGTCGCAGGCGTGCGCGGGGAGGTCGAGACCTGGGTCTTCGAGACGCAGGGCATCGAGACGATCGTGGTCGGCCCGGGCCCTCTCTCGACCGCGCACTTGCGCCGCGTGGGGAAGCCGGGCTCGAACGACAAGAACATCGATATCTGGATCGCGCACGCCGACGGCGGCTATCCCGCGCGCGTGCTTTACACCGAACCGAACGGCAGCACGATCGAGATGACGCTCGAGAAGATCGAGGCGGCCGGCTGAACGCATCGATTCGCGCCTCGTTGCCTACGCCACGCGCGCGCGACTGATCTCCTGAACCGGCGCCTTGAAGGCCGATATCAATTGCTCGCGAGTCGCCGCGGCCTTGACCATATTGGCTTCCTTGACGTGGCCGTAGCCGCGAATCTCTTCGGGCACGCTCGCAACCGCAACTGCCGCACCGATGTTGGTCGCGTCCAGCTTGGCCAGCATCATCGCGATCGTCGATTCGTACTCGGCGATCAGCGCGCGTTCGGCCTTGCGCTCTTCGGTGCGACCGAACACGTCGAAGGCCGTGCCGCGCAAACCCTTCATCTTCGCGAGCAGATTGAAGCCCTTCATCATCCACGGACCGAACTGCTTCTTGATCAGATGACCCTTGTCGTCGCGCTTCGAGAACATCGGGGGCGCGAGGTGGAACCTGAGCGTGATCGGGCCGTGCTTCTCGTCGGCCTCGAACTGCGCATTGACCTTCTCCATGAACGCAGTGTCGGTGTAGAGGCGCGCGACTTCATACTCGTCCTTGTAGGCAAGCAGCTTGAAGTAATAGCGCGCGACTGCGCCCGTCAACGGAAGTTCGGGCTTCGCTGAAGTATTCGCGAGTCGCGTTTCCACATCACGCACCTTGCCGACCAGCGATTTGTAGCGAGCCGCATAGGCCTCGTTCTGGTAGCCGGCCAGGAAATCGGCGCGGCGCGCGATCATCTCATCGAGACTGCCGGACAATTTCTTCGAACCTTCGCGCTTCAAGTCGACGACCGCGGCCGGGAAGGCGACGCGCTCGACGGCTTCGCGATCGTCTGCCGCGCGACGGCCCCACAGGAAGGCCTTCTTGTTGTTGTCGACCTGCACCGCATTGAGTTCGATCGCGCGTTCGAGTGCTTCGTGCGAAAGGGGGATCCAGCCCTTCTGCCACGCGTAGCCGAGCATGAAGGGGTTGGTGTAGAGCGCATCGCCGAGCAGCGCGACCGTCAGGCGATTGGCGTCGATGAAGTTGCAGTGGTCCTCGCTTCCATTGTTACCAGCGCTGCGATCGGAACCCACGGCAGCGCGAATCTCGCCTGCGAAATCGGAGCCCGGAAACTTCCAGTCGGGATTGCGCACGAATTCCGCGGTTGGTATGTCGGCAGTATTGACCACCGCGCGCGTCTTGCCGGCCTGCATCTTCGAGATCGCTTCGGTGTTGCCGGTGACGATGATGTCGCAGCCCAGAACCAGATCGGCTTCGCCGGTCGCGATGCGGGTGGCCTGCAGCCTCTCAGGCGTCGCCGCGATCTGCACGTGCGACGCGACCTCGCCACCCTTCTGCGCGAGCCCCGCCATGTCGAGTACGGATACACCCTTGCCTTCGAGGTGCGCTGCCATGCCGAGCAACTGGCCAATGGTCACGACACCGGTGCCGCCCACGCCCATCACGAGGATGCCGTAAGGCGCATCCACCTGCGAAATCGCGGGCTGCGGCAAGTCGAACAGGCGATCGACTTCTACACCCGCTGCACTGCCGCCCTTGCCCTTCTTCACGCGGCCGCCTTCGACCGTGACGAAGCTCGGGCAGAAGCCCTTCACGCACGAGTAGTCCTTGTTGCACGACGACTGGTTGATCACGCGCTTGCGACCGAACTCGGTCTCGAGCGGCTCGACCGACAGGCAGTTAGATTGCACCGAGCAGTCGCCGCAGCCTTCGCACACCAGGTCGTTGATGAATACGCGCTTGGCGGGATCGGGAAACAGCGGCCTGCCGTCGACGATTTTTTTCCTGCGACGACGCTTCTCGCTCGCGCAGGTTTGGTCGTAGATCAGGATCGACACGCCTTCGACCTCGCGCAACTCGCGCTGCAGCTTGTCGAGCTCGTCGCGGTGATGGACCGAGACGCCGTGCGCGAGATGATTGTCGTGCATCGGGCCGAGCGACTTCGACTTCCTACCGGTGGCGATCGCGGCCGATCCCTCTTCGTTCTGCACGACGCGGTTCGCGTCCCAGTGGCCATCATATTTTTCGGGCTCGTCGGTGACGACGATGATCTTCTTCGCGCCTTCGGCCGCCATCTGGCGCGTGATCTGCGGCACGGTCAGCGAGCCATCGGTGGCCTGTCCGCCCGTCATCGCGACCGCATCGTTGAACAAAATCTTGTAGGTGATGTTGACCTTGGCCGCGATCGAGGCCCGGATCGCGAGAACGCCCGAGTGGAAGTAGGTGCCGTCGCCCAGGTTCGAGAAGATGTGCTTCTCGTTGGTGAACGGCGCCTGGCCGATCCACGGCGTGCCTTCGCCGCCCATCTGCGTGAAGGTCTCGGTGCGGCGATCGGGCATCCACACTGCCATGTAGTGGCAGCCGATGCCCGCGACCGCACGCGAGCCTTCGGGCACGCGCGTCGAGGTGTTGTGCGGGCAGCCCGAGCAGAAGAAGGGCTTGCGCTCCGTGATGACGCGCGGCTTGGCGAGCGCCTTCTCTTTCGCGTCGATGATCGCGAGGCGCGCATCGATGCGCGCGCGCACCTCGGCGGGTAACTCGAAGTTGGAAAACCGGCTTGCAATCGCCTTTGCGATCGATGCAGGCGACAACTCGTACTTCGAAGGCAGCAACCAGTTGCCTTGCGGAATCGCCCACTCGCCGCCTTCCTTGTCGTTGAACTTGCCGAACACGCGCGGCCGCGCATGCTCGCTGAAGTTGTAGAGCTCTTCCTTCAACTGGTATTCGAGGATCTGGCGCTTCTCTTCGACGACCAGGATTTCCTGCAGGCCGGTGGCGAATTCGCGCACGTGGTATGCGTCGAGCGGCCACACCACGCCGACCTTGAAGAGGCGGATGCCGAGCTGCGCGCACTCGGCTTCGCCCAGGCCAAGGTCCATCAGCGCCTGACGCGTATCGAGATACGCCTTGCCGCTGGCCATGATGCCGAAGCGCGCATGCGGCGAATCCCACACCGTGTAGTTCAGCTTGTTGGCGCGCACGTACGCGAGTGCCGCGTACCATTTGAAATCCATCAGCCGCGCTTCCTGTTCGAGGGGCGGGTCCGGCCAGCGGATGTTCAGACCCTCGGGCGGCAGCATGAATTCTTCAGGCAGCACGATCTCGACGCGATCGGGATCGACGATTACCGAGGCCGAGGCCTCGACTACATCGGTCACGACCTTGAAGCCGGTCCACAGCCCCGAGTAGCGGCTCATCGCATACGCATGCAAGCCGAGGTCGAGATACTCCTGCACGGTCGCGGGGAAGAACACCGGGATGCCGCAGGCCTTGAGGATATGGTCGGACTGGTGCGGCAGGGTCGACGACTTGGCCGAATGATCGTCGCCGGCCAGCACCAGCACGCCACCGTGCTTCGATGTGCCTGCGGCATTGGCGTGCTTGAACACGTCGCCGCTTCGATCGACACCCGGGCCCTTGCCGTACCACATCGCGAAGACGCCGTCGTACTTCGCCTGCGGCGACAGGTTGACCTGCTGCGAGCCCCACACGGAAGTCGCGGCGAGGTCTTCGTTGAGGCCCGGCTGAAACGCGATGTGATGCTGCTCGAGATGCTTCTTGGCTTTCCACAACGTCTGGTCGACGGCGCCCAGCGGCGAGCCGCGATAGCCCGACACGAAGCCCGCGGTGTTCAGTCCGGCGCGCATGTCGCGCTCATGCTGCAGCATCAGGAGGCGCACCAGCGCCTGCGTGCCGTTCATGTAGGCACGGCCTTTGGCCAGCGTGTATTTGTCGTCGAGGGTGACCTTGCCGAGCGCTTCGTGCAGCTCGGGCGTCAAGTGATGGGGCGAGACAGGCGCGTTCATGCGTAATCCTCAAAAATCGTGTTTTCGGGAAGCGCGAGATGCGGGTGGCATCTGAAATTCGACCCGCGTTTTGTAAGCGCGAGGCGTCGGTACGTGTGCGGATCAGGAAGGCCCGAGTGGGCCGTCGCGTCGTCCGCGTTATCGCGCAACGATGGCCAGCGATGCGAACTGGGTGCCGAAGTTAGCAGAAAGCCCCTGTCGCTTCAATCGGATAGCGCCGATTTCGTCACGAGTCACGGGCCGATCGACCATCGTCTTGAAGAAATTGTAGAGACCATCGCCGCCCATGCCACGGGCATCGGCGAGTTCTCCGGCTCTGGTTTGATACACCACCTGGTTGGTCGGCGTGACGACGACCACCGACGGGATGCCCTTCTTGATCGGCTCGCCATAAAGTTTCGCGAAGTCGAGGTTCTTGTCGAAGTGGCCAACGTCGACCTTGACGAGTTCGTAGTGCGATCGGACCAGCTCGGCGGTCTTGCCGCCCGCATGGAACTCCCGATCGAGCACGCGGCAGTCCTGGCACCAGTTCGCGCCGAACACGACCAGCACGCGCTTGCCCGACGTCCTTGCCTTTGCGAGCGCGTTCTGAAGGTCGCGATGCGGGTTGGCCGCTTCGTCGTAAGGCAACGCGATCTTGGCGGCTTGATCGCCCGGCTGCTCGGGCAAAGGTGCAATCGGCGCGATGGCTGGCCGTGCGCTAGCTGGCGATGCGGGCGCGCTCTGCGCGCGCACATGGGATGCCGAAAGCGTGACGACGACCGCGCATGCGGCAGACAAACCAAGCAGTACCCAGCGGGCGATGGCGCGTCGCTTCTGCTCGCGCTCTGATTCACTCGACTCTGGTTCCCGATCGGATTTCATTGCTTACCTCCTTCGCCACCAGACAATACGCGCTCCGCCACGATTTCGATCTCGCGCACCTGCCCCATCGCAGGCATCAGCGAACCGACGACCATACCCAGCAGACTCATGATGAGCCCCAGAAGTTGCGGGGGCAGCGACGCATCGGGATTGGTGGTTTCCATGCCGATCCACGACACGAGGCCCAGGCCAATTGCAAGCATCGCGCCCTGCGTGTTGGCGCGCTTCCAGTAGAGCCCGAAAACCAGCGGCACGAACGCGACCACCAGCGTGACCTTGTAGGCGTTCTCGACCATGTTGTAGATCGGCAGGTTCGAGCCCACCGAGTACAGGGTCACGAGAACCGTGAAGCAGAAGACGACGATGCGCATCGTCTTCAACAGGTTCGCATCGGTGACGTTCTTGAATGCGGGCTTGAGGATGTTCTCGGCGAAGGTGACCGACGGCGCGAGCAAGGTCGCCGACGCGCAACTCTTGATCGCCGACAGCAGGGCGCCGAAGAACATCACCTGCGCGAAGAACGGCGCGTGGCTGAGTACCAGGTTGGGCAGGATCTGTTGAGCGGCGCGTTTCTGGTCGCTGGCCAGAAGCGGCGCGACCATCTGCGGGTCGATCAGCGTGGCCGCGTACGCGAGGAACATCGGGATGAACGCGAAACAGAAATACATCACGCCGCCCAGCACCGATGCCCGGCCCGCGGTCTTTTCATTTTTCGCGGACGCCACGCGCTGAAACACGTCCTGCTGCGGGATCGAGCCCAGCATCATCGTAAACAGCGCGCCGACGAAGCCCAGCATCGCGACGAAATTCCATCCCGGCCAGAAGCTCGCGAACTTGCCGGCATCGATGGCGTGTTGCACGACGTGGCCGACGCCGCCCGCCTGACCACCGACTTCGGCGCCGATGTAGAGCATGCCGAGGACGATGATGATCATCTGGATGAAGTCGGTGATCGCCACCGCCCACATGCCGCCGTAGATCGTGTAGATCATCACGGTCGACGCGCCGATGATCTTGCCGAGCGTCTCGGAGATCGCGCCGCCCGACACGACGTTGAAGACCAGTCCCAGCGCCGAGATCTGCGCACCCACCCAACCGAGATACGAGATCACGATCGCCAGCGACGTGAGCACTTCGACGATGCGGCCGTACTTGTTGCGATAGAAGTCGCCGATCGTCAGCAGGTTCATGCGGTACAGCGGCCGCGCGAAGAACAGGCCGACGAGGATCAGGCACAGCGAGGCGCCGAAGGGATCGGCGACCACCCCGCCCAGACCATCCTTCAGGAACACCGCCGGAATGCCGAGCACGGTCTCGGAGCCGAACCAGGTCGCGAACACGGTGGCGGTGACCACGTAAAGAGGCAGCGAGCGGCCCGCGTTGGCGTAGTCGCTCGAGTTGTGGACATAGCGGGCCGCGTAAAGGCCGATGCCCACCGAGATCACCCAGTAGATGATGACGAACCAGAAGAGATTGTTCATGCGCCCGGGCCGGTGCGTTCGAAACCGCGAAGCGCGAAATTATAGGTGACCGGTCGTGGGTGCGGCTGCGCGCCGTTCACCACGGCCAGGGACCGTGGACCAGCACGATGACGACGATTGCCACGAGCGCGGCGAGCAACGCGCCCACGATGCCGAAGCCGACCGCGAGCGCGTGCTGCGTGCGACGCTGCGCGATGGCCAGGTCGGCGACCGCCGCGGCGAGCGGATGCTCGGCTTCGCTAGCCAGCACGCGATGCACGAGCCGCGGAATCTGCGGCACGAAGGTGGCGAACTGCGTAGCTTCCTGCGCGAGTCGATCGCGAAAGCCGCGCCATCCGAGCTGGTCCTTCATCCAGCGTTCGAGAAACGGTTGCGCCGTCGCCCACAGGTCGAGGTCGGGATCGAGTTGACGACCGAGACCTTCGATGTTGAGCAAGGTCTTCTGCAGCAGCACGAGCTGCGGCTGGATCACGACATTGAATCGGCGCGAGGTCTGGAACAGGCGCAGCAGCACTTGTCCGAGCGAGATGCGCGACAGCGGCAGGTCGAAGATCGGTTCGCAGGTCGCGCGGATCGCCGATTCGAGCTCGTCTTCTCGCGTGCCTTTGGGCACCCAGCCCGACTCGATGTGCAGCGTCGCGACGCGCTTGTAGTCGCGATGGAAGAACGCGAGGAAGTTCTGCGCGAGATAATTCTTGTCGAAGTCGGTGAGCGTGCCGACGATGCCGAAGTCGACCGCGATGTAGCGATTGAAGTCGGTGCCCGAATCACCCACGTAGATGTTGCCCGGGTGCATGTCGGCGTGAAAGAAGCCGTGCCTGAACACCTGCGTGAAGAAGATCTCGACGCCGTCGCGCGACAGCTTCTTCAGGTCGATGCCGGCCGCGCGCAGTTGATCGATGCGGCCGATCGGAATGCCCGAGACACGCTCCATCACGATCACCGCGCTGCTGCAGTAGTCCCAGAACATTTCGGGGATATGCAGGAGCTTCGAGTCCGCGAAGTTGCGCCGGAGCTGACTGCCGTTTGCGGCTTCGCGCATCAGGTCCAGCTCGTCATGCAGATACTTGTCGAACTCGGCAACCACCGCACGCGGGCGCAGGCGCTTGCCGTCGGCCGAGACACGCTCGACCAGGGCAGCCAGCGTGTGCAGCAGGTCGAGATCGCGCTCGATCGCCTGCTGCATGTTCGGCCGCAGCACCTTCACCGCGACTTCGCGCTCGTGTCCTTCGGCGTCGGCGCGCAAGGTCGCGAAATGGACTTGCGCGATCGACGCCGATGCGATCGGCTCGCGGTCGAACGATGCGAACAGTTCGTCGGGGTCCTTGCCGAGCGACAGGCGAATCTGACGGATCGCTAGCTCGGGGTCGAAGGGCGGAACGCGGTCCTGCAGCTTCGCGAGTTCGTCGGCCACGTCGGGTGGCAGCAGGTCGCGCCTCGTCGAGAGCATCTGGCCGAACTTGACGAAGATCGGGCCGAGCGCCTCGAGCGCTTCACGCAGCCGCACGCCTCGCGGCGTGGTGAAGTCGCGACCCAGGCGCAGATTTCCGATGGTGCGCGAAA
Organism: Burkholderiales bacterium; assembly: GCA_038254545.1. Classification (GTDB taxonomy): domain Bacteria; phylum Pseudomonadota; class Gammaproteobacteria; order Burkholderiales; family Burkholderiaceae_D; genus CAHJXF01. The sequence goes on along the minus strand of JBBSGB010000002.1, from coordinate 120,159 downwards.
GCACCGGGCTCGCAATGCCGTCGGCGGCAATCTCGTCGATGCCGAACCGCCACATCACGCGGGCGATGGTGAAGAGACGAACGACGCGCATCATCGCTGGAGAATGTACGAAAGGCGGTGCAGGACGCGGCCCGAAAGATGCGCGCGCAGGCTCATCGAGTCGGACTCGCGACGCCGTACACGCTCACGCGCGCGGACCGGCGCGCAATGGCAGGCGATCGACGCGCTTCTCCAGTCGCGCGATATCGTCGCGCAACTTGCGCACGCCGTCGGCCAGCACGTGCACGGCGCGTGGCCGCACCAGTTGCGGATTTTCTTCGAGCAGGTATTCGGTGATGCCGGCCGCGACCTTCTCGTGGGTACGCCTGATTTCCCGATTGGCCGAGCGCGCCGACGCCACCACGCGGTGCGCGGCCGCGTCGCCCACCACGGTCGACAGGTCTTCCTCGACGTCCCAGCGCAGATGGCGCACCAGCATCGAAGCGGCATGCGCGAAATCGGCATCGCCTTCAAGCCGCATGTCGCGCATCAGCCCGTCGCTGCGGTCATCACCCCGGCGGTCGCCGCCTTGTTCGTCACCGCGGCCCGCACCGCTCAACAGGCGCACGATCGCCGACGAAGGCAAGGTCACCGTCGTGTCGGGTGTGGCGCTCGGCGTCGCGCGTGCGACGCTTCCATCGGGCGCTACCGAAAGCTTGATGGTGAACGGCTGAACCACGATGTGCAAGGTCTTGTTCACGTGCGGCGCAAGTTGCGCGCGCGCCCACGGCTCGGCGCGAAGCAGGTGGTTGATCGCCGCCGGCAATGCGTCCAGCGGATTGGGCAGGAGCGGCAACGGAGGGAGAGAGAAGGGTGTGGACGACATCGGACCGAGAATAGCAAAGGCTGCGAAAGGCGCTTCGCATCGAGGCAACGCGAAACCGCTAGAGCTTCACGCCTTCGTGAAGCGCGACCACGCCGGCGGTCAGATTGAAGACCTGCACGCGAGCGAAACCGGCCGTGCGCAGCATCTCGGCAAGCGTCGCCTGATCGGGATGCATGCGAATCGACTCGGCCAGATAGCGATAGCTGTCGGCATCGTCGGCGATGCGTTTGCCCAGCCACGGCAGGACCTTCAGCGAATAGGCGTCGTAGAGCGGCGCGAGCGGCTTCCAGACCTTGGAGAATTCCAGGACCAAAAGCTTGCCGCCGGGACGCAGCACGCGTCGCATCTCGACCAGCGCTCGGTCCTTGTGCGTCATGTTGCGCAGGCCGAAGGCCACCGTCACGAGGTCGAAATGGCGATCGGGGAAAGGCAGGTGCTCCGCGTCGGCGAGCGCGACCGGCAGCAGTAGCCCGGAGTCGATCATGCGGTCGCGGCCGACGACGAGCATCGCTTCGTTGATGTCGGTCAGCCAGACTTCGCCGGTGGGCCCCGCGCGTTTGGCGATCGCGCGGGCGAGGTCACCGGTTCCCCCGGCAATGTCGAGCACTTTCGCGCCGGACCTGACCGAAGCGCGTCCGATCGTGAACGCTTTCCAGAGCCGGTGCATGCCGCCCGACATCACGTCGTTCATCAGGTCATATTTGCGCGCGACCGAGTCGAAGACCTGCGCGACACGGTCGGCCTTCACGTCCTCGGGAACGGTTTCGAAACCGAAGTGGGTCTTGGCGGTCGGTGCGCCTTCGCCCATGGAGGGCAACGGCGACGCATCTTCCGGTTCCGCCCGGCGATCAGGACTCATGCGATCGTGGCTTATGAATGACGATCGCGCCGCGCTTCGACGCTTTTCATCGCTGGATCGGACGATGACGCGGATGAAGGCGCCGCAGCGCTCGAGTCGCGACGCGCGTCCGGTACATCCCGGCTTGCGCCCGCATCAGCCAGCCGTTGCAGGTAGTCCGCCCAGAGCGCATCGTGATCGCGACCGATTTCGCGCAGATACGCCCAGGTGTAGATGCCGCTTTCGTGCCCATCGGAGAACACCGGCTTGATCGCGTAATGACCGATCGGCTCGATCGCGCTGATCGTCACGTCGCGCTTGCCGGCCTGCAGAACGTCCTGCCCCGGGCCATGGCCGCGTACTTCGGCCGACGGTGAATGCACGCGCAGGAATTCGAACGAGAAGAGATAGCGCGCCGCATCGCCGAACGCGACTTCGAGACGCCTCGATTGCTGATGAACGATGATCTCGGTCGGCGGGTCGACCGCGCTGCTGGAAGCCATAGGCTGGCGAGTTTAGCGCACGAAGGTCCGTACCTTGCGGCCATGCGGCCGTTTGCACGCGTGTCACGTTCGCGTCATAGAATCGTCTTATTGTCGTCGCTTTGCCGCAGCTCTGTCCCTTAGCGAGGTCATCGGATGCCCAGCACGATCCTAGTCGTCGAGGACGAACCCGCGATCCAGGAATTGATCGCCGTCAATCTCACGTTCGCCGGCCATAAGGTGCTTCGCGCCGCCGATGCCGACCAGGCGACGACGCTGGTTCGCGCCGAGTTGCCCGACCTGATCCTGCTCGACTGGATGCTGCCCGGCACGTCGGGAGTCCACTTCGCCAAGAAGTTGCGCGCCGACGAGCGCACGCGCGACGTGCCGATCATCATGCTGACGGCGCGCTCGAACGAGACCGACAAGGTCGACGGCCTCGAAGCAGGCGCCGACGACTACGTGACGAAGCCGTTCTCGCCGAAGGAGTTGATGGCGCGCATCAAGGCCGTGCTACGGAGGCGCGCGCCCCAGTTGACCGACGACGTGGTCGATACCGGCGGCCTGCAACTCGATCCCGCAACCCATCGTCTGACGGGTGGCCAACCGGGCGATGTGCGTCGCACGCTTGACATCGGACCGACCGAATTCCGCCTGCTGCATTTTTTCATGACCCATCCCGAACGCGTCTATTCGCGCGCGCAATTGCTCGATCAGGTATGGGGTGACCACGTCTTTCTCGAAGAGCGCACGGTCGATGTCCATATCCGCCGCCTGCGCAACGCACTTTCGCCCAGCGGGCACGACCACCTCGTCGAGACGGTACGCGGCAGCGGCTATCGATTCTCGGTGATCGAGCAGCGTGCGGCGGCGGCGTAAGCTCCGCCATTCTCCGTGTCGCCGCGCGCGGTTTCGCGCCATTACTTCGTGAACGCTGTTTGGGTCCGGACCTTTTTCTTCGTCGGCGCGGTAGCGATCGTGACGTTGATCGTGCGCGCGCTTTCCGATTGGACCAACGCCTTCGCGTTCGCTGCGGCTGCATTCACGCTGCGTTATCTGCGCGACGCGATACACCTGCGCAACCTGTGGCGCTGGGCGCGACGGGAGCAGGGCGCGACGCTGCCGCGCTCGTCGGGCGCGTGGGAAGAGCTCTACGCGCAGCTCTACCACCGGGGCCGCGCCACCCAGCGCGAGCACGCGGCCCTCTCGGACGCGCTCGCGAGCTTTCGCGGCGCCGCGCAGGCCTTGCCCGATGGAGTGGTCACGCTCAACGCGCAGAACCAGATCGTCTGGTGCAACGCGCAGGCCGAAGAACATCTCAATCTCAAGCTGGCCAAAGACGTGGGCCAGAACATCGCCAACCTGGTTCGGGCCCCGGATTTTCTGGCCTACCTGTCGCGCGGCGAATGGGAGCGTCCGGTCCAGTTGCGCCTGCGCCATGCGCGCCACGGGGCAGAGCGCGTGCTGTCGCTGCAACTCGTGGCTTACGGCGACGCGCAGAAACTGATTCTTTCGCGCGACATCTCGCGCTTCGAAAAACTCGAAACGATGCGCCGCGACTTCGTCGCCAATGTCTCGCACGAACTCAAGACGCCGCTCACGGTGTTGTCGGGCTTTCTCGAGACCATCAGCGAGGCGACGCTGACGCCCAGGCAGCAGAGCGACTATCTGGCTCTGATGAGTGAAGAGGCCCAGCGCATGCAGCGCCTGGTCGATGACTTGTTGACGCTCTCGGCATTGGAGGCCAACAGCGCCCCTAGCGAAGATTTCGTCGATCCCGCCGGCCTGTTCGCGCGCATCGAGGAAACCGCGCGTCAGCTCTCGGGCGATCGGCACGAGCTGGTATTCGAGATCGACGGCAACGTGGCAATGCTCGGCTCGGAGCTCGAGTTGACGAGCGCGTTCACCAATCTCGTGACCAACGCGATCCGCTATACGCCCGACGGCGGCCGCATCGTCGTGCGCTGGAGCAAGAACGTTGACGGCGGCGCGGATTACACGGTCATCGATACCGGTATCGGCATTCCGACCCAGCATCTGCCGCGACTCACCGAACGCTTCTATCGCGTCGACCGTGGGCGTTCGCGTCAATCGGGCGGCACCGGCCTCGGCCTGGCGATCGTCAAGCACGTGTTGACACGTCATCAAGGCACGCTGGAGATCGAAAGCGAGGTCGGCCGTGGCAGCACATTCACGGCCAGCCTGCCGGCAAGGCGCGTCGTGGCCAAGCATGCGGACGATGGGCTCGATGGCGAGCGCGAGACTCGCTCGATCGACGAGGCGATTACAACGGCGTGAAGCGCACCAGATCGAAGTCGGCGCCGCGCATCAACAATTCCTCGAGACGCAGGACTGCAAGCACGCCCTCGCGCACCGCGCGCACCAGCCGCAGCGGACGAAAAGTCGCATGCGGCAGCACCAGCCCGTACTCGCGCGGCGCGGCGCGAACGTCGTGCCAGCCGTCGCTGTCTTGTACCTGCAGGGAATTTGCCTGAAGCCCCCCATCGCTTTGCATTGGAACGAACGCGCCGGAACGGCAGACCGGTGCTGCGCGCAGTCCGCCGGCGCCTGGCATGAGCAGGAAGGCGCACGCGAGTTCGGCATCGTCGATCGACGCGCGCAAGATCTGCGGCACACCCGGGGCAAGGCGCACGCGCACGCTGTGTGCGCTGGTGTGGCGCACCCGCCGCTCGTCGTCTTCGAGGGTGGTTCCCTGGATGGCTTCGACCCACCCCAGGAGGAAGGGTGCCGCCTGGTCGCGCGCACCCAGCTTGAGCCCGACCAGTCGATTCAGGCCGATGCGCGGCTTTGATTGCTTACGCACGCAGCGGATCGCGTCGGGTGATTCGGCAGCGAGGGTCCAGGTTTCGGCCGATGCAAGCAGTTGCTCGATGCGATCGCTTTCGACGACTTCGCGCGGCCGCGTGATGCCGCCAAGCTTCATGCGTTGATACGCGTAGGTGTCCTGCCCGCGGCCCAGTTGCGAGATGGCTCCGAGATCGTTTTCATGAAACGCGTCATCGCGGCCTGGCATGCCGACCATCGCGAGTACCTTGCTTTCGTTCGGGGCGCCGCGCCACGTGCGATCAGGCGCAGCGATGTCCGGCGGCGCGACCGAACCCCAGCGTTGTCGCAGCGACAGCAGCAACTCGCGCGCGGCTTGCGGCCGAAGGCTGTCTCCGATGCCGACTTCGCGCGGCAGCTTGCCTTCGTCGAGAGCCTCGATCCGCTTGTCGATCGACTGGATAGCGCTTTGTGTGTCGAAGCGCAGCATGAAATTGCCGAGCGCAACGCTTGGCCCCGGATTGGGAATTGGCCGCGCCGGCGCGTTGATCGCATCCGCATTGACGGCGCCCGCGTTGGCGCCGCTGCGCCTCTCGATGCGAAAGCCCATCTTCTTCGACCACCGCTGCGCGGCCATGCGGATCACGTCGAACTCGACGGCGCTACGCGAGGCAGGATCGGCCAGGGCAACCATGATCGGCAGCACGAACGCCGCGCGACAGGTTCGGGTGGCGCTGGTGCGCTGCGCGTCGGTGATCTCGATATCCTGGCAGTCGAGATCGCGTACCAGTTGCCCGAGCGTGCAATGGCGCTCCCACATCGATGCGGGAACCGGCCAGCGCGCGCGCTGGATGACCAGCATCGCCTGCGCATTGACGTCGAGCGCACGCTGCAAGGCGTCGATGCGCGAAAACGAGAACGCCGTTGCTGCCGATGAGCCCGAACCATCCGACGGCTGTTGGGCAACACCGATTTCGATGGATGTCTCGGGCAGTTGCGAGACCAGCCAGGCATAGGCGTCGCGCAGCGCGCAGGCGGCGTCGATCGCGGGCCAGAACCTGAGGCTCAGCTCGTCGGCAAGAGGCACCGCCGCGAAGGAGTCTTCGCGGGCACGCTCGACCAGCACGTGGACGAGGACGCCGCGAATCCTCTCGGCAATCGCGAACTTTCGTTGCGGTGGCAGCGCCGGTGCACCGTGCTCTTCGCCGCGCGCGCCGAGCGCGTCGAGCACTTCGGCGATCTCGAGCAGACTGGCGATGCTGCCCGGCTGCGACATCCCAGCAAGCCACGTCTTGGCCCCCGCTCCATCGACGATGCGCGGCTTTTTCTCGACGGGCTGTTCATCGCTACGCGAGAATCGGAGCATGGGTGCCGGGGGGAAGGGAAGACGAAACGTCTGAAAAGGCGAAACCCCTATTGTGCCTTTGGCACCCCTCGAACAGAGACGCCGTTCAACTGGCTCGATTGCGCGCCGGTCGATCGGAAACGCCGCCAGCGCGCGGCCAGAAGGGTCACGTCAGGGTCACACCCGGAAGTCGGATCCCGCGATCACACCAGGACGCGCTCGATTCCGCCGGCATTCGCACGGCGCACGTAGTCGGGCATCCAGTCCGCGCCAAGCAGGTTCCGGGCGATCTCGACGACGATGTAGTCTGCCTCGACACCGACATCGTCGGTGTAGCGCGACAGGCCTTGCAGGCACGACGGACACGACGTGAGGATCTTCACGGGTGCCGCGGACTGCGACGCGCTCGTGGTTGCGGCAGAGAGATCAGCCGGCGTTGCGGCCGCACGAACCTTCGCGACGCCTTTTCTCATCTCCTCCTCCTTGCGAAAGCGCACCTGCGTCGAGATGTCGGGCCGCGTGATCGCGAGCGTGCCCGACTCGCCGCAGCAACGATCGTTCTTCTCGACCTTGCCGTTGAGCTCGCTCGCCATGAGCGTATTGACGACCTTGAGCGGGTCGTATTGCTTCATCGGCGTGTGGCAAGGGTCGTGATACATGTAGCGCGTGCCGGTCACGCCTTCGAGCTTGACGCCCTTCTCCATCAGGAATTCGTGGATGTCGATCAGGCGGCAGCCGGGAAAGATCTTGTCGAATTGATAGCCCGCGAGCTGGTCGTAGCAGGTCCCGCAACTGACCACGACCGTCTTGATGTCGAGATAGTTGAGCGTGTTGGCCATGCGATGGAACAGCACGCGATTGTCGGTGATGATCTTCTCGGCCTTGTCGAAGTCGCCGGTGCCGCGCTGCGGATACCCGCAGCACAGATATCCCGGCGGCAGCACCGTCTGCACGCCAACATGCCAGAGCATCGCCTGGGTCGCCAGGCCGACCTGCGAGAACAGGCGCTCCGATCCGCATCCCGGAAAATAGAACACTGCCTCGCTGTCCGCGTTCGCACGCTGCGGATCGCGAATGATCGGGACGAACTTGGAGTCCTCGATGTCGAGCAACGCGCGTGCCGTCTTCTTCGGCAGGTTGCCCGGCATCTTCTTGTTGACGAAGTGGATCACCTGCTCGCGCACCGGCGTCTTGCCGTGCGTGGCGGGCGGATGCGCGGTCTGCTTCTTGCCCGCCGGCTTGAAGAACTCGACGGCTGCGCGCTGCGCCTTGTAGCCCCAGTCCATCATCAGCTTGCGGCTGATGTTGATCGTCGCGGGGTCGGTCGCGTTCAAGAAGAACATCGACGCGGCTGCACCGGGATTGAATTTCTTCTGACCCATCTTGCGCAGCAGGTTCTTCATGTTCATCGACACGTCGCCGAAGTCGATATCGACCGGGCAGGGCGCGACGCACTTGTGGCACACCGTGCAGTGGTCGGCCACATCGGTGAACTCTTCCCAATGCTTGACCGAGATGCCGCGACGCGTCTGCTCTTCGTAGAGGAAGGCCTCGATCAGCAGCGAGGTCGCGAGGATCTTGTTCCTGGGCGAATAGAGCAGGTTGGCGCGCGGCACGTGGGTCGCGCAGACCGGCTTGCACTTGCCGCAACGCAGGCAGTCCTTGATCGAGTCGCTGATCGCGCCGATGTCGGACTGCTGCATGATCAGCGACTCCGCGCCCATGAGGCCGAAGCTGGGTGTGTAGGCATTGCGCAGGTCGGCCGGCACGGCGGGCAGACCCTGAAGCTTGCCGAGGTTGAAGTGGCCGTGCGGATCGACCTTCTCTTTGTAGGCGCGGAAGTCGGCGGTCTCTTCGTCGGTAAGGAATTCAAGCTTGGTGATGCCGATACCGTGCTCGCCCGAGATCACGCCGTCGAGGTCGCGCGCGATCTGCATGATCCGCGCCACGGCCGCGTTCGCGGTCGTGAGCATCGCGTAGTCGTCCGAGTTGACCGGAATGTTGGTGTGCACGTTGCCGTCGCCCGCATGCATGTGCAGCGCGATGAACACGCGACCGCGCAGCACGCGCTTGTGAACCGCTTCGGTCCCGACCAGTACCGGCGCGAATGCGGCGCCGTTGAAGAGCTGCCGCAGCGGTGCGCGAACTTCGCGCTTCCACGAGACGCGAATGCTGCGATCCTGCAATAGATCGAAGACGCTGCGTTGGCCGTCGTCGTCGGGCGAGCTCGTCGAGCCGCCGTCGGGTCCGTAGACGAAATCGGTCGCCGTCGTTCCGGCTTCCGCGTCCCTAGGAGCTCCAGGCTTCGCCGGCAGCTCGACCCCGTGCGCCGACAACGCCTCGCGCGCCTCATCCAGCGGCCTGTTCATGTGCCTGCGCAGGTACTGCCAACGCGCTCGAACGTCCGCGATCAACACTCGTGCCTGCTCGACGCGGTTGCCCATCAACTCGTCGCGACTGAGTCGATCGACTTCGGCATCGTCGGTCTTGCCGAGCCCGACCCCGGCAAGGTCATGCACGAAGTAGGCATCGAGCGCATCGAGCAGTTCGAGCTTGTTGTCGATCGACAGCTCGATGTTGATGCGCTCGATCGCGTCGGTGTACTCGCCCATGCGTGCGAGCGGAATGACCACGTCCTCGTTGATCTTGAACGCGTTGGTATGGCGCGCGATCGCGGCCGTGCGCGCGCGGTCGAGCCAGAACTTCTTTCGTGCTTCGGCCGAGACCGCGACGAAGCCTTCGCCGCTGCGCCCATTGGCCATGCGCACGACCTCGGACGCGGCGCGCGCGACGACATCGGCATCGTCGCCGACGATGTCGCCGAAGAGCGCCATCTTGGGATACGAGGACCCGGATGCTGCTGCGGACGACGACGCGTCGGCACCACGCTTGGATTTGGTCGCATACCCGACCGCACGCAGATAGCGCTCGTCCAGATGCTCGAGACCCGCGAGGATCGCGCGACCGGCGCGCGCCTCCGCGTCCATGAAGTTCTTGATCTCGACGATCGACGGAATCGACTCGCGCGCCTGCCCGAAGAATTCCAGGCAGACGGTGCGCGTGTGCGCCGGCATCTTGTGCAGGATCCAGCGCGCCGACGTGATGAGGCCGTCGCAGCCTTCCTTCTGCACGCCCGGCAAACCCGCGAGGAACTTGTCGGTGACGTCCTTGCCGAGCCCTTCCTTGCGAAAGCGCTTGCCTTCGATCACCAGCGTCTCGGTCGAGATCGGCGTCCTGCCGTCGGGCTCGAACTTGCGGATCGCGAAGGTCGCGACCGGCGCATCGTGTATCTTGCCAAGGTTGTGATCGAGCCGCTCGATCTCGAGCCAGTTGCCGTCGCAGTCGACCATCTTCCACGACGCGAGGTTGTCGAGCGCGGTACCCCACAGCACGGCCTTCTTGCCGCCCGCGTTCATCGAGACGTTGCCGCCTATGCACGATGCTTCGGCCGACGTCGGATCGACCGCGAACACGAAGCCCGCGGCCTCGGCCGCATCGGCCACGCGCTTGGTGACCACGCCTGCGCCCGACCAGATCGTCGCGACCGGCGTTGTATGCCCCGGCAGCACGCGCATCTCGACTTCGCCCAAGGCTTCGAGCTTCTCGGTGTTGATCACGGCCGCGCGCGGCGTCAGCGGAATGGCGCCGCCGGTGTAGCCGGTGCCGCCGCCGCGCGGGATGATGGTCAGGCCGAGCTCGATGCAGGTCGCGACGATCGCCGCCATCTCCTCTTCGGTATCGGGCGTGAGCACCACGAATGGATACTCGACGCGCCAGTCGGTCGCATCGGTGACGTGCGAAACGCGCGAGAGACCGTCGAACTTGATGTTGTCCTTCGCGGTCACGCGCGCGAGCTTGCGGGCGGCGAGCTTGCGCAGGTCCCAGGTGTTGCGGAAGTCATCCTCGAAGGCGCTCACCGCCTTGCGCGCGGCATCGAGCAGATTGCCGACCTTGGCATCGCGGTCGGCCTGCGCTTCCGCGTCGGACTCGGCGCCGGTGGTCCTGCGACGCTTGTCGACCTCGTTCAGGCGGTGGTGCAAGGCCTCGATCAACGCGGCGCGGCGCTTGGGATTGTCGAGCAGGTCGTCCTGCAGATAGGGATTGCGTTGCACGACCCAGATGTCGCCGAGCACTTCGTAGAGCATGCGCGCCGAACGACCGGTACGCCGCTCGGTACGTAATTCGTTGAGGTCGTCCCAGGCCGATGCGCCGAGTAGCCGCATCACGATCTCGCGATCGGAGAGCGAGGTGTAGTTGTAGGGAATCTCGCGCAGGCGCGGGGGCGCTTCGGCGATTGGCATCGATGCGGACATGCGGGGGAACAGGGGGGCGTTCATGAGAGTTGCGTGGACCGCGCGTCAAAGGACTTTCGCCCAATAGTACGGAAAGAAGGGAACGCGCGCCGGCCGCCGGCCCGGACGCGCCTCTACGCGTACGTCACCCGTTGCGCTACGCGCTCAGAACATCCACACCAGACCCGCCGTCATCGTGATGTAGCGCAGGCACTTGCCGATCGCCATCCAGAAGACGCAGCGCCAGAACGGCAGATGCAGCCAGCCGGCCACCGCGCACAGCGGATCTCCGATGCCGGGCAGCCACGAGAGGATGCAGCCGACTGGGCCGAACCGTTCCATCCAGTTCACGGCGCGCTGATGCCATTTGCTCGGCGCGTCCGTTGTCGCTGCCGCGCCGTTGACGGACGTCTCAGGAATCGGCAACCCGTGCTCGTCCAGATGCAGCTTGCGCTCGAGCATCCATTCGGCGCCGCACCCCATCCAATAGTCGACGACGCCGCCCAACACATTGCCGACCGTGGCCACCGCGATGACTTCCCAGAACAGGTCGGGCCGCAGCTTGACCATGCCGTACACCGCCGGCTCGGAGCCCAGCGGCACCAGCGTCGCCGAGACGAAGCTGACGACGAATACGCTCGAGAGACCGTACTCCGGCAGCGAGAGCCACGCGAGGACCGCCTCCATCCAGGAATCGAGCATCGGCGGATTGTAGCGATCGAACCGAACGCCGCTATCGCGCATTGCAATCGGATAGAGTCGCGTGCTGCCGCACTTGTCATCCCAGGCACGACCTGCCCACCATGCCTACCGACTACCTCAAGCGCATCCTCAACGCCCGCGTCTACGACGTCGCGCGCGAGACCGAGCTCGAAGTGGCACCGGCCCTGTCGAAACGCATCGGCAACACCGTGCTCTTCAAGCGCGAAGACAATCAGCCGGTATTCAGCTTCAAGTTGCGCGGCGCGTACAACAAGATGGCGCACCTGTCGCCCGTCGAACTCAGGCGCGGCGTGATCGCGGCATCGGCCGGCAACCATGCGCAAGGCGTCGCGCTGTCGGCGCAGCGTCTCGGATGTCGCGCGGTGATCGTGATGCCGGTCACCACGCCGCGGGTGAAAGTCGATGCGGTCAAGGCGCGCGGCGTCGAGGTCGTGCTCGCAGGCGAGAGCTATTCGGACGCGTATGCGCATGCGCTCGCGCTGCAGAAGAAGGAGAAGCTCACGTTCGTGCATCCCTTCGACGACCCCGATGTGATCGCGGGGCAAGGCACGATCGGCATGGAGATCCTGCGCCAGCATCAGTCGCTGCACAGCGACCGGCCGATCCACGCGATCTTCGTCGCGATCGGCGGCGGCGGCTTGATCTCCGGCGTGGCCGCGTACGTGAAGGCGGTGCGGCCCGAGATCCGCATCATCGGCGTGCAGACCACCGACTCGGATGCGATGGCGCAATCGATCGCCGCGAAGCGCCGCGTAACGCTCGCCAACGTGGGCCTGTTCTCCGACGGCACCGCGGTCAAGCAGGTGGGCGTAGAAACCTTTCGCATGGTGCGCAAGTACGTCGACGAGATCATCACGGTCGATACCGATGCGACCTGCGCGGCGATCAAGGATGTGTTCGTCGAGACGCGCTCGATCCTCGAGCCCGCGGGCGCGCTGTCGATCGCGGGCCTGAAGGCCTATGCCGCGCGCGAGAACCTGAAAGGCGAGACGCTGGTCGCGATCGCGTGCGGCGCGAACATGAACTTCGATCGCCTGCGCTTCGTGGCCGAGCGCGCCGAAGTCGGCGAGGAGCGCGAGGCCGTCTTCGCGGTGACCATCCCCGAGGAGCGCGGCAGCTTCCGACGCTTCTGCGCGTTGATCGGCGCACACGACGTGACCGAGTTCAACTATCGCATCGCCGATGCGAAGGTCGCGCATGTGTTCGTCGGCGTCGCCACCGCGCGCGGCGAGAGCGCAACGCTTGCCGCGAATTTCGAGAAGCACGGATTCAGGACGCTCGACCTCACGCACGACGAGCTCGCCAAGACTCACCTGCGCCACATGATCGGCGGCCGGTCTTCGCTGGCTGCGCACGAGCAGATCTATCGCTTCGTCTTCCCCGAACGGCCCGGCGCGTTGATGCGCTTTCTCTCGTCGATGAGCCCGAACTGGAACATCAGCCTGTTCCACTATCGTAACCAGGGCTCCGACTACGGCCGCATCCTCGTCGGTCTGCAGGTACCGTCATCGGAACGCAAGGCCTTCAGGGATTTTCTGAAAACGCTCGGCTATCCGTACGAGAACGAGACCGACAATCCAGCCTATCGCCTGTTCCTGAGTTAGCGCGTCACGGCGCCGATGCGGAGCACGCAGCGCCTGCCCGATCGGGCGGGCGCGCACTGCCGGGTCGGCCGAGGTGCGAGACTCATGGCCGGCGCAGCATGGGGCTTCCTCCATCGGCATCGGTGTCTCCCATGAATACGAGTTCCTCATCCCCCAGCTTGCCCGACGCGGTCGAGCGCGTCGCCCGGTCGGCCCTCGGCGTCGTCGGCCGACGGCACCGCGGCGCCGGCATCCACTGGCGCGAGAATGTCGTCGTCGCGAGCGCGTCGATCGCGTGGCGGTCTTCACGCGTCTCGCTGGTGCTTCCCGGTGGCGAGCAGGTGCAAGGCGAAGTGCGCGGCGCCGACGGCGGCACCGACATCGCCGCGATCGTTTTCGGGAGTGGCGCCGGATCGAGCGCAGAGCCGGTCGCGATACCCGTGATCGATCGCGCCGAAGCCGCGACCCCGCGGGTGGGCGATTTCGTGTTCGCGGTCGGTCGTGATCCGTCGGTGGCAGTGCAGGCCAGCTTCGGTCACATCGGATCGGTTGCGGGTCGATGGCGCACCTGGCGGGGCGGCGAAATCGACACGCTGATCCGTCTGGACGGCGGCTTGTATGGGGGCTTCGAAGGCGCCCCTGTGGCCGATGCGATGGGCGCCGTGCTCGGCATCGCGAGCAACGCGTTCTCGCGCGGCCATGCGGTCGTGATCCCGGCCGCTACCATCGACATCACGCTCGACCAGTTGATGACCCACGGTCGCGTGCAGCATGGATTCATCGGCCTCGCATTGCAGCCCGCGCGAACGCAATTCGAAGGCAATGGCGTCGACGGCCTGCTCGTGAGCTCGGTGGCCGAAGGCGGACCGGCCGCGCAGGCGGGGCTGCAAGTGGGTGACGTCATCGTCGAGTTCGCGGACCACCCGGCAACCCGGCTCGAGACCATCCGCGATGCCCTCCAGGTCGGCGCGCGCATCGGTGTCATGGTCCTGCGCGGCGGGCAGAAGCACAGTCTCGTGATCGAGGTCGCGCCCCGCCCGGACTCACGTCCGAACCCAAGCTGCGGTCGAGGCGCGTGCGCCACGCCGTGATCGTCGGCGGCGCACCGCTCTTCGTCCAGGGCGCGATGGTCGCGCTCGCGGGCGTCGAGGATTGGGAGGTTCGCGAAGGCGACGTCGCGCACGACGCGGATGCCTGGGTGCTGGGCGGCGACGAGATCACGATCCGCGGTGCGACCGGAGCCAATGCGCAGCTCTCCGCGAACGCGACCGCCGATCGTCTGCGCGCAGCCGTGCGCGCGGTGCTGGCGGGCCTGTCGGTGCGCGAAGCGCCGTGGCCGGCCGAGGTCCAGGAGCACGAGCCGCTGACGCCGCGCGAGCTGGAAGTGTTCGAGCTGATCGCGAAGGGCATGTCGAATCGTGACATCGCAAGCGCGCTCGGCATCTCCGCGCACACCGCCAAGTATCACGTCGGCCAGATCCTGGCCAAGGTCGGCGCGGCCACGCGCGCCGAGGCAGTCAGCGCGGGCTTGCGCGCGGGGCTGATCGGACTTTGAATCGTAGCGACCGTGGCTACACTAGTTGGCAATTGCAATCTTCGAGGAGTGATGCCTTGAACAAGGCGGCCGAGCGCGTCCATCCGCCCACGCGCGAACAACTGCTCTACTGGCTGCACGAAGCGTCGGAGATCGAGCATCACCTGATGTGCTGCTATCTCTATGCCGCGTTCAGCCTCAAGCGCGAGGAGCCGCGCTGGAGCGCTGAACAGCGCGATGCAGTTGCGCGCTGGCGCGACGCGATCATGCGGTGGTATTCGACGAGATGACGCACCTCGCGCTGGTGGGCAACCTCGCAAGCGCTCTGGGCGCCACGCCGCATGTCGGAAGGCCGCCGTCCCCGGTCGACGCTGGTCCCTACCCGGCCGGCTTCGTGATTCGCCTGCAGCCGTTTTCGGCGGCGACGATCGAGCACTTCAAATTCCTCGAACGACCGTCGAGCCAGGAATTGCACGATGCCAAAGGTTTCAGTCCGCAGCGTGAGTACCGCCGCGTGGTGCCCGAAGGGCGCTTGAGTCCGGGCCCGAAGGACTACGCAACCGTGGGCGAGTTGTACGAGGTGCTCGCGCAATCGCTGGCCGCGTGGGTCGCGGTCGACGGCGAAGCGGCGGTGTTCATGGGCGATCCGGCATTGCAGGTCGACGCCGCGCTCGCACCGCTGACGGGCGTCATTGCGGTGACCGATCTGTCGTCGGCACAACGAGCGATCGCGACCATCGTCACGCAAGGCGAAGGCGCGGGTCATGAGGAAGTCGACTCGCGCTTCTGCCGGTTCACGCGCATGGGCGAAGAGCTCGCGGCATTAACCGCGGCCGACCCGCAATTCGAACCCGCGTGGCCCGCGGCGACCAATCCGGTTATCGCGAGGATGCACCGCGTGGCGCATCAACCGTCGAAGTCGTCGAGGGCGAGAAGATAGCCGTGCATTTCGATGCCGCTCGTTGCATTCATTCGAGACATTGCGTGCTCGACGCACCGACCGTGTTCAAGTCCAACACCCCCGGCGCCTGGATTTTTCCCGACGCCGTGCCAGTGGAGACGCTGGTGGCTGTGGCGCACAATTGTCCGTCGGGCGCGATCCACTACGTGCGCAAGGACGGCGGCCCCGCTGCACGTGACGGGCAAGTCGAGATCTGCGCGGGGACCGGCCGCACGGTGGCGCGCACGACCGACACGCGACTTTGTCGCTGCGGGCATTCGAAGGACAAACCCTTCTGCGACGGGTCGCATCGCGCTGCCGGCTTTGTAGCTGAGGGCGCCTGAAGGCCGAAGGTTCAGCCCTTGCGCCGCTTCGTGGGCGTCGCACTCAACGAGCGCGCGAGGAATGGCAGGCTCACATCCATGCGGTAGTCGATGTCGCTGTGCGTGTCGTCGAACTCTTCATAGACGTGAGCGATCTTCAAGGCCGCGAGCCGCTTCGACAGGATCCGCGTGCCGTAGTGGATGTGGTACTGGTCGGACCATCCGCAATCGATGTAGATGCCGCGCAGCGAGCGCAGCGCGTCCGCGTAGCGACCGACCATGTTGATCGGATCGTGCGCGAGCCACTTCTTCCAGCGCGCCTCGATCAACTCGCCGGTCTCGAGATCGAAGGGCACGCGAAAGCCGTTGGGTGCCGACGGGTCGGGATCGTAGGTCGCGGCCATGCACAGGTTCATCACGGCGTGGCCGTCGGGACCTTCGAGTTTTTTCTTCTTCCATAGCGCATCAAGAAAGGCCGCGATGCGCCCGTCATCGAGCCCTTCGCCGGTCGCTTTCGAACGCGCCACCACATCGATTGCGCCCGCTACGCGCCTGGGCTTCGCGTACTTCGCAAGCGCATCCAGCGTATTCGGCCAGTCGCTGCGATAGACGAAGTCGAAGTACGAGTCGCCCGAGTGATCCGCGATCGCGCCCCAGTACTTCGCGTACCTCATGCCGTGCACGATCGCGCCGTAGCCGCCCGAACTCTTGCCGAAGCAGCCGCGATGCTCGCGCGACGCGAGCGTGCGGAATTGCGCATCGACGAACGGGATGATCTCGCGCGTCAGGTAGTCCGCGTAGTTGCCGATCGCCGATGAGTTGACGTATTGATTGCCGCCCAACGCGGTGAAGCAATCGGGCAGCACGATGATGACCGGCTCCATCTTCTTGTCGTGCACCAGGCGCGCCGCGCGCTCGGGGATGTTCTCGCCGAACGCTTTCCAGTTGGTGTGGCTCGGGCCCGCGCCCATGAAGCCCACCATGTCGTAGAGCACCGGAAAGCGCATGTCGGCGAAGCGCTTGTCGTCGTATTGCGGCGGCAACCACACGTGCACCGGCCGCATGTGCGGGTCGCCGAGCGGGTTGCCTTCAAGGACCTTCGACGTGTGTTCGAGAACCACCACGCGGCCGGGACGGCCCTTCGCACGTTTGATCGGCATGGTTATTTCCAATCGGATTCGATGCGCGCGCGACCTTGCGCGCACGGTGTTATGCAAGCCCCGGTTTTTGCGCGAGCCCGATGCGCTGCAGCTTGCCAGCGGCGCCCCTCGTTTGCGCCAGGCACGCCGAAGGCATGATTGATGTTTCCTTCTCCATCACGAGCACTCTGCCATCGCATCGCCGGGAGCGGGATGACTCGCCTTCGCGCCCGCATCGGAGGCAGGCGCACCTCCGAACGTCATCATCGGCGCGATGAGTGCGGCACCCTCGTCGAGCAGGAAGTCCTTGAAGGCCTGGGCCACCGGTGGAAGCCGTTTTTTCCGCCGGTGCACCACGTACCAGTGCAGCATCAGCGGAAAGCCCCGTACGTCGAGCACCTTCAGGTCGCCGGTGCGCAGCTCCTGGCCGATCGTGTAAGCCGATAGAAAGCCGATGCCCATGCCCGCCATCACGGCCTGCTTGATGGTCTCGGTGCTCTTGATCTCCATCGCGATGTTGAGTTTTGCCAAGTCGTCGCCGAAACCCTCCTGCATCGACTGCCACGTGTCGGAGCCCCTCTCCCGAACGACGAAAGGCTCGCGCAGCAAACGGTCCATACCGATGCACTTCTCGCCCACCAACGCGTGGCCCGGTCCCGCCACGATCACGTAAGGATGCGGCGCGAACGCTTCGCTCACCATGTCCGGCTCCTGCGGCGGCCGTACCATGACGGCCAGGTCCGTCAGATTCGCCGACATGTGGGAGAGCAATTCCTCGCGGTTGTGGACGGTGAAGTTGAGCACCACGCCTCGGTGTCGGCCGATGAACTCTACGAGCAGGCGCGGGAAGAAATAGTCACCGGCGCTGATCACGGCCACATTGAGCTTGCCCCCCGAAACGCCCTTGAACTGCGTCATTGCGTTTTCGGCGACCTCGAATTGTTGAATGATGCCGCGGCCGATGTCGAGCAGGTCGGCACCTGCGGGCGTGAGGTAGATCTTCTTTCCGAACTGCTCGAAGAGCGGCAGCCCCGCGCGGTCCTCGAGCTTCTTGACCTGCGTGGAGACGGCCGGCTGCGTCAAGTGCAGTTCTTCCGCCGCTCGCGAAAAACTCAAATGCCGCGCGACCGCTTCGAAGACCTTGAGTTGACGCAAGGTGGCGTGTTTCATGACATCGGCGGATCCTGCGGGTCGCTCATGCGAGCTTCGACACGTGCAGCAGATTGGTCGTACCGGCCTCGCCGAACGGCAGGCCGGCAACGATCACTACATCGGCCCCGGGTCCGGCGAAGCCTTCGATGAGCGCGGTGCGATTGGCGCTATTGATCATCTCGCCCACATCGTGAATCTGATCGACGAGTACCGCGTGCACGCCCCATACCATTGCCAGGCGGCGCGCCGTGTTCACTTCGGGCGTCAGGCTCAGGATCGGCGCCGTTGGCCGCTCGCGCGCGGCTCGAAGGCTGGTGAAGCCCGATGACGTATAGGTGATGGTGACGGCCGGCGCGATCAGCGCGGCGACCAGGCGCAGCGAGCCGCATACCGCATCGGCGGTGGTCGCCTTGGCGGGCGTGTGCGAGGCGTCGATGCCGGCACGATACGAGGAAGACGACTCAACCCGCGTGATGATACGGTTCATCATCTCCACCGCTTCCATCGGATAGCTCCCCGAGGCCGATTCGGC
This sequence comes from Burkholderiales bacterium, assembly GCA_038254545.1. Taxonomy (GTDB): domain Bacteria; phylum Pseudomonadota; class Gammaproteobacteria; order Burkholderiales; family Burkholderiaceae_D; genus CAHJXF01. The sequence goes on along the minus strand of JBBSGB010000002.1, from coordinate 101,627 downwards.
CGAGAGCATCACCGCATCGACGCCGTCGTAGATGGCGGTCGCGATGTCCGAAACCTCGGCGCGCGTCGGCACCGGCGCATTGATCATCGATTCCAGCATCTGGGTTGCCACCACGACGGGCTTGCCGGCCTGGCGGCATGCGCGCACGATCAGACGCTGCAACTCGGGCACTTCCTCGGGCGGCAGTTCGACGCCCAGGTCGCCGCGCGCGACCATGACGCCATCGGCCAACGCGACGATGCCGGCGAGTTCATGGATCGCCGCGGGCTTTTCCAGCTTGGCCATGATCCATGCGCGGTCACCGATGATGGCGCGCGCTTCGGTGATGTCCTCAGGCCGCTGCACGAACGACAGCGCGACCCAGTCCACACCCAGGCTCAAGCCGAACGCGAGGTCTTCGCGATCCTTCGCCGTGAGGGGCGAGATCGGCAGCACGACGCTGGGTACGTTGACGCCCTTGCGGTTGGAGATGGGTCCGCCGATCACGACGGTGGTTTCGGCGTAGTCGACGCCGAAGGTCTCGACGCGCAAACGCAGCTTGCCGTCGTCGAGCAGGAGCTCGGTGCCGGACTTCAACGCGGCGAAGATCTCGGGATGCAGCAGCGGCGCGCGTCTCGCGTCGCCCGGCGTCGCGTCGAGGTCGAGGCGGAACGGCGAGCCGGCTTTGAGTTGAGCCGTTCCACCGACGAATGTGCCGAGCCGCAACTTAGGGCCCTGCAAATCGAGCAGTACGCCGATGGGCCGGCCGCACTCGGCCTCGAGTCGACGGATGCTCTTCAGACGCTGCGCATGATCTGCCTGCGAACCGTGGCTGAAGTTGAGACGGAACACGTCGACGCCGGTTTCGAACAAGGCGCGGATCGGCGCGTCGCCGGACGTGGCCGGGCCCAGCGTGGCAACGATGCGAGCCCTGCGTGCGCGCTTCAAGGTGCTCATCGTCAGGCAGCCTCTGCCATCTCTTGCAGCCGCACCTGGCCACGCTGCTCTCCCATGCCCTTGCCGAGCAACTTCACGAGCGCATAGACGGTATCGATGTGGGGTGTCGGCGTCTCGGTCAGGCGGCCGAGCTCGACGACACTGCCGACGAGCGCATCGATCTCAGGCGCGCGCCCGGCTTCGATGTCCTGCAGCATCGAGGTCTTGTGCTTTCCGATCTTCTCGGCCCCGGCGATGCGCTTGTCCAGAGTGACTCGGAACTCGATGCCAAGCTTGTGCGCCACCGCCTGCGCCTCGTGCATCATCGACGCGGCAAGCTCGCGCGTGAGCGGAAACTGGCAGATGTCGACGAGCGTCGAGTGGCTCAAGGCGCTGATTGGATTGAAGGTCAGGTTGCCCCACAGCTTCAGCCAGATTTCGGCGCGGATGTTGTCGAGCACGGGTGCCTTGAAGCCCGCCTTGGTGAAGCACGCCGAGATGCGGTTGACGCGCTCACTCGACGAACCGTCGAGCTCTCCGATGGGAAAGCGGTCGCCCTCGATGTGCTTGACCACGCCCGGCGCGATCAGCTCGGACGCAGGGTAGACCACGCAGCCGATCACGCGACTGGCCGGTATGCAATCACCGACGACGCCGGTCGGGTCGACGCTGTGAACCCGCGTTCCTTCAAGTGCCGCGCCGCCATGCTTGTAGAAGTACCAGTAAGGGATTCCGTTCTGCATCGTGACCACGGCAGTCTCGGGACCGAACAGCTTGGGCACGTCGCGCGCAACGGCCTCCACCTGATGCGCCTTCATCGCCAGGATGACCAGATCCTGCGGGCCCGCCTCGTCGTAGTTGTCGGTCGCGCGTACTTTGGCCGCGAGGTGCTCGGTGCCGTCGGCCATGATGAGCCTCAGACCGTGCCCTCGAATTGCAGCGAGGTTCGCGCCGCGCACGATGAAGGTCAGATCCTCGCCCGCCAGCGCGAGCTTTGCGCCCACGTAACCGCCGATCGCCCCAGCGCCGATGATCGCAACTTTCATGCTTCAATCCCTTCGATTTGAATTCGTTGCGGCGTTTTCCATGGCTCTACCCAAAGTGGTTGCGGAGGGCGCCTATGCCTTCGATTCCAACTTCGACCTCGCTGTCGGGCTTCATCGAACCGACGCCAATGGACGTGCCGCACAGGATCACATCGCCGGGGAACAAGGTCATGTCGGCCGAGATCAGGCTCACGAGTCGCTGTACTGAAAAGCGCATGTCGCTGATCGGATAATCCTGGCGCAATTGGCCGTTCAGGGTGGTCTTCACGACCAGCGTGGCGGGATCCAGACCACTTGCCACCACCGGCCCCATCGGACAAAAGGTGTCGAAGCCCTTGGCACGAACCCACTGCGGGAACGATGCGTCGCGGTTCAGGATGTCGGCGACCGTCACGTCGTTGGCGCAGGTGTAGCCGAACACATGGTCCAGCGCGTCCAATTCGCTTACGGCCGAGGCAGTCTTTCCGATCACGATGCCGAGCTCGCCCTCGAAAACCACCTTGCCTTCACATCGGGGCTTGCGGATCAGGTCGAGCGGATTTGCAAACGAATTCGGCGATTTGAGCAAGTACAGGGGCTCAGCCGGCACCGGGAGCTTGAGCTTCTCACCGAGCGCCGCAAAGTTGTTCCACAAAGCGATCACCTTGCTCGGCTTGGTGGGCATCAGGACCCTCACCTGCTCCAGGCGAAAGATCTGGCCGGTGGGTTCGGGTGCCTCGAACATGTCCCCACTGTGCCCGTGGATGCGATCACCCTCCAGCGTGCCGAAACCGGTGGCGCCGTCGTGAATGAATCGAATCCAACGCGTGTGTTGCATATTCCGAACTCATCGCTCCGCAAGATCTTGATGCTGTGATTCAGGTTGCGAATGCGCTGCAAAGCTGGCTTCGCTTGGACTCGATCGCATTGACGAGAAAGTCGGCGTCATACGCACGCAGCAAATGCGGCACATGGGTTTCGACATAGGTGCGCACGCGGTTTCGTTCTTCCGGGATGACCTGCAGTTCGGAATAGGTCTTGGCGTCCCAGTACCAGCCGAGCCCAAGCTCGCCGAAAGCGGCGTTGTACGTTTCCCGATCGATATCCAAGGCGTCGCTCGGGCCGAATGAATTCTGTTTGTTTCCCATGGAATGCTCCTTAATCTGTCTGTGGGTGGCCGGCGATTAGAAGCGCCTTCGCGCGATGCCGACAGGTGCATTCTTGTCCACCCGTTCGATAAATAACAGTCAAACTAATCTCTGCACACCATCTATAAAAGCTTATGCATCGGAGTCGCCCTGGACCGCTCTCATCTGGCGCCCCGCGCCAGAGCGCTGGCCCATCCGACCACCGGCGCCGCACGAACATGACCGGTGATCCATCGCGTTCGTCACGGTGGTTCCTCAGATCACGCGCTCGTCACGCAAGGCCTGGATCTGCACCTGGTCGTAGCCGAGCTGAGCAAGCACTTCCTCGGTGTGTTCGCCAAGCAGGGGCGAGCGTGTCACGTGGGTCGGACTGTCCGACATCTTGATCGGATTGCCCACGGTGAGGTATTTGCCCCGCACGGGATGATCGACCTCGACGATCGTGCCGCTCGCGCGCAGCGAAGGCTCCTCCAGGAGCTCCTTCATCGACAGGACGGGTCCGCAGGGAATGTCATATTTGTTCAGGATGTCCATGGCCTCGAACTTGTCCTTGGTCATGGTCCACTGCTCGACGCGAGCGAAGATCGGCTTCAGGTGGAGCAGCCGCGCCGCCGGCGTGGCGAAAGCCTCGTCGGTGATCCAGCCTTCCTCGCCGATCACCTTGCACACGGCCGGCCACGCTGCGCCTTGCGTAATGAAGTAGATGTAGGCGTTCGGGTCGGTCTCCCAGCCCTTGCATTTCAGGATCGAGCCGGGCTGGCCGCCACCCGATGAGTTGCCCGCACGCGGCACGGAGTCACCGAACTTGCCGTCGGGGTATTGCGGAAATTCGTGCAAGGTATGCGTGCGCTCCAATCGCTGCTGGTCACGCAGCTTGACGCGACACAGGTTCAACACCGCGTCCTGCATCGGCGCGAGGACCATCTGCCCGCGGCCACTGGTGTGCCGTTGCAGCAGCGCCGCGAGAATACCCAGCGCCAGATGCAAGCCGGTGCCGCTGTCGCCGATCTGCGCGCCCGTCACCATCGGCGGCCCGTCGTCGAACCCCGTGGTGGAAGCCGAGCCGCCCGCACACTGCGCGACGTTCTCGTAGACCTTGCAATCTTCGTACTTGCCCGGGCCGAAACCCTTGACCGATGCCACCACCATGCGCGGGTTGATCTCGTTGATTCGCTCCCAGCTGAAGCCCATGCGGCCGAGCGCACCGGGTGCGAAGTTCTCGACTAGTACGTCGCATTGCTTGATCAGCCTTTCGAGCACCTCCTTGCCCTTCGGCTTCTTGGTGTCGATCGTGATCGAGCGCTTGTTGTGGTTGAGCATCGTGAAGTACAGGCTGTCGACATCGGGAATGTCGCGAAGCTGGCCACGTGTCGCATCGCCCTCGCCCGCCCGCTCGACCTTGATGACGTCCGCGCCCAACCAGGCCAGCAGCTGAGTGCAGGTCGGACCGGACTGCACGTGGGTGAAGTCCAGTATTCGATAGCCTTCGAGGGCCTTGCTCATTTGGACATCCGATGGTTCTGGTAACGCGTCACTGGACGGACGCCACTTTCGCCTCGGCATCCGCGAGGCGTTTGCGCAGCGCCCGATCGTCGTTGAAGCGGATGGTCTCGTCGCGGATGACGGCCACGATTGCGCCGACCTTCTGCTCCGGCGTGAACAACATCGCCACCGTGAAGGCGATCGACATCGCGCGACCGTCCTTGTGCACTGCCGGAACGCGGAGCAGGTCGTTGCCGTACTTGGTCGTGCCGGTCTCCATCGACTTCTGATAGCCGGCCCAATGGCGCTGGCGCAGCCGTTCGGGCGTGATGAGGTCGAGCGACTGGCCGAGCGCTTCGGCCTCGGTGTAGCCGAACATGCGTTCGGCGCCCGGGTTCCAGAGCGTGATGGCACCGTTCGCGTCCGCAGCGATGATTCCGTCACCTACCGCAGCGACGAGTTGATGACAGTCGATAGCCGAGTTCATGGCACGTGTTCCTTGTTCAGATTTACTCACTCGATACGTCAACCATGGATCGATGCCTCGAGGAAAAACGGCGCCCGTAAGGGCGCCGTTGACCCAGGCATGGAGGGCGAAAACGACCCCTGGTGTCAAACAGCCTCTGCGGTATGAAGCTCGGCGATCTGCGCCTTGCTGTAGCCCAGATCGGCCAACACCTCGTCAGTGTGCTCGCCGAGCAGTGGCGAGCCTGTGATCTCAGGCTTCAGGTCGGAGAACTTGATCGGGCTGCCCACCGTGAGATACGTGCCCCTCTCCTTGTGCGACACCTCGGCGATCGTGCCGCTCGCGCGCAGCGAGGGGTCGTTGGCCAGTTCCTTCATCGTGAGCACCGGCGCACAGGGGATGTCGAACTTGCGCAGGATGTCCACCGCCTCGAACTTGGTCTTGTCGGCAAGCCAGGCCTCGATGGTGGCGAAGATGTCCATGATGTGCGGCTGGCGCGCCTTGGGCGTGGTGTAGGCCGGATCGGTAATCCATTCGGGCTTGCCGATGGCCTTGGCGATTGGCGCCCACGCATGATCCTGAACGGTGAAGTAGATGTAGGCGTTCGGGTCGGTCTCCCAGCCCTTGCACTTGAGCACCCAGCCCGGCTGACCGCCGCCGCCGGCATTGCCGCCGCGCGGCACCACGTCGCTGAATGTGCCATGCGGATACTGTGGATACTCTTCCAGGTAACCGACCTTCTCCAGGCGCTGCTGATCACGCAACTTGACACGGCACAAGTTGAGAACACTATCTTGCATTGATACCGCTACCCGCTGGCCCTTGCCGGTGTGCTGGCGGCCGATGATGGCGGTCAGAATGCCGATGGCCAGGTGCATGCCGGTGTTGCTGTCACCGATTGCGGCGGCGCTGATCGTCGGCGGGCCATCCCAAAAGCCCGTGGTCGAGGCCGAGCCGCCCGCGCATTGGGCGACGTTCTCGTAGACTTTCAAGTCTCCGTAGTGGTGGCCATCGCTGAAACCCTTGACCGAGGCCACGATCATCTTCGGGTTCAACTCCTGGATGCGATCCCAGGTGAAGCCCATGCGGTCGAGTGCGCCCGGGCCAAAGTTCTCGACCAGCACATCGCATTCGCGGATCAGCGTCTCGAGCACCTGCTTGCCTTCGGGCTTCTTGGTGTCGAGGGTCAGCGAGCGCTTGTTGCTGTTGAGCATCGTGAAGTACAACGCATCGACGCCAGGGATGTCGCGCAGCTGGCTGCGTGTCACGTCGCCCGATCCGGGGCGCTCGACCTTGATCACGTCGGCGCCGAACCAGGCCAGCATCTGGGTGCAGGCCGGGCCGGCTTGCACGTGAGTGAAGTCGATGATGCGAATGCCTTCTAGAGGTTTCTTGGCCACTTGATTTCTCCTTGTTTGGCTTGGATTATTTCTTCATCGCCGCGCTCAGCGGATTCAGATTGGTCAGGCGACCGCTCTCGGTGCCTGCCGCTTCGTCGATGACGGCGTTGATGAGTGTGGGTTTGCGCGACGCGATCGCTTCGGTCAGTGCCTTCGTCAGTTCGGCCGGCGTGGTGGCGTTGCAGCCGATGCCGCCGAATGCCTCGATCATCTTGTCGTAGCGCGCGCCCTTGACGAAAACGGTGGGTGCGACATCCTTCCCGCCGGTCGGGTTCACGTCGGTGCCGCGATATACCCCGTTGTTATTGAAGACAACGATGCAAATCGGCAAGTCGTAGCGGCAGATGGTCTCGATTTCCATGCCGCTGAAACCGAACGCGCTATCGCCTTCGATGGCAACGACGGGCTTGCCGCTGGTGACCGCCGCGCCGATGGCATAGCCCATCCCGATGCCCATGATGCCCCAGGTACCGGAGTCGAAGCGCTTGCGCGGCTCATACATGTCGATGATGCTGCGGGCGAAGTCCAGGGTGTTTGCGCCTTCATTGACGACGTTGATGTCCGGACGCGTCTTGAGCACGTCGCGGATCGCGCGCAGCGCGCTGTGGAAATTCATCGGGGACGGATCCTTGTCGAGCGTCACTGCCATCTTCGCCAGGTTCTTGTCCTTGCGCTCGGCGATCGCGCCGGTCCACGCGGTGGCAGGTTTGGCAAAGTCGGAATCGATACCTGCCAGCAGGGCCGACACGCAGGAACCGATGTCACCGATCACGGGCGCGGCGATCGCCACGTTGCTGTCGATTTCGGTAGGCGAAATGTCGACCTGGATGAATTGTTTGGTCCCCGATGCGCCCCAGGTCTTGCCCTTGCCGTGCGACAGCAGCCAGTTCAGGCGGGCGCCGATCAATACCACGACGTCAGCCTCCGCAAGGACGAACGACCGCGCGGCCGAAGCGCATTGCGGGTGGGTGTCAGGCAGCAGTCCCTTGGCCATGGACATCGGCAGGTAGGGGATGCCGGTTCGTTCCACGAGCGCACGGATCTCAGCGTCGGCTTGTGCGTAGGCAGCGCCTTTGCCCAGCAGGATGAGGGGGCGCCTGGCTCCCTTCAGAACATCGAGAGCGCGTGTGACCGAGTCGGACGAAGGAATTTGGCGCGGAACCGGATCGACGACGCGCACCAAGGACTTTTTCGCCTGCACGACGTCAAGCGTCTGGGCGAGGAGTTTCGCGGGCAGATCCAGATAGACGCCACCCGGACGGCCGGACACGGCCGCACGAATCGCGCGCGCTACGCCGATGCCGATATCTTCAGCGTGGAGGACGCGATAAGCGGCCTTGGCGTACGGTCTGGCCGCGTTGAGCTGATCCATCTCTTCGTAATCGCCCTGCTGAAGATCGACGATCTCTCGCTCGCTGGACCCGCTGATGAGGATCATCGGGAAGCAGTTCGTGGTCGCGTTGGCCAGCGCCGTCAGGCCGTTGAGAAAGCCTGGCGCGGACACGGTCAGACAAATACCGGGCTTCTGGGTCATGTAGCCCGCGATGGCCGCCGCATTGCCCGCGTGTTGTTCATGGCGAAAGCCGATGAAGCGCATCCCTTCCGCTTGTGCGAGACGAGCCAGGTCCGTGATGGGAATGCCGACCAGACCGAAGATGGTGTCGATGTCATTCAGTTTCAGAGCATCGATGATCAGATGAAACCCGTCGGTCGTTTCTTGTTCAGGTTGATCGGTCGGGACTGCGGACATGCGGCTGTTCAGGACTGCGGACATGAATGTCTCCTGCGGATTCGTGTGAGTTGTGGAATGCGCGCGTGCCTCGCGCCACTTGAGTGGCGCAAGGGGTATCGATGCGGCAGAGTGCGTTGGCGGGACTATGATTCCATCCTTCATTAGCTCCGTTGACCGCGATCAATTTTCGGAAATACTAGAGCGTGGTGAAACCCGACGAGGCCACCGTGATACCCGTAGCGAGCCACCCGGAAAAGAACATCATTCGACTGCAACTGAAAAAGACCGAGGTTCTGAGCGAGCTGTCCGATACCGAGCGTGCCGAGCTGGAGGCTTTGCTGGTCGTGGTCGATGGGAACAAGGGCGATTTCCTGTTGCACCAGGGCGTCCGTGAAATGGAGCAGTATTTCATCATCAACGGCGTACTGAAGCGCGTCGTTTCCAATCCCGAGGGCAAGGAAATGATCCTGCGCTTCGCCGCCGAGGGCGACATGGAAACGAGCTACGCGGCGTGGCGCATGGGCACACCGACGCCCTACGGCATCGTGTGCGTGACGAAAGCACGCGTGGCTCGCCTGCCGATGCGGCAATGGGTCGAGTTCCTGGAACGGCACCGCCCGACCAAGGAGTGGTTCGAGTCGTGCGTGATGCGGCTGATGACCGAAGTCATGGGCCACACCATCACGTTGCACCTTCTGGACGCACCGGGACGCGTGCACCGCTTCGCGCGCAAGCGGCCCGACCTGGTGGACAGGATCCCGCAGAAGCAGCTGGCGTCGCATCTCAATCTCTCACCGGAAACCCTGAGCCGGTTGCGCCATAGCGGAAAGATCTGAACGATACCGAGCGGCTTGCATGCGATGACTCCCCGCCCGGTCTTCCATCAGTCGGCCGTCTGTATGGCCATGTGTGCCCTGCGCATCGGCCGCAGAACGAACCACGCCATCAGCGCCGCGATCGCGTTCATTACGCTGGCCACGATGAACACCGTGTGCCAACTGCCGGTAGCCGTGGCGAGGACGCTCGACAACGGCACCAGCAGCGACGCCGTGCCCTTGGCCGTGTACAGAAGGCCGGCATTGGCAGCCGCGTACTTCGAGCCGAAGGTGTCCGCGCAGGTCGACGGGAAGAGGCTGTAGATTTCGCCCCAGGCGAAGAACACCAAACCGGTCAGGATCACGAACGCGATCGGGTTCTGGCCGAAGTTGTACAGCGCCAGGATGCCGATTGCTTCGAGCCCGAACGCGATGAACATCGTCGGCTCGCGGCCGATCTTGTCGGAGACCCAGCCGAAGAACGGTCTCGTCAGCCCGTTCAGTACACGGTCGATTGCCAACGCGAAGGTCAGCGCCGGCAACACCAGACCCATGATATTGACGGGGATCTCACCGATCTTGAAGTCCTTCGCGATCGGTCCGAGTTGCGCGGTGGCCATGAGGCCACCCGCGGCCACCATCACGAACATGATGTACATCACCCAGAACACCGGCTGACGCAGCACCTGGGTAGGGCTGAAGTCGCGCTTGGTCTGCTGCACGTTGGCCGTCGAATGGTGCGTCCCCTTGATGTGCGCAGGTGCGGGGGTCAGGAACCATGCCAGTAGGAAGACGACCAGGCCCTGGCCGATGCCGAAGTACAGGAACGCCGCTTCGTAGCCGTTGGACTTGATGAAGGCCGAGATCGGAATGATCGTGAGTGCCGACCCGGCACCGAAGCCGGCGGCCGTCAATCCGGCCGCGAGACCGCGGCGATCCGGGAACCACTTCAGCGCATTCCCCACGCAAGTACCGTAGACGGCACCGGCACCGATGCCGCCCACGGCCGCCGCAAAGTACAGCATCGGCAGTGAGTCGGCGAAGGAGTTCAAGACCCAACCCAAGCCGCAGAGGAGGCCGCCAACGAGTACCACCGGACGTGGACCGAAGCGGTCGACGAGGTAGCCTTCGATCGGAACGAGCCAGGTCTCGGTGAGCACGAAGATCGTGAAAGCCACCTGGATCGCGGCGCGACTCCAGCCATGCTTATCGGCGATCGGGTTGACGAACAGGGTCCAACCGTACTGCAGGTTGGCGATCATCGCCATGCAGACGATGCCCATCAAGAGCTGGCCCCATCGATAGAACGGATGCCGGGCCGCAGTGGACGCGCTGCCCATATCTACGGTTGCTGCAAATGGTCGAACCATGGAAGTCTCCTGACTGGTCGGGTGTCTGACTGCGTCGCACAGCCAGACTGCCAGCTGGTATCAGCCGTGCGGATCACGCGTGAATCGAAACAGGGTGCTTGCGCAGATGCGTCGTGCGACCCAGCCGTGCGACCAAGTCGTGCGACCAATCTTCGACGGTTTTTGAATCTCGCCTCCCCCGCCTGGCACGAAATCGCGTGGGACCAGCAGTGTCTGCCTGCCGGCGGTCAAATGTCTTGACCTTGGTCAACTACCAATGAAAAGGTCAACACTGGGTCGAGGCGTCAGAGGTCCATGAGAAAGCGATCGGCGCACGTCTCGGGACCACGCTGCACTGCGCAATCCACCGCTTGACTTTCGGTGATCTCCCCATACAATACGCTTTTGTTGCGTCGCACCATTCATGTGAAATGATTGGCGAAAAAAGCGCCCGATTTGAAACTGTCGAGGGACGACGTTGCCATCGACGATCGGTAAACCCATACCAAAAAAAGGGTTCAGCCTACAAACCGGCGATCACTTACAAGGAATCAAATGTTCAACTCGACTTACCGCCAAGGAGCCTTCAATCCGAGTCGCAAGCCCGGGGAAGGGGGCGTGCTGCGCGAAGTGTTCGAAGCCACGCCGTTCTATATCTTCGTGGCTGCGGTGATGACTGCCATTCGACAGCGCCAGAACCGGTGAGAGCAGCGACCCCGGTAGTAGTGGTCGCCTGACCGAGCGACTCGCGTCCATGGATCGCGCAACGCGTCGAATCGCGCAACGCTGCGAAGTAGATCCCGGCAAGCGATATTCAGGAGGCAGACGATCTCCGGGACCGGAGATCGTCTACCATCACGCCTCCGATGCCCCGTCCCACTCGTGGCGCTCAGCGGCTTCACGCGGGTCGGAGGTTTGGACCGGAACCGCTCGCGTCAGGATTGGATAACGCGCCATTGCCTCTGCGACGATCGCCGTGATGCCGGCGTCGCCCGTTTCAGCGCAATGCGCCGTCAACTGCTCGCGCATCCGCGGCGCCCAGAACATTCGCAGGTGATCCGAGATTCCGTGCAACGCTCCGTCGCGGTCGGGCATCGCCTCGAAAAATTCACCGATTTTATTCACCATGTTCACTAGATGATCGATGTTCACGAGATCGCCTCCGTGGCATCGCTCAGGACGCCGAATCGTTCGGATATTCCGGAACAAAGCGCAACCACATCGGCAATTCGGGTGCCGGTGCCGTCTCGCGACGCCTCGACTGCCGATGTCCTCACTTCGCCATCATCTCGACCTCGCGACCCTGCCGCAGCAGGTCGAGCTGCTCGCGGTTGACGCTCGCGAAGTCGCGTTGCCATTCGGACGGCTGCGCCACCGGCATCACGTCGACCGCAGTGACCTTGTATTCCGGGCAATTGGTGGCCCAGTCGCTGCTTTCGGTCGTGATGACGTTGGCGCCCGACTCGGGAAAGTGGAACGTGGTGTAGACCACGCCCGGTTGCATGCGTTCGGACAATACCGCGCGAAGCACCGTATCACCGGCGCGGCTGCGGATGCCAACCCAGTCGCCCTCACCGATGCCGCGGTCTTCGGCATCGTGCGGATGGATCTCGAGCCGGTCCTCGTCGTGCCAACTGTTGTTGAGCGTTCGGCGTGTCTGCGCACCAACGTTGTACTGGGAAAGGATCCGTCCGGTGGTCAGCAGCAAGGGGTACTTGCGCGTCACCTTCTCTTCGCTCGCGACGTATTGCGTGACGATGAATCGGCCTCTGCCGCGCACGAACTTGTCGACGTGCATGACCGATGTGCCGGCCTCGTCGGTGTCCTCGTTGCAAGGCCATTGCAAACTGCCCAGGCGATCGATCGCGGCGTAGCTGACGCCGGCGAACGTCGGAGTCAGCGCAGCGATCTCGGCCATGATTTCTCCGGGATGCGCATACGCCATCGGATAGCCGAGCGCGTTCGCAAGTTTCACCGTGACCTCCCAATCGGCCAGGCCGGGCTTGGGCGGCATCACCTTCCTCACGCGCGAGATGCGACGCTCGGCATTGGTGAAGGTGCCGTCCTTCTCGAGGAAGGACGTGCCCGGCAGGAACACGTGGGCGTACTTCGCGGTCTCGTTCAGGAACAGGTCCTGCACGACGATGCACTCCATCGCCATCATCGCGTCGATAACGTGTTGGGTGTTCGGATCGGACTGGACGATGTCTTCGCCCTGACAGTAGAGGCCCTTGAAGCTGCCGTCGTGCGCGGCGTCGAACATGTTGGGGATCCGCAGCCCTGGCTCGGCGCTCAAGGTCACTCCCCACGCGTCCTCGAACTGGAGTCGGATCACGGTATCGGAAACGTGGCGATAGCCGGGCAACTCGTGCGGGAAGGAGCCCATGTCGCAACTGCCCTGCACGTTGTTCTGGCCGCGCAACGGATTGACGCCGACCCCTTCGCGACCGACGTTACCGGTCACCATCGCGAGGTTGGCGATGCCCATCACCATCGTCGAGCCCTGGGCATGCTCGGTGACGCCGAGGCCGTAGTAGATCGCCGAGTTCGGACCGGCGGCGAACAGCCTTGCCGCGCCGCGAATCTGCTCGGCAGGCACACCCGTCACCGCTTCGAACGCCTCAGGCGAATTTTCCGGGCGGGCAACGAACGCGCGCCAATCGACGAAGCTTTGTTCGTCGCAGCGTTCGGCGATGAATTCTTCGGCGACCAATCCTTCGGTCACGATCACGTGAGCCATCGCGGTGATGACCGCGACGTTGGTGCCCGGCTTCAACGCGAGATGGTAGTCGGCCTTTACATGCGGCCCGTCGACCAGATCGATGCGCCGCGGATCGACGACGATCAGCCGCGCGCCCGCATGCGAAGCATCACCCCGCAGCCGCTTCTTCATCCGCGACGCGAACACCGGATGCGCATCGGTCGGGTTGGCGCCGATCACCATGATGACGTCGCTTTGCTCGACCGACTTGAAAGTCTGGGTGCCGGCCGACGTCCCGAAGGTCTGGCCGAGGCCGTAGCCGGTCGGCGAGTGACAGACGCGCGCACAGGTGTCGACGTTGTTGTTGCCGAACGCGGTGCGCACCAGCTTTTGCACCAGGTAGGTTTCCTCGTTGGTACACCGCGACGACGTGATGCCGCCGATCGAGTCGCGGCCGTAGGTGGCTTGCAGGCGCCGAAATTCGCTGGCCGTATAGGCCAGCGCTTCGTCCCAGCTCACCTCGCGCCACGGATCGGTGATCTTGCTGCGGATCATCGGCTTCGTGATCCGGTCGGCGTGCGTCGCGTAGCCCCACGCGAAACGGCCCTTGACACAACTGTGGCCCTCGTTTGCCTTGCCATCCTTCCAGGGTGTCATGCGGACCACTTCGTTGCCCTTCATTTCGGCCTTGAAACCGCAGCCGACACCGCAATACGCGCAGGTGGTGAGGACGCTGTGCTCGGGTTGTCCGAGCCAGATCACACTCTTGTCTTGCAAGGTCGCGGTCGGACAGGCGTCCACGCAGGCGCCGCAACTGACGCACTCCGATTCCATGAACGGCTCGTCCATGCCCGGCGACACGCGCGACTCGAAACCGCGGCCCGAGATCGTCAACGCGAACGTGCCCTGCGTTTCTTCGCAGGCGCGCACGCAGCGATTGCAGACGATGCACTTCGATGGATCGTAGGTGAAGTAGGGGTTTGATTCGTCCTGCTTGTCCTTCAAGTGGTTCGCGCCGTCGAAGCCGTAGCGCACGTTGCGCAGGCCGGTGGCGCCGGCCATGTCCTGCAGCTCGCAATCGCCGTTGGCGCTGCATGTCAGACAGTCGAGCGGATGATCCGAGATGTAGAGCTCCATCACGCCCTTGCGCAACTCCTGCAACCTGGGCGTCTGCGTGAGGACTTTCATGCCGGCCTCGGCAGGCGTGGTACACGAGGCCGGGTAGCCCTTGCGCCCTTCGATCTCGACCAGACACAGGCGGCACGAACCGAAGGCTTCGAGGCTGTCGGTTGCGCACAGCTTGGGCACGTTGACACCCGACTCGGCCGCGGCACGCATCAGCGACGTACCTTTGGGCACGGTCACCGAATTGCCGTCGATTTCCAGCGTCACCTCTTGCTCCGATACGCGTCGCGGGGTGCCGTAGTCAATTTCGTTGAGATGGTTCAGCATCGATAGTTCTCCTAGGCCGCTTCGCGGTCGGGGGCCGCAAGACCGAAGTCCTGCGGGTAGTAGTTCAGTGCCGAGAGCACTGGGTAAGGTGTCATGCCGCCCATCGCGCAGAGACTGCCGTTAAGCATCGTATCGCACAGATCACGCAGCAGTTGCACCTGCTGCGCGCGATCGTGCTTGGCGTTCGGCGGCGCGATGATCCTGTCGATCACCTCGACGCCGCGCGTCGCGCCGATACGGCACGGCGTGCATTTGCCGCACGACTCGATCGCACAGAACTCCATCGCGTAGCGTGCCAGTTTGGAGAGATCGACCGTGTCGTCGTGCACGACGATGCCGCCGTGGCCCACGACCGCGCCGACCGCCGCGTAGGCTTCGTAATCGAGCGGTATATCCCATTGCGATTCGGGCACGTAGGCGCCGAGCGGCCCGCCGACCTGGACCGCCTTGATCGGACGGCCCGATGCGCTACCGCCGCCGTAGTCATACATCAGCTCGCGCAGCGTCACTCCGAAAGCTTTCTCGACGAGGCCTCCGTACTTGATGTTGCCGGCGAGCTGCATCGGCAGCGTGCCGCGCGAGCGTCCCACGCCATAGTTTCGGTAGAAATCTGCGCCGCGCGCGAGGATCATCGGCACGCTCGCGAAGCTGATCACGTTGTTGATGACAGTCGGCTGGCCGAACAGACCTTCGATGGCCGGCAGTGGGGGCTTCGCCCGCACGATGCCGCGCTTGCCTTCGAGGCTTTCGAGCATCGCGGTCTCTTCGCCGCACACGTATGCGCCGGCTGCCTTGCGTACCTCGAGGTGGAACGCGCGACCCGAGCCGAGCACATCGTCACCGAGAAAGCGCGCCGCGACGGCACGCGCGAGCGCCTCGCGCATGATCGCGACCGCATCCGGGTACTCACTACGAATATAGACATAGCCGCGGGTCGCGCCGACCGCGAGCGCCGCGATCGTCATGCCTTCGATCAGCATGAAGGGGTCGCCCTCCATCGTCATGCGGTCGGAGAAGGTGCCCGAGTCGCCCTCGTCTGCATTGCAGACGACGTACTTCTGCGCGGCTGATGTCGCCGCGACGGTCTTCCACTTGATGCCGGTCGGAAAGGCCGCGCCGCCGCGGCCGCGCAGGCCCGAATCGAGCACCTGCTGGACGATGGCATCGGGCGCGAGCTTCACTGCGGCGCGCAGGCCCGCAAAGCCTTCGTGCGCTTCATAGTCATCCAGCGAGAGCGGATCGGTCACGCCCATGCGCGCGAAGCACAGGCGCTCCTGTTTCGCGAGGTAGGGTATCCGTTCGGTGATTCCGTGGCACAGCGCATGGTTGTCGCCGTTCAGCAGGCCGCCATCAAGCAGCGCGGGCACATCCTCGGGCGCGACCGGCCCGTACGCGATGCGGCCTTGCGGCGTTACGACCTCGACCAGAGGCTCCAGCCAGAACAGTCCGCGCGAGCCGTTGCGTACCACGTTCACCTCGATGCCACGATGGCGGCATTCGGCGTGCAACGCGGATGCGACTTCATCGGCGCCGACCGCGAGCGCGGCCGAGTCGCGTGGCACGTAGACCGCGACGGCGCTCATGCGAGCTCTCCGATGTCAGCGATGACTCGATCGAATCGCGCGGGAGTCATGCGTGCGTGGAGGCGATCGTCGACGACGATCGCGGGGGACGACGCGCACATCCCGAGGCAATAGACCGGGTTCAGCGTGTAGCGACCGTCGGCACTGGTGCTTCCGTGGCCGCCGTGCACCGTGCATCCCAGCACGTGCTCGGCATGCGCCATCAGCGCGTCGGCGCCCATCGCCTGACACGACTCGGCGCGGCACACCTGCACCACATGTCGTCCTGGCGGTTCGCTGCGGAAGTGGTGGTAATAGGTGACGACGCCGTGCACTTCGGCTCGCGATAGATTGAGCCCCTCGGCGATCTGCGGCACGACCTCGCGAGGGATGTAGCCCAGCGCGTCCTGCACCTCATGCAGGATGGGGAGCAGGGCACCGGGCTCATCGACATGCCGGGCCAGCACAGTCTGCGTCACGGTCGCGGCGGTGGGATTCATTTGCGGTCTCCTTTAGGCGCTTGACAACACAAGCGCTTCTTCATATGCCCTCAGTGTAGGAACGTCAGCTCAATCAAGCAATAGGGTGGCTGCGGCCTACTCCATAGGCGTTCAATGACATATGACCCGTGAACCGGAATCACTCGACGGTTATCATCGATGCTGGAACACTTGCGTCCGCATTGCAAGCCGAGACCGACGATCTCTCCTCGTCGGTCACCTGCTCATGCACGGGTTCGCTGCAGGTGCCACCGCCTGACTGGAGCGGGTTGCCGACCTAGCCCGAAGGGGGCAGGAGTTCGGTGCTGATTTCGGTTGTGGCCTGCGTCATCAACCTGTGGACTGGACACTTTTCCGCGACCTGAAGCAGCTCCTGCCGCTGAGCCTCGGATAGCGAGCCGGTCAGGGCAAGGGTGACGCGCAGCCGGTAGTCCCCTTTTCGTTCGTCGCTGTCGTCCCGATCGACTGTCACCTCGATCCCCTCGATTCCGATCTGCTTGCGATTGGCATACCAGAGGACCGTCATGGCCTTGCACGCCCCAAGCGCGCTGTCATACAGATCGTGCGGCGTGACGCCCAGGTCCTCTCCGCCATTCGCTGCAGGCTCGTCGACAGGCAACGCGTGCCCTCGAACCCTTACGATGTGCTTCATCTTTCTGGTGCGGTCGCGCGTGACAGTGATAGACATCTGATTGCTCCTGCTGGAAACGGCTCAACGTCGCCCCATCATCGGACGCGCGCAGAGGAAGCCCTTGGACCACAGAGATTCGACGTCGTCCTGGAAACTGCGGTTCGGAATGATTGCACAAGCGTTACGCAACGCTCGATGCGACGGAGAACGTTCGTGCCGTCGTCCAAATTGCCTGCGGACACGTTCACGCCAATCGATATTCGAACAGCCAGTAATAGTCAAGGCGCCACCAATGCGTGAAGGGCGCTTGGCGCGCGAGCTGGTCTATCAAGGTGTCGCGCCCGGGAAAATTCTTCAGCACGCGATGCTTGGTTCCGTCCGACAGCAGGCGCTCCTGCCAGGCGTTGCCGTCCATGTCGACGAAAGCGATCGGCGTGCTGTTGCCTTCGACGTAGGCGTTGTCGAGGATCAGCACGCGCGCGGCCGGAACGAGCCGCGCATGCAGGCTTTCGATGAAGCGCGCGAGTTGGCGATGCGGCACGTGGCTCCAGAAGAAGCCGACGAACGCCGCATCGAAGCGACCCAGCGATGCGTCGAGCGCATTGGCGTCGCCTTGCACGAATTGCGCAGCGGCCGTCGACGTGCGTAGACGCTTGTCGCGGGCCAGCGCGAGGGCCGCTTCGTTGGCGTCGACGCCGATCAGCGACCGGGCGCCGTGCGCGATCGAGGCCGACCAATAGCCGGTGCCGCATGCGACGTCAATCGTGCGGCGACCCGCGAAGCGCTTCGCGATCTGCGCACGCAACAGCGCGAGGTCGCGCTGGCGTTCCGGTCGCGCGTAGGTCTCTTCGTACTCGGGTGCGCGGCGTCGATAGTAGTCCCGCATCATCGCGTCGTAGTCGCGCGACCACGTGGTCGCGTCACCGTGATTGATCGATTCGTTCATGCCGGTCTCGCCATGCCGTGACGCGTGCACAAAACAAAAAGGGCGACCGCGTCACCCTTCTTTGTGCGTCCGCGCCTCCCTTTTTTCTCACACCGAGCCGCTCACTTCGCGGCGTTGGCCATGTAACGCACCGCGGCCTTGACGTCGTCGTCGGGCGCGCTCGATCCACCCTTGGGCGGCATCACGCCGCTCTTGCCCTGATAGCCCTTGATCGCGTGCTCGTAAAGCGTGTCGAGACTTTCGGCAATGCGCGGCGCCCACGCGGCCTTGTCGGCAAACTTCGGCGCACCAGCAACGCCGGCGCCATGGCACACCATGCAAGTCGCGTCGTAGAGCTTCTTGCCTGCCGCGTCGGCGGCACCGTCGCCCGCGCTGCCAGCCGCAGTCGCTGTCGCCGCGACCGGCGTGGCGCCCGATACGGACTTGCCCGCGTTAATTGCCGCGATCGCAGCGACCGCATTCGGATCGGCCTGCATCGGCGCCGCCGCGGGCGCTGCGGCGGTGGCCGGCTTCGGTGCGGGCGCTGCCGGTTCGGTCAATTTGCCGCCCGAAAGATTGGCCATGTAAACCACCGCGCGCTGCACTTCGAAATCGTCGAGGTCGCTGTTGCCGCCCTTGGCCGGCATCGCGCCGCTCTTGCCCTGATAGCCCTTGATCGCGTGATCGAACAGCGTCGTTGCGCCTTCGGCGATGCGCGGCGCCCACGCGGCGTTGTCGCCGACCTTGGGCGCACCTGCGACACCCGCCGTGTGGCAGGTCGTGCACACGGCCTTGAACACGTCTTCGCCCGACTTCATGGTACGCGGCGCGCTGGCATCGACCAGTTCGAAACCGGCAACCGGTGCGATGCGTTCGGCTACCGACTGCGTCGTCATGGCCGTGCTGCCGGCGCCGGTCTTGCGCGCGGAAACCACGTAGCTGACCAACAGCGCGATCACCACGATCGGCACGAGAACCGCCGCGAGTATCGTGATGATCAACTGCTTGGGCGTCTTGATCAGGGAGTCGTGATGTTGAGGGGCGCTCATTGTTTTTTCCGTGCGGCTCGCAAAGCGCACGGATTATACGTGAAGGGTTATGCCGGAAACGCCCGGGCAGATGCGCGTGAAATGCACGGCAATCGCGCTCCTCGCGCGGCGCTATCGCCTTGTCGCGCATGGACGGCCCCTCGCTAACGCGCTATCCTCGCGGCTCGCAAGAAACCGTGGTTCACGGCTCCTGCATGCGCCCGTAGCTCAGGGGATAGAGTATTGGCCTCCGAAGCCAAGGGTCGCGCGTTCGATTCGCGCCGGGCGCACCAACACTTCGCATCGCATTCCTTCCATCGCGATACCGCATACCTCGGGTTGGTTCCCAACGCGGTTGCACCCGACGGTGGTTCCTTGAACCTCTCCACCTACCTCGCCCGCATCCGCTACGACGGCCCGCTCGCCGTCGATGCGACAACGCTCGCAGCCCTGCAGCGCGCGCATCTCTACGCCGTTCCATTCGAGAACCTCAGCATCATGTGGGGCGAACCGATCGAGCTCGATATCCGTCAGCACTACGAGAAGATCGTCGATCGCAAGCGCGGCGGTTTCTGCTACGAGCAGAACGGTCTGTTCGGCTGGGCGCTGGAAGAGATCGGCTTTCGCGTCAGCCGCCTGGGCGCGGCGGTATGGGCCGTGCGCGACGGCCTCGCAAGCTATGGCGATTCCGCCTCGCACATGCTGCTCAAGGTCGATCTCGACGAGCCGTGGATCGCGGACGTGGGCTTCGGCGAAAACTTTCGCTCACCGCTGCGCATGATCGACGGACTCGTACAGGAACAGTCACCGCGCGCGTTTCGCCTCGACCGCGAACAGCGTGACGGCCATGACATGTGGACCTTGTTCACGCGCGATGCGCATGGACTATGGAGCAGGGACTATCGCTTCGCGGACATCGCCAGACCGATCGAATACTTCGCCGCGATGTGCCGTTTTCAGCAGACCTCGCCGCTGTCGCACTTCACGCAGAAGCGGCTATGCTCGCTTGCAACGCCGACCGGTCGGCTCACGCTGTCGGGCAAGGAGTGGATCGTGTCGGGACTCGACGGCTCGCGTTGGGTGACGCCGATCGTCGATGAAGTCGACGCGCGCCGCTTGCTGAAGGAACACTTCGACATCACGCACCCTGCGAGAACGCCATGACCGCATCCGCCAGGATTGCATCCACCGCGACATCCCTCGCGACACCCGACTACTCGACGATTCTCTTCACCGAGGACGGCGGCGTTGCACGCATCACGCTCAATCGCGCCGACAAGCTGAACGCGTTTTCGGAAGAGATGTTTCGCGAACTCCAGCAGGCTCTCGATCGCGTCGAAGCCTCTGCCGCACACGAGGGCGGCGCGCGCGTGCTGGTCCTCACGGGCGCCGGGCGCGGCTTCTGCGCGGGCGCCGACCTGTCGGTGATCGATCCCGATAACATCGCGGCGACCGACCTGGGCACGATGCTCGAGCGCAGCTACAACCCGCTGGTGCTGCGCTTGCGCGCGATGCCGGTGCCGGTGTTGTGTGCGGTCAACGGCGTGGCCGCCGGTGCGGGCGCGAGCCTGGCGCTGGCGGGTGACATCACGATCGCGGCCAGGTCGGCGAGCTTCGTGCTGGCATTCGCGCGCATCGGTCTCGTGCCCGATGCGGGCGCGACCTTCCTCTTGCCGCAGCGGATCGGCAAGGCGCGCGCCGCAGGTCTTGCGATGCTGGGGGAAAAAATCGATGCGGCAACCGCGGAGCAGTGGGGCCTGGTATGGAAGTGCGTCGACGATGCGGAGTTCGCAGGTGCTGTCGATGCTTATGCGAAGCGGCTTGCAATCGCGCCGACGCGCGCACTGATCGCCACACGCGAGTTGCTGAGCGCGGCCGAGAACAACACGCTGAAGGAACAACTGTCGGCCGAACGCGACGCGCAATCGGCGGCGGGACGCGGTGCGGATTTCAAAGAAGGCGTGACGGCCTTTCGTGACAAGCGGGCCGCACAGTTCAAGGGGCGTTGACTACGCGCTGATCACGCAGGCGCGCCGCGCTCGTGTCGCGTCGTGACGATGCGGGCGGGTGCAAGCCCGCGCTCGATGCGCGCGAGCGCGCGTTGAGATTGCGTTTCCCCACACAGAAAAAGGTCGACCGCCGCAAAGCCGCGCTCGGGCCACGTGTGGATCGTGATGTGCGATTCGGCGAGCAGCACCACGCCGGTCACGCCGGCCGGCGAGTCATCGTCCGATCCGAAGCTGTGGAAGTGATGGAAGAGGATGCGTGCACCCGCATCGGTCGCGGCCTCGCACAGCATCACCGCCAGCGTGCTCGTATCGACGAGGCGCGCGGCATCGACATCGAAGCAATCGATCAACCAATGAACGCCGCGCGGAATGTAAGTCGACGCGATCGCGCTATCGTCACACCTCCACGAAAGCGCTTCGTTCACAACGTCCGCACGCGTACTCACCGCGCACTCACTTGTGTCCGCTGCCCGAAGAGCTGAAACCCCCACCCGAACCGCCGACCCAGCCGCCGCGCGGACCGTAGCCGTTGTAGCCCGAGCCGACGCTTTTGCCCATCGTCACCCAATTCGACAGCGACGACGCGCCGATGACGAGCAGGCCGTAGAGGATGAACTTACCCATGCGACTCGCGGTGCGCCGTTGCCTTGTCGAGCAACCACGCGGGGAAGTAGAGACCGATCGCGGCGAGGACGACGATCACCAGCGCCCGGCCTGGAGAAAAAAGGATCGGGATCGCGTTGATCGCGAGCAGCAGGATCGTCATCCATTTCGCCGCGCGTCGAAAACCGCCGGGCGGCGACGCGGTCGAGGACGCAGTCTGCGCAATCGCATTCGCATCGACCTCCTTGCCGAACCACTGCACGAGGTCCTTGCCCGCGACCGGCGTCGAGCGGGACCACGTCAGTTCGGCATCGTTGGCTTCGGCGGCGAGCTTGATCGTGCCGTGCTGGAATTCGGTGATCTGATTGGTGTCGCCGACCTCGACCTTCCAATTGAACGCGCCGGCCGCATAGCGCACCACCGCGTTGTAGTCGTAGAGCTTGTCGTAGGTGGTGCCGTCGAACACCGCCTGGTTCGCATTGAACCAATAGGGCCAGCCGTCGAGCACATCGGCGCGCT
Organism: Burkholderiales bacterium; assembly: GCA_038254545.1. Classification (GTDB taxonomy): domain Bacteria; phylum Pseudomonadota; class Gammaproteobacteria; order Burkholderiales; family Burkholderiaceae_D; genus CAHJXF01. The sequence goes on along the minus strand of JBBSGB010000002.1, from coordinate 79,365 downwards.
CCCAGCCCTCATCGGTCTCGACCAGCCAGATGAAACCCTTCTGCGGCGCGTAGAGCAGGTACTCGGTCCACTCGCCCGCTTCCTCGCTGATCTCGGCGCGCCGCATCACACCGATTACCGTGTAAGCGGTCGCGGCGATGGTGGCCTTCGCACCCAGCGCGATAGTGGTGTGCACGGCCTCGACGCGCTGGGCGGCCGCGATCACTTCGACGACCGGCCCGCTCGCATCGATGGCCGCGTGACAGCTCGGACACAACAGGTGCGTGGTCGCGCCCGGCGAGAACGCGATCGCCGATCCGCACGACGGACATTCGAGGTTGGAGATCTTGCCCTTGAATCGGCCGGCGCTGTCCTTGATGGTCTCGGGGTCGCGCAGCAACTGGCACTTCATCTCGGCGAGCGTGACCGAGCGGCCTCGATAAACGAGAGGCGACCCGTCGCGCCCTTCGACGCCGCTATCCGAGTAGTCGAGCGTCAGGAATTCCTTGCCGCGCCGAAAGTCAGCGACCCTCGCGGTATAGCCGGCGCCGACCGTGAAAGGCAACTCGCCCTGACCGCCGGTGCATTGCGCGGTACGGATGTCGCTCGCGATGAAGACGAGACGGCTGCCGTCGGGAGCCTTGCCGAGGTCGAGCGGCGTACCGGGCGCGATGCCCTCGAAGCGCGGCAGCGACGGCAGCGGTAGCGTCTTTGCATCGACCTCGCGCGTGTACGTGTATTGCCCCGACGCATCCGACAGCCATGCGCCGTCACCGTGATCGTCGAGCACATACCACTCGTTCCAGAATCCCGCCGAATAGCGCAACTGGATGCGGCCGACAACGGTGAAGCTGCGGCCGTCGACCGTGCCCGAGGCATTGATCTGGATCGGCGAATAGTCCTCGAGCACGTCGGACATCTTGCCGATGCTCTTGACCGACTCGGCGTCCTTGACGAGCGTGGACTTGCAGTACTCGCACACTGCCATGACCGACGCGGCCGAGCGGAACGACACCGGCGCGCCGCAAGTGGGGCAGGACACTTGCTGCATTCGTTCAGCTCGAGAAGTCAGCTACGAACGACCAGCGAACACACCCCATCATCAACCCGTCAGACGTTTGAGGACCTCGCCCTTCGCCGTATCGAAATCGGCTTGCGAGATGAGTCCCTTGTCGAGCAGGCCCTTGAGTTTTTCGAGCCGCACTTCGGGCGCGTCGCCGTTGCTGGCGGCCGCATTCGCGTTCCCATTTGTACTGGCCGCCACGTTCGCTGCCGCGTTCTGCGCATTGGCGGTGCTCGCGTTTGCCGAATTCGCCATCGTCTGCGCCATCGTCTGACCGAACACCACACCAGCGCCGAGTCCCGCGCCGATGCCCGCGATGCCGCCTTCGTTCTGCGCGGCCAGCGGAATCGCGTTGGCCACCTGGTATTGCGTGTACTTGTTGAGGTCGCCCGCCATGCCCATGCCGATTCGCTTGTCGAGCGCAGCCTGCAACTCTTCGGGCAGCGATACGCTGGCGACATTGAACTCGTCGAGCGACAGACCGTACTTGCCGAGCGCAGTCGCGAGATCGCCCTTGACCTGACTGGCCATCAAGGTCTGATTGGCGGCCATGTCGAGGAAGTTCACCTTGGATGCGCCGATCGAATTGGCCATGGTCGCAAGGATGATGCCGCGCAACTGCTCTTCGACGTCCTCACGCGTGTATTGCTCGCGCGTGCCCGACAACTCCTTGTGAAACAGCTTCGCGTCGGCAACGCGATACGAATAAAGACCGAAGGCGCGCAGCCGCACCATGCCGAAATCCGCGTCGCGGATCGTGATCGGCTGCTGCGTGCCCCAGCGCCGCCCGGTCTGGATGCGCGTCGAGAAGAAATAGACATCCGACTTGAAAGGCGACTGGAACAGCTTGTCCCAGTTCTTCAGATAGGTCAGCACCGGCAGCGTCTGCGTCGTCAGCTTGTAAGTGCCGGGGGCGAACACGTCGGCGATCTGGCCTTCGTTGACGAACACCGCGACCTGCGATTCGCGCACGACCAGCGTGCCGCCGTTCTGGATTTCCATCCCCTCCATCGGATAGCGCCAGGACAGCACGCCCTCGCTGTCCTCGGTCCACTGGAGGATGTCGATGAACTGTTTCTTGATGAACGAGGCAAGACTCATGGCCTGCTCCTTGATAGGAAATGACGGGTGAAGGTGAGGCGAACGAAAGGCCGATTCCCGAAGCGCGACGTCATGCGCTCACGACCCCGCCGTCTCGACGCGCGCGCGATGAATTGTCGTGTGGAATGCATGAACGGACGGTGCGAACGACAAGGAACCCGCGGCGATCAGGACAGACAAGCCGCATTGATGACTCCCGCGACCAGCGAGATCGTGCCCATGAAGCCGCCCATCGCCACGTTGCCTGCTTCGATCTCGGGACGCACCGTATGCAGCAGGCGGCTGGCGATCGCATAGACGACGACCTGCACGATCATCGCGCCCACCGACCAGAGCACGAATGCGATGAAGCTGGTGTTGTGGATGATCCCCGACGCGATCGTCAGCGAGAACCCGATCAACGCGCCGCCCAGCGACAGCGCAGCCGCGCCGTTGCGCGCGTGGATCAACGCCACTTCGTCGAAGGGCGTCATGCGCGTGTAGATGAAGAAGAACGCACCGAGCATGATGGCCGAGGCGATGAGATAGATCGCGTAACTGATGATGGCAGGGAGCATGGTCTCCGGCGCAGCGGTGGGGGTGGGTGGGGAGCTTATCATCGGGCGGGCAGACCAACGACGCCAACGTCCGCATCGAAACTCGAGAATGCGCCGACTGCACTTTCAAATCGCCAATGACTGAACAGACCTCCGAACAACCTCCCGTCGCTGACCGCCCGCTGCCGCTGGCCGGCATGCGCGTGCTCGACATTACCCAGGTCATGGCCGGCCCGTACGCCTGCATGCTGCTGGCCGACCTCGGCGCCGACGTGGTGAAGATCGAGCCGCCCGACGGCGGCGACCAGACGCGCGGCAGCATGGGATTCAAGATGAAGGGACCGGACAGCATGGGTTTCCTGAACATGAACCGCAACAAGCGCAGCGTGACGCTCGACCTGAAGTCCGATAGCGGCAAGCAGGTGCTCTGCCGCATGGTCAAGGACGCCGACATCCTGGTCGAGAACTACCGGCCCGGCGTGATGAAGCGCCTCGGCGCCGACTACGAGACGTTGAGCGCGATCAATCCTCGGCTGGTGTACGCGAGCATCTCCGGCTTCGGCCAGTCGGGTCCGTGGGCGTCGCGCCCGGGCTTCGACCTGATGGCGCAGGCGATGTCCGGGATCATGAGCGTCACCGGATACCCGGGCGGGCCGCCGGTGAAAGCCGGCGTGCCGGTGGCCGACATCGGCTGCGCGCTGTTCGCCGTCTACGGGATGCTTGCGGCCTACATCGGTGCGAAGGCGACCGGGCAGGGCCAATACGTGGACGCGTCGCTGTTCGACTCGGCGCTGGCGTTCTCGGTCTGGGACATCTCCGAATACTGGGGCACCGGGCGAGAACCCGAGCCGCTCGGCACGTCGAACCGCATGAGCGCACCGTACCAGGCGATGAAGGCGTCCGACGGCTGGTTCGTGATGGGTGCGACCAACCAGAAGCTGTGGCAGAAGCTTTGCAAGGTGCTGAACCGGACCGATCTCCTGGCCGATGAACGCTTCACCACCGTGTCGCTGCGGCTCGCGAATCGGCTCGTGATGGTCGAAGCCCTCGAAGCGAGTTTCGTCACCGATACCGCGGAACATTGGATCGAGCGGCTGCTCGGAAACGGCATCCCGGCGGGGCCGATCCTGACCTATCCGCAAGCCTTCGAAAGCGAGCACGGCAAGCATCGCCGCATGCGCATCGAGATCGATCATCCGATCGAGGGCAAGGTCCCCAACATCGGCTTCGCCGTGAAGCTCCTCGGCACGCCGCAGCAGGTCCGAATGCCGCCGCCGCTCCTGGGCCAGCACACGGCGGAAGTGCTCGAAGAGTACGGGATCGGCGCCGACGAGCATGGCCGGCTCGCCGCCGAGGGAGCGTTCGGCACATGAGCGAAGGCCAGGTATTGCTGACCGCTCAAGGCCCGATCACGACGATCACGTTCGATCGTCCGGCAGCGCGCAATGCGATGACGTGGGCGATGTACGAGCAGTTGAAGCAGCATTGCCTGACGCTCGTCGAGGAGCGCAGCACCAGGGTCGTCCTGTTTCGCGGCGCCGGCGGCGAAGCCTTCGTCGCGGGGACGGACATCGCGCAGTTTCGGGCGTTCGAGGACGGCGACGCGGGCGTCGCCTACGAGCGCCGCATCGACGAGGGCATCGAGTTGATCGAACGGTTGCCGATGCCCACGGTGGCGGTCATCGACGGATGGGCCGTGGGCGGCGGCCTGGCCATCGCCACCGCATGCGACTTTCGCATCGCCACTTCCAAGTCCCGCTTCGGCGTGCCCATCGCGAAGACCCTGGGCAACACGCTGTCCGTCGCCAACATGGCCCGACTGCGGGCCGCGTGGGCACTGGATCGCGTGAAGCGCATGCTGCTGCTGGCCGAGATCATCGATGCCGACGAAGCGTTGGCCTGCGGCTTCCTGCATCGCATCTGCGCGACCGAAGAGCTCGACGCGGCCGCTACGTCGCTGTGCGAGAAGTTGACGAGCCTCGCCCCGGTCACACAGGCGGTCGCCAAGGAGGCCTTGCGCCGCCTCACCCACGCGCATTTGCCCGACGGGGACGATCTGGTCCGTCAGAGTTATGGCAGCCAGGACTTCAAGGAAGGTGTCGATGCGTTCGTGGAGCGCCGCGCGCCGCGCTGGCGCGGCGTCTAGAAATCGGGCCTCTCAAGAACCGCCGATCCGATCCGCGCGGCCGCGCATGGCCTCGACCCTGTCCATTTGCGGTAGGCTTCCGAATGAACTCCACCACCGGCTTTCGGAACGTCGACCGCGAGGATTTTCTGGCAGCGCCCGAAATCGAGGTCGTGATCGAGATTCCGCGGGGCAGCTTTCTCAAGCGTGGCTCGACCGGTCATATCGATTTCGTCTCGCCATTGCCCTGTCCGTTCAACTACGGTTCGGCGCCTCGCTATCTGGGGCTCGAAGGAGACCTGCTTGACGCGGTCGTGCTCGGACCGCGGCTGCGAATCGGCACGCGGCTCAGGGTCCGGGCGTGGGGAGCGGTAATCCTGGTGGACCGCGGCATGACCGACGACAAGCTGATCTGCAGCCGTAATCCCGTCAGCGCAAATCAGCGTCAACAGGTACTACGTTTCTTTCGCTTCTACGCGCGTTGCAAAGCCGTGCTGAATCTTTGGCGCCGTCGTCCGGGTCGCAATGCGTGCGAGGGTTGGTGTGAGGCGGACAGGGCGCTCGCGCGTGCGCGGCCGCGAGACCTCACGTGGCAGGCGCCGCTCGTAGAGTATTGAATAGCCGGGTTTACGGACAGCACCGCATGAGCACCATAGACAACCCCAAGCTCGCAGTCCTGATCGACGCCGACAATGCCTCGGCCTCCGTCATCAAGGAACTGCTCGAAGAGATCGCCAAGTTCGGCACCGCCAACATCAAGCGTGCCTACGGCGACTGGACCACGCAGAACCTCGCCGGCTGGAAGGAGCACATGAACCAGCACGCGATCCAGCCGATCCAGCAGTTCGCGTACACGCGCGGCAAGAACTCCACCGACTCGTCACTGATCATCGATGCGATGGACCTGCTCTATGCGGGCAACGTCGACGGCTTCTGCATCGTGTCGTCGGACAGCGACTTCACGCGCCTGGCCACGCGGCTGCGCGAGTCGGGCCGGCTGGTGTACGGGCTCGGCGAAAGGAAGACGCCCGAAGCTTTCCGGGCCGCGTGTGATCGCTTCATCTTCTTCGAAGTCCTGAAGCGTGGCGGCGTGGCGGCGGTCGAGGCCGAAGCGATCGAAGACATCCCCGACCTCGAGCACGCGTTGCGCCAGGCCTTCGACGCGGTGTCGCGTGACAACGGATGGGCCTCGCTGTCGGCGGTCGGGTCGTACATGGCGAAGAACAATCCGTCGTTCGATACGCGGCTCTACGGATACCGCAAACTGAGCGATCTCGTCCGCAAGCAGGCCTTCATCGAGATCAAGGAATCGACCGATGCGTCGGGCGGCACGATGCTGACACTTCGATTGAAGCCTGCCGCGGCCCCTGTCGCGCGATCCGCGGCGCCGGCCGCGCAGGACCGGCGGCGCAAGCGCACCTGACGCGCACGTCGGCGGCACCGTGCGCCCGGACCGCGCCCGCCCGGGAGCGTCATGGTTCCTACCAATTGAACGAGGCCGCCACCGCGCCTACGGTTCGATGCGACAGCCAGCTCGCCGCCATTCGCGGCCTGTTCAGAGCCCGGGAGTCAACCGATGAAGAACGCCGTGCGAGACCACCCGGCCCGTTCGCCGATCACGTCGACCGTCGACGAGATGCGAGAGCGTGAAGACGACCGGCTCGATTCGGCCCGTCAGGACCCTTCGTCTCCGTATTACGCCGGGCCCGATCGCGCGCGCACCGATCGCCGGCGCTTCATGGTCGGTGCGATCGCGGCGGCCGGAAGCGCTGCCGGATTGAGCCGGGCGGCATTCGCCGAAGCGCCCGCTAGCGCCGGCGAACGCGACGTACCCGCCGACGCCACCAAGGTCCAGGGATATCCGCTCGAGGACACGAGCTACGGTTCGCGTTCGCAGTTCGAGACCGAGGTACGCCAGCGTTTCAAGACCGCCACGCCGTTGTCGTCGTGGACCCTCACGCCGCTCGAAAAGGGCTGCGGGGTGATCACGCCGTCCGGGCTTCACTTCGAGCGCAGTCATGGCGGCACCGCCGTGATCGACCCGGCCACGCACCAGCTCTACGTGCACGGCCTCGTGAAGCAGCCCCGCAAGTTCTCGATGAAGGACATCCGGCGCTTCCCGTCGATGTCGAGAATCATGTTCATCGAATGCTCGGGCAACGGCCTGACCGAATGGTCGAAGCCGACCATGAAGACGGTCCAGGGCACGCACGGCCTGACCTCGACGTCCGAATGGACCGGGGTTCCGCTGTCGACGCTACTCAACGAGGTTGGGGTCAGCTCGAATGCCAGGTGGCTTCTGGCCGAAGGCGGCGACGCGGCCGTCATGACGCGCAGCATCCCGCTCGACAAGGCGATGAAGGACTGCATCCTCGCGTACGGTCAGAACGGCGAGGCGATCCGTCCCGAGCAGGGTTATCCGTTGCGCCTCCTGGTGCCCGGCTTCGAGGGCAACATGAATATCAAGTGGCTGCGGCGCATCGAAGTGTCGGACGCGCCCTTCATGACGCGCGAGGAGACGTCGAAGTACACCGACCTGATGCCCAGCGGCAAGGCGGTGCAGTTCTCGTTCGAGATGGAAGCCAAGTCGGTGATCACGTCGCCGTCCGGCGAGATGATGCTCGACCAGCCGGGCTTCCACGAGATCAGCGGTCTCGCGTGGTCGGGTCGCGGCGCGGTCCGGCGCGTCGAGGTGTCCACCGACGGCGGCCGGAGCTGGCGCGATGCCGCGCTGAACGGACCGGTCCTGCCGATCTGCCATACGCGCTTCCGGTTTCCGTGGATGTGGGACGGCAAGCCTGCCGTGCTCCAGAGTCGCTGCACCGACGAGACCGGCTATGTGCAGCCGACCCTCGGCCAGTTGATCGCCGTGCGCGGACTCGACGGGCCGCTCGGATCGATCTACCACTTGAATGCCATACAGAGCTGGCAGGTGGCCTCCGACGGAAGGGTGAGTAATGTCCAGGTCTACTGAGCGCCTCGCCTGTCTCGCTGCCTGCCTGCTGTGCGCATCGTGCGTCGTTGCTCCCGGCGGATCGTCCGGCAGCACGTACGGCTTCGGAACCGCGGCCACACCCGAAGAGTTGAGTCGCTTTTTCTCTCCCTTGCCCGATGGCCGCGGTCTGCCGAAAGGCTCCGGATCGGTGGCCGGCGGCCAGAAGATCTATCAGGCGCAGTGCGCGTCCTGCCACGGCGCGGCGCTGCAGGGCGGCCTCGGCGATCGCCTGATCGGCGGTCGCGGCACGCTCGTCAACGACGACCCCACCAAGGCACCCGTGAAGACCGTCGAGAGCTACTGGCCCTACGCGACCACGCTCTTCGACTACATCAAGCGCGCGATGCCGCTGATGTCGCCCGGCAGCCTGAGCGACGACGAGGTCTATGCCGTCAGCGCCTACATCCTCTCGCAGGCGGAGATCGTTCCGGCCGACGCGGTACTCGACCAGACGTCCCTCGCGCAGGTGAGGATGCCGAACCGCGACGGCTTCATCGCCGATCATCGTCCAGAGAAATTTCCGTCGTCTTCAGAGACGCCGCACGCGGAAAAGACTCTTCCGGCGACGGCGAAATAGCCGCGCATCCCGCGGTACGACAGGTCGCGCGATAGGACGCGGATCAGACCCGAATCGAGTCCGGAGGGCGCATCGCCCCGATCGCGGTATGCCTCCGGCACGAGGATGGCCCGGCACCGAAGATAATGCGGCGATGCCTTCCCTCCTCATCCTCGCCGTCTTTGTCGTCGCCTCGTGCGGGCTCGCCTACGAGTTGATCGCGGGCGCGCTGTCGAGCTATCTGCTGGGCGATTCCATCCTGCAGTTCTCGACCATCATCGGCTGCTACCTGTTCGCGATGGGCGTGGGCTCGCACCTGTCGCGCTACGTGAAGGACGAGGACGTGCTGTCGCGCTTCGTCGATATCGAGTTGCTGGTGGGACTGCTCGGCGGGTTGTCGGCGATGGTGCTGTTCGTGGTGTTCGCGTGGCTCTTGACGCCGTTCCGCTCGGTACTCTATGCGCTGGTCTTCGCGATCGGCGTGCTGGTCGGCATGGAGATTCCGCTGGTGATGCGCGCGTTGAACACGGGTGAGACCAAATTCTCCGAACTCGTCAGTCGCGTGTTGACCTTCGACTACCTCGGCGCGCTCGCGGTGTCGCTGCTGTTCCCCTTGTTGCTCGCGCCGCGGCTCGGGCTGTCGCGCACGGCGCTGCTGTTCGGCATCGCCAACGTCGCGATCGCGTTCTGGACCATCCATCGTTTCCGCGATCTATTGACCAACGTGAGCGGCCGCATCCTGCGCGCGTCGGGTGTCGCGGCCGTGCTGGTCGCGGGCTTCGTGTTCGCCGATACGCTCACGCAATGGTCCGAGCGCGGCATGTACGGCGACGAGATCGTGCATGCGGTCACGACGCCGTATCAGCGCCTCGTCGTCACGCGCTGGAAGGACGACCTGCGTCTGTACATCAACGGCAATCTGCAGTTCTCGTCGCGCGATGAGCATCGCTATCACGAGGCGCTGGTGCATCCGGCGATGGAGTCGCTGCCGTGGGCGAAGTCGGTATTGATCCTCGGCGGCGGAGACGGGCTCGCGTTACGCGAGGTGCTGCGTTACGCGAACGTGAACCGCGTCACACTGGTCGATCTGGACAAGCGGGTGACCGATCTCTTCAAGCACTCGGAGACGCTCGTGGCGTTGAACAAGGGCTCGTTCTCGGACCCGCGCGTGACGGTCGTCAACCAGGATGCGGCGCGTTGGCTGGAAGACTTGCATGGCAACGATGGCGCTGACGATGACACCGCGATGTTCGACGCCGTGATCGTGGACTTCCCCGACCCCTCCAACTTCTCGCTCGGCAAGCTCTACTCGGTGCCGTTCTATCGCGGCCTCGCTCGCCACGTCGCGGCGCGCGGCCTGGTGGTCGTGCAATCGACTTCGCCCTACTTCGCGCCGCGCGCCTACTGGTCCATCGACGCGACCTTGAAGGAAGCGGGTTTCAAGACCTGGCCGTATCACGTCTACGTCCCGTCGTTCGGCGAGTGGGGCTTCGTGCTCGCATCGAAGGACGCTGCCTTCACGCCGCCCGAGCACTACCGATTGCCGATGCGCTTCCTTGACGCCGAGACCACGCGCGACATGTTCCGCTTCGCGGCCGACATGCCGCGTCCACAGGTCGAGGCCAATCGATTGAACAATCAATCGCTGGTTCGATACTTCGACGAGGACTGGCATCAGTTCATCCGCTGATGCGCGTCATGTCGAACGCGTGAATCGATGAAACGTCGCAGCTTTCTTCTCGGCTCAGGCATCGCGGGCGCGGGCGTCGCGACCGGCGCGGGCTTCTGGCGATGGCAGGAGGTCGCTTCGAGCGTGAACTATCCGGGACGCGACATCGGTCATCGCTTGCGCGATCTCAAGCCGTCCGATTGGCCCGCGCCGTCAGCCGAATACAAGACCGACGTCGCGATCGTCGGTTCGGGAATCGCGGGCCTGACCGCGGCCTGGCGGCTCGCGAAGGAAGGCCATACGCGCTTCGCGTTGATCTTGGGACCTGAGCCTCACGGCAACGCCGCGTCGGGCGCGGTGCTGGCCGACGGCGAGCGGTTGCGCTATCCAACCGGCGCGCACTACCTGCCGTTGCCGTCGATGGAGTCCGCGCATGTGCGCACGATGCTTGCGGAGTTCGGTGTGTTGCTCGACGGCGCGTCGAGCGCGTCACCGACTTACGACGAGCGCGTGATCGTGCATGCGCCCGATGAGCGTCTGTATCGCGACGGAAGATGGCGCGAAGGACTGGTGCCGATCGACGACGCATCGGCAAGCGACCCGCCATCGCGCAACCGGCGCGGCCACGCGGCCGCGGGCTCTGCGATCGAACGCTTCCTTCGCCACGTCGATGAGCTGCGCGAAGCGCGTGGCGCCGACGGCCGCAAGGTGTTCGCGATTCCAATCGTGTTTGTTTCCTCCGACCCGCAATGGACGGCGCTCGACGCGATCAGCTTCTCCGCGTGGCTGGCGCGCGAAGGCTATGACGATCCGGCCTTGCGCTGGTATCTCGACTATTGCTGCCGCGACGACTACGGCGCGAATGCGTCGCAGGTCTCAGCGTGGGCCGGGCTCCACTATTTCGCCGCGCGCAATGGGCAGGCGAAGAATGCCGATCGCGGCGCGATGCTGACCTGGCCCGAAGGACTCGGCGCGCTCGCGATGCGGCTCGATGCCTCGGCCTTCGCGCAACGAGGCGATACGGTCGCGCCGCTCCGCCTCGAAGGCACGGCCCTGTCGATACGCGACACGCGTGGCGGCGTCGAAGTGCTCTGTGCGCGTCTCGAAGGCAAACACCTCTCGACCTACCTCGTCCGCGCACGCCGCGCGATCAGCGCGATGCCGCTGTTCGTCGCCAAGCACGTGGTCGCGTCGTTGACGAGCGACGGCTACGACCCCGCTCAGCACGCGCCGCAAGTTGCACCGTGGCTGGTTGCCAACTTCATCATGAATCGCCACCCCGAAGAGGCCGACGGCGCCGAGCTCGCGTGGGACAACGTGCTCTATGGCAGCGACGGTCTCGGCTATGTCGTCTCCACACACCAGCAGATTCGCGTCGCGCCCTCGCGCTCGACCGTCTTCACCGCCTATCGCGCGCTGGCCGACGTGCTCCCCAGTCGCACGCCCGACGACGCGCGGCGCTGGATGAACCGAGTAGCGCCCGCCGAGATCGGCGCGCTCGCGGCAGCGGAATTGCGCGACGTCTATGGCTGGCGCTTCGCGCCCTGCGTCGATCGCGTCGAGATCACGCTGCGCGGGCACGCGATGGCATCGCCCACGCCCGGTACGCTCGCGAACCCGGGTTTGCGAAACTTGCGCGCGAGCGATGGCCGAATCCTCTACGCGCATGCCGACCTGTCGGGCTATTCGGTTTTCGAGGAAGCGGCGTGGTGGGGATGGCGGACGGCCGAGCGAGTGTTGGGTTGAGGACACGATCTCGCTTCCTTTGCGTGATCGTCGCTGACCGCCGTTAGAATCGCGCGTTGGTTCACACGACAGTCGCACGAAAAATCGCGCGAGCAGCCCGGATCGACACGGTCGGCCGACGCAACCAAGGGGCAGTCAATCGATGGAGACGCAGCGCCTTTCGCGCAGGCGCAGCAGAAGACGCGCGCGCAAGAAGCAGATCGCGTGGCTGATCGTGATTGCGCTCGTCGTCGGCGCGATCATCTGGACGCGCATCATCATCGAGCGCCGCAACCAGGCGACGATGTTCGCGGACCCGGCGGCCGAGCAAGACAAACGCGGCGTCGGCGACGGGCCCGCAAACGCCAAGGCCGCGCCGGCCAACGCGACCAAGAACCTGATCCTGTTCATCGGGCGCGGTTACGGCATCGTGCCGATGACCGCGACACGCATCTTCGCCAAGGGCGAGCAGGGTGCGTTGACCGTCGATGGATTTCCGGAGACCGCGCTGGTTCGCACGTACTCGCGCAATGCGCAGGCCGGCGACAGCGCGGCCGCGATGAGCGCCTACATGACCGGCCTCAAGGTCGACAACGAAGTGCTGTCGCAGACCGCCGAGACCCATCCCTACGATGAGTCCGGACATCCGCACACGGCGCACGACGAAACCACCTGCCCGACCGCGGGCAACGGCAAGCCCGCGGCGACGCTGCTCGAACTCGCGAAGGCCTCGGGCCGCGCCACCGGCATCGTGACGACCGCGCGTGTGACGCAGGCGATCACGGCCGCGAGCTATGCGCACCTGTGTCATCGCGACGGCGAGAACAGCATCGCCGTGCAACTCGTGCCGGGTGGCAACGACGCCAATCCTCGTCTGGGCGAAGGCCTCGACGTGATCTTCGGCGGTGGGTGGGAACACTTCCTGCCCAAGGACGATCCACGCGGCTCGGTGCGCAACGACACGCGCGATCTCTTCGCGGAAATGCGGGCGAAGGGCTATGCGGTGATCGGCCGGCAGACCGAGCTCGCCGCGGTAGTGAGCGCGGCCGTCGGTGCGACGCTGCCGACCACAGGCGCCGCGACCCGCGCCACCACCAACGCCGCGCCGCCGGTCGGCAAGCTGCTCGGGCTGTTCAACCGCTCGGGCATGACTTACGAGATCGATCGCCTCGGCACCAACGAACCCGGCCTGGTCGAGATGACCACCCGCGCAATCAGCCTGCTTCAACGCAACGCCAACGGCTATCTGCTGGTGGTCGAAGGGGGACGTATCGGCGAAGCGCTCGGGACGTCGCTGGCGAAGAAAGCGTTGCAGGAGGCGACCACTTTCGACGAAGCCATCGCGGCTGGGCTGTTGAAGGTCAGGGAGCTCGATCCCGACCTGACCAGCACCACCATCGTCGTCACCGCCGATCACGACGAGACGCTCGTCATGAACGGCAACGCGGCGCTGGTCGGCCGGACCATCGAAGCGCGCCCCGCCGTGCTCGGCCTGCTGCGCAGCTACAGCGAACCGACACAGTTCGCGATGGACGCCAGCGGTCGACCCTTCACGACGCTGGTGTTCGGAGCAGGCGACAAGCGCGTCAAGACCGCGCGCTCGCAGGCGCCCGCTCTCAACGACCTGGCGGTCGCGGACAAGAACTATCGCTACGAGGCGGCGATCGAGACACTCGGCGCGTTCGGCGGTACCGACGTGATGTTGAGCGCGATCGGCGCGAACGCATCGCGCTTTCACGGCACGATCGACAACACGCAGGTGTACGAAGTGCTGCGGGGAGCGATGGGGTTATGAACCCGTCCATTCACCGCCGTCGGGCTTTTGCTTGCATCCGGGCGGTGGCCCTTGTCATCGCGCTCTCGCCGTTGAAGGCACACGCCGTCAACGAAGCCCAGAACGTGATCGTCTTCATCGGCAGCGGCATGGGTCCGTCGATCACCACCGCAGCGCGCCTGATGCGTTACAAGGAAGACGGCGCGCTCGTGATCGACACCCTGCCTTACCTGGCGCGCGTACGAACCTACTCACTCGACGCGCAAACCACCGACGGCGCGGCCGCGGTGTCGGCATTGATGACCGGCCTGAAGGTGCGCAACGACGTCGTTGCGATGGACGCGAATACGCGCGCGGCCGGTTTCGCGCCGGGCAAGGATCCGATCCGCGGCGTGGCCATGGCCGAGAATCGCTGTCCGGCAAGCGGCAATGGCGCGGCGTCGACGACGCTGCTCGAAATGGCGATCCTGAAAGGCAAGGCCTCGGGCGTCGTCACCACGTCACGATTGACCAGCGGCCCGGCCGCGGCAAGCTACGCGCACGTCTGCCATCGCGATGCCGAGTACGAGGTCGCGCGCCAGGCGGTACCGGGCGGCGGCGGCTTCAACGACAAGCTGCGCAAGGGCATCGACGTGATGATGGGCGGCGGCAGCGGGTATTGGCGGCCGTTCGACGCGAGCGCGCGTGCACGCGGCCGGCCCGATGGTCGCGAACTGGTCGGCGAGTTGCGCGCACATGGCTACACCTTCGTCACTGACCTCACGTCGATGAACGCGGCGCCGGTCGTTGCAGGCTCGCACCTGATCGGGCTGTTCGATTTCGCGGAAGGTGATGGGCAACAGCAGGGCAACATGTCGTACGAACTCGAGCGCGATGCGAATCGCGAGCCCAGCCTTGCGCAGATGACCGCCAAGGCGATGGACATCCTGACCAGGCACCCGAGCGGCTACTTCCTCGTCGTAGAGGGCGGCCGCATCGATCACGCGCTCCATGCCAATCGCGCCAGGCGCGCGCTGGTGGACACCATCGCGTTCGACGATGCCGTCAAGATCGCGTTGGAGAAGGCCGATCTGAGCCGCACGTTGATCGTCGTCACGTCGGACCACGATCACACCATGACCTTGATCGGCGGCAGCCGCCGTGGCAGCGACGTGCTCGGCCTGCATCTGAATCCGGTGACCGGCAAGCCGAGCCTCGATGCGGGTGGCAACAGCTTCACGTCGCTGGTCTTCGGCACCGGGTCGAACCGGCCCGACAAGCGCGCGCCGCTCGACACGCCCACGGTGCTCGGCAAGGATTATCAGCAGGAGGCGGCGATCAAGCTGGCCGCCGAAACCAACGGCGGTGGCGACGTGATGCTCTACGCGGCGGGTGCCGGCGCGGCGAATTTTCGCGGCAGCATCGACAACACGCGCGTGTTCACGTTGATCCGCAATGCGGCGGGGTATTAGCAGATGTCAATCGCCTATGCCCTTGCCGCTGTCCTTTGCTTCGGCGTGGGTCTTGCGCACTCCGTGCTGGGCGAGCGCTACATTCTCATTCGCTTATTCCGCCGTTCCGATTTGCCCAAGTTGTTTGGCGGTACCGAATTTACCGCTCGCACGTTGCGTTTCGCGTGGCATCTCACCACCATCGCCTGGTGGGGCGCCGCGGTCATGTTTTTCCGTATGGCTCAGGGGCCGATGTCTTCGCTTTGGACCTCGCGCATCCTGGCGGGCATTTTCCTCACGAGTGCGGTGGTCGCGCTGATCGGTTCGCGCGGACGTCATCTCGCGTGGCCGGTTTTCCTGGTCATCGGTGTCATCGCGCTCTACGGGTCGCTGACCTGACATGGCGTGCACGCGCGCCGGCAACTGCGTCCTTCGGGCGCGTCGGCGTAGGAACTTGCGATGACAGGGACGGCCTATTCGTTTCGTTCGGCATTCGGGGCGGACGCCCCGAAAGTAGCTGCGCTCGTCACTGCCGCATACGGACACTACGTAGAGCGCATCGAGATGCTGCCTCGCCCGATGAGGGACGATTACGCAACGGTCATTGCCAAGCATCGAGTGACGATCGCCGAAAGCGATGGCGCGATTGCAGGAGTGATGGTTCTTTCCACCGACAGCGAAGGATTTTTCATCGACAACGTCGCCGTCCATCCTTCCCATCGTGGCAAGGGTCTTGGAAAGGCCTTCCTCGAGCTCGCGGAAGGAGAAGCCCGGCGCGCGGGGTTCGATTCCATCTATCTATTCACACACGAGAAAATGACGGAAAACCTGGCGCTGTATTCGAAGATTGGATATATCGAATACGACCGACGTTCGCAGGGCGATTTTTCTCTCGTCTACATGAGAAAGCGCCTTGGATAACGTCGCCGCCAACGTAGTGCAGCCGATGGCGCTGCCTTCGGCCAATCACGCTTCACTCCCGCGGACGATCGTTTCGCTGACTGGCGTGGGCAAGACCTACGCCGGCGGCTTCGTTGCCTTGAAGCACATCGATCTCGAGATCCGCCGCGGCGAGATCTTCGCGCTGCTCGGCCCGAACGGCGCCGGCAAGACGACCCTGATCAACATCGTGTGCGGCATCGTCAACGCGAGCGCGGGCACGATCACCGCCGATGGCCACGACATCGTGCGCGACTATCGCGCAGCGCGCGCATTGATCGGCCTGGTGCCACAGGAACTTTCCACCGACGCGTTCGAGACCGTGTGGTCCACGGTCAGCTTCAGCCGCGGCCTGTTCGGCAAGCCGCGCGACGCCGCGCATATCGAGAAGGTGTTGCGCGACCTGTCGCTGTGGGACAAGAAGGACGCGAAGATCATGACGCTCTCGGGCGGCATGAAGCGGCGCGTGCTGATCGCCAAAGCCTTGTCGCACGAACCGCGCATCCTGTTTCTCGACGAGCCCACTGCCGGCGTCGATGTCGAGTTGCGCCACGACATGTGGCGCATGGTGCGAGGTCTTCGCGAGAACGGCGTGACTATCATCCTGACCACGCACTACATCGAGGAAGCCGAGGAGATGGCCGAGCGCATCGGCGTGATCAGCAAGGGCGAGCTGATCGTGGTCGAGGACAAGGCCGTGCTGATGAAGAAGCTCGGTAAGAAACAGTTGACATTGACCTTGCAGAGCCCGCTCGCTGCCGTTCCCGATGCGCTCGCCGACCTTGCGCTCGAACGCTCGGCCGACGGCGCGACGCTGGTCTATACCTTCGACGCCCACGCCGAGCAAACCGGCATCGCGACGCTATTGAAGCGATTGACAGACCACGGCATCGCGTTCAAGGACTTGCACTCGAGCGAGAGTTCGCTCGAGGACATCTTCGTCTCACTCGTCCACGGCAAATCATGAACACCCACGCGATCCGCGCGATCTATCGCTTCGAGATGGCGCGCACGGTTCGCACGCTCATGCAGAGCATCGCGTCGCCGGTGCTGTCGACCTCGCTCTACTTCGTCGTGTTCGGCGCGGCGATCGGCTCGCGCATGGGCGAAGTCGACGGCGTGCGCTACGGCGCCTTCATCATTCCCGGCCTGATCATGCTGTCGCTGTTGAACGAGAGCATCTCCAACGCGTCCTTCGGCATCTACCTGCCGAAGTGGTCGGGCACGATCTACGAATTGCTCTCCGCGCCGGTGTCGTATGTCGAAGTCGTGATCGGTTACGTCGGCGCGGCGGCCACCAAGTCGGTGGTGCTGGGCGTGCTTATCCTGGTCACGGCGCGCTTCTTCGTGGCCTACGAGTTGCTGCATCCGTTCTGGATGCTCGGCTTCCTCTTGCTGACCGCGGTGACCTTCAGCCTCTTCGGCTTCATCATCGGCGTGTGGGCCAACGACTTCCAGAAGTTGCAGGTGATCCCGCTGATGGTGGTCACGCCGCTCACTTTTCTCGGCGGCGCGTTCTACTCGATCAGCATGCTGCCGCCGGTCTGGCAGAAGATCACGCTGTTCAATCCGGTGGTGTACCTGATCAGCGGATTTCGCTGGAGCTTCTACGGCGTGGCCGACGTCAATGTGTTCGTCAGCCTGGGCATGACCCTGGGTTTCCTCTGCCTTTGCGTTGGCGTGGTGTGGTGGATCTTCAAGACCGGATATCACATCAAGACGTGATGGCGGCGAGGGCAGCGGCTCAACGACCGACGCGCTCGACCCAATCGACCACCGCATCGAGGCTGCGAAAGTCAGACACCGATCGAGCCTCCACCTCGGGATGGCGCTCGCGCATCATGCGAGCGAGCGCGTTGCAGGGACCGAGTTCGAGACAGACATCCGCGCCGCGTTCGCGGGCGCTGTCCATGCAGTCGACCCAACGAATGGTCGTGCTGATCTGCCGCGCGAGCACGGCCTTCGCCGTCGACGTATCGCGCACAGGGGAACCGTCGAGGCCGGACAGCACGGGGATGGTCGGGTCGTTCCAGCGCGCGCGCTGCAGGACGCCATGAAATCGTTCGCTCGCCGAGGCCAGCTTCGAGGTGTGCGACGCGACGCCGACCCGCAAACGCTGTGCGCTCGCGCCCTTAGCGAACGCTTCGTGCATCGTGGCTTCGAGCGCGGACGATCGGCCCCCGACGATGAAGTGATCGTCGCCGTTGACGATCGCGATCTCGGTGTCGTTGGCCGCGCACAAGGCTTCGACCGCGCTATAGGTGAGTCCGCGCAATGCGACGAGGCCGTCGCCGCCTGCCACGCTGGTTGCCGAATCCATCGCCATTGCGCGCTCATGCGCGAGCGCGATCGTGTCCGCCATCGAAAGGCTGCCCGCGCATCCATACGCCGCCAGTTCACCGACGCTGTAACCGGCGAACAGGATGGGCGGCGCGAGACGCGGCGCGAGCGCCGCCCACAGTGCGATCTGCCAGGTGCAGATCAAGGGTTGCGCGATTCGATTCTCGAACGCGAGCGAAGGATTGCGCGCGAGCGATGCGAGATCGATTCCCACGCGATCGAGAGCGCCGTCGAACGTCGACCGCACATCGGCTTCGCCTTCGAGGGTGTCGAACATCTCGGGGCCCTGACCTCCCTGTCCCGAACAAAGGACCGCGAGGCTCACCTCGCTTCGACCAGGCGGTCGACCAGCAGCGTGGCCGCGAGCAGATCGGCGCTGCCGCCCGGGCTCAGCCTGCGCGCGACGAACGCGCGGCCGATGGCGCGAAGCTCGGGCTCCCAATCGTCGACGGCAACGCCGCCACGTTCGAGAAAATTCCTCGCGGCGCCCTGCGCATACGCGAGGCCTTCGACGCCGCCGCGATAGAGCAGGTTGGTGTCGATCGTGGTTGCGATCGACGTCATCAGTACGTGGATGCGGGCGCGGCGCGCGTCGAGTCCGCGGCGGCGCACGTCGCACAGCGCGGGCCAGAGGAATGCGAACACGCTGGGGAATCCCTCCGCGGCTTCGCGACGCGCGCCGCCAGCACCGTAGCGTGCGGCCACTGCCGCTCCATGCGACGCGTGCTCGGTGGACGAACGGTCGATATCCGGGCCGATGCAGAGACCCCACTCGACGCGCATCGTGGCGCGCACATCGGCCGCCGTGACCACCCGTCCCCGCGAGGCGCAATGCGCGACGGACGCCGCGAGCAATCCGAGATTGAAGATCGCGCCGCGATGCGTGTTGACGCCATCGGTGGCGGCCAGCATCGCGCGTTCGGCGTCAATGCCGATAGCCTGCAATCGCGCGAACGATGCGCCGTCCGCGGCCGCGCTCACGATCGCCTTGAAGCCGTGCCGCAGCGACGCGAGGCTTCTCATCATCGTCGTCGCGTCCATGTCGTCGTGGCTGCCGCGATCATCGGGACACACCAGTCCCGGCTTGGGCGAGAGCACGAGTTCGGCGTGAAGACTCGCGATCGCCGCGCGCGCGATCGCATGCAACTGCGTCGGCGAAGATGACGGTGCGTGCGAAAGCGCGCTTTCCCGCATGACGCGCGAGGACGGTTGGGCGACAGGCATCATGCGACGTCCTTTGCAGCATCGAGCGGCGAAGGACGCATCGCGACGCCGTCATCGGTCTTGACCAATACCCGAGCGGGACGACCGAGCAGTTCGCGCCACGCGCATGCGCCGCCATCGCGCAGTAGCACCTCGCCATCCGCACGCACGTTGCTTTCTCGTTCCCATTCGACCAGCAGTTCGAGCGTGCGCTCGACGTGCGACCCGTCGCGCGCGGCCCAGAGCAGGTCGACGTCCGAAGCCGGCGTGACGCAAGCCTTGCCCGTGATGTGCTGCCATGCGAGCGAGCCGTATACGTGAAAGGACGTGCCCACCCGCTCGCCGCGCACCACGAGATCCTGCAGAGCCGCTTGCCACCCGGCCGGCGCCGACGCGATCAATTCATCGAGTCGCAACGGCTGCGCAACGCGCACCACTGCGCGCGATGCGACCACGAAGGCCATACGCGATCTGCCCTGCGAGAGCGGTAGCGCGATGGCGAGTGCGCAATCGTCGTCGTCCGTATTCGCATCGCGCCGACGCGCGACGGCAGGCTGGTTCCTCGTGAACCATCGGTCGAGCACTGCGAGCGTGGACGCGTCATGCGGCGATCGCAAATGCTCACGCCACGTGTCGCGAGCCAGCCAGACGCGCGCGTGGCGCGAAGGATTCGACGATGCGCGCGGCGACGAACTCGTCGATCCCTCCTCAGTCGAGCGCATCACCGCGTACCCGTCGCGAGACGTCGAGGGCCGTGGTGCGGCCACCGCGTTCGAGTCCTCGCTCGCGTCGGCGGTCGGCACTCTCCTTGCCGTGCAGAGCATCGCGCAGCGCGTCGACGAGCTTGCCCGACCAGAGGCTTTCAAGCCCGCCCATCTTCAGATAGTTGATTGCGCCCGGTGCGAACACCGGCGAGCTCGCCGCGAGTTCTTCCAGACGTTCCTGCGCGATCTTGGTGACGCGCGCCATCGCGGGCAGGTTCATCACGCTGATCTCGGCGGATTCGAGCGCATGACAGCTGTCGGCCATCATGCCGGTCGTGAGATAGCCCCCGCTGACCGCGCGCCCGTACACCAGACTCACGATGCGATGCCCCGCGCCCCGCGCGACTTCGAGGCACTTGGCCAGATGCGCCATGTAGGCGTTGATGCCGAGCAGCTCGTCGCGATGACGCAGGCGCTGCCCCTGCGTATCGACCAGCAGCAGGATCGCGCGGCCCGGGTGCTCCTTGACCGTGCGCAACACTGCGACCGCCATCGCGAATGCGAGCTCGACACCGATCTCGGCGTGATTCGCAGTGCCGATCACGCAGACGGTTTCGTCATCGATGGTGCCGGTGCCGTGGATGAAGTCGCCATCGATCGCGATCGTGTGGCCGCTCGGAAAGAGCGCGTCGAACAGTTCCGACGCGGGCTTGTCCGCTGGCGTGTTCGATGACATGGTCAGATCTCCACCCGCGCGTTCGCCGTGGCCTCGACGAACGCATCGCGATCCAGCAACGGCAGCGCTTCGGGCGCCGTGACGCCGAGCTCGCGCCAGACATCGAGCGAATCGCGCGAGGTGCCGAAGCGCTCGATGCGTTTCTCGAGCATCGCCTGCTCGGCCAGCAGGGACTCGAGCGTCAACGGACGCTTGCGATCGAGCGCATCGATCGCGGCCTGGCGAAACGCGGCGATGTCGTCGTCGACGATCGCGCTCGCGTCGCCGCACAGGTAGCGATGCTTGCCGCCGCTGGTGCGCCACACCAGCGCCCGATCGCGCGAGTCGTATTCCTCCACGCCATGCTTCGTTTCGATCACTTCGGGACCCGACATGCCCAGACGTCCTTCCTCGCTCATCACGATCGTGTCGCAGCAACTCGCCACCAGTCCCATGCCGCCGAAGCAACCGACGTTGCTGCCGATCAGCGCGATCACCGCGATGCCCGACGCGCGCGCTTCGAGCACGGCGCGCATGATCTCGGACACCGCGATCAATCCCGCGTTGGCCTCGTGCAGGCGCACACCGCCCGACTCCAGCAACAGCAATACGGCGACAGGCCGGGAGTCGATGGCGCAGTCGGTCGCGCGCTCGAACAGGCCGGTGATCTTGGCGCCGTGCACCTCGCCGACCGCTCCGCCCATGAAGCCGCCTTCCTGCGAAGCGGCGAAAACGCGTCGACCCGCAAGGAGACCTGCACCCACGACCACGCCATCGTCGAACGCGACCGGCGTATCAAGCAGCGGCAGATGCGGGCTGGTTGCGCGCGCGGCGGGCGGCAGCAACTCCCTGAACGAGCCGGGGTCGAGCAAGCCGAGCAGGCGCTGGCGCGCGTGCGCTTCGTAGTAGCTGTGCTTCATCGCGGGTTGCTCGCGTCACGCGTGCCGCGAAATTCTTCGAGCGCCTGGTCGAGCCGCAGGCTCACCACCGCCGGTGTCGCGCCGACATCGTTGATCGAGATGCGGACGGCGGCGATGCGCGAGCGTTCGACGAAGTCGCCGAGCACGGCGGCCCACACGTGATCGAAGCCGCGCGCGGAGGTGTTGACCTCGATGCTGCAGCGGGCCTCGCCCTCGGCAGGCTCGACCATCACTTCGAGATTGCCCGACGACACGACGCCGACCACGACCGCCGCGGTGTTCGTGCCCGCGCTCCCGTTCCCGGGTTGGTCGCCCTCGAAGTTGAAATTCAGATGTTCCATGGTCGTGTCTTCATGTCTGCCGTCACCAGTTGCGAAACTGCCGGGGCGGATCGTAGAGCCCGCCCGACGCGCGCACCAGGTCCTTGATCGAACGCGCAGCCAGCAGGTCGCGCGTCGCGTCGCGCTTGGCTATGCCTAGGTCTTCGGGTCGCTGCACGATGCGGCGATCGCGCAGATTCTCGACCATCCGCTTGTCGCGCGCGAGCCCGACCGGCGTATAGCCCGCCACACCGCGTATCGCCTGTTCGCGCTCTTGCACCGTGCGGCACATCAGCAGGTTCGCGA
The DNA here is from genome assembly GCA_038254545.1 of Burkholderiales bacterium. Classification (GTDB taxonomy): domain Bacteria; phylum Pseudomonadota; class Gammaproteobacteria; order Burkholderiales; family Burkholderiaceae_D; genus CAHJXF01. The sequence goes on along the minus strand of JBBSGB010000002.1, from coordinate 56,965 downwards.
TGCCTTCCTCGGTGACGATGTGCGACACGTCGTCGCCGTAGATCATCACCGGCGGCAAGCTCATGCCGGCCTTCTCGGCGAGCGCCCATGCGTCGAGTTCCTCGACGAAGGCCGGCTCCATGTGTTCGCGATAGGTCTCGACGGTCTGCACGACTAGCTTGCGCCCGCGCGGAATCGCGTCGCCGACACGCGCCTCGTCGCCCGCCTTCAACCAGGCCGGACTCGCGTGGCGCCTGCCGCGCGCATCCGCGCCCATGTTGGGCGCGCCGCCGAAGCCGGTGATGCGATCCAGCGTCGCGGTCGAACTGTTGCCCGCCAGATCGATCTGCAAGGTCGAGCCGATGAAGAGGTCGCAGGCGTAGTGTCCGGCGGCCTGGCACAACGCGCGATTGGACCGCATCGAACCGTCGGCGCCGGTGAAGAACACATCGGGCCGCGCGGCGATGTACTTCTCCATGCCGAGCTCGGAGCCGAACGAATGGATCGTTTCGACGAAGCCGGCCTCGATCGCGGGGATCAACGCGGGGTGCGGGTTCAAGGCCCAGTGCTTGCAGATCTTGCCTTTCAGGCCGAGGCTCTCGGCGTAGGTGGGCAACAGCAGTTCGATCGCGGCGGTGTCGAAGCCGATGCCGTGGTTCAGCCGCTGGATGCGGTACGGCGCGTAGATGCCCTTGATGACCAGCATCGCCATCAGCACCTGGATCTCGGAGATCAGCGCCGGGTCGCGCGTGAACAGGGGCTCGATGTAGTGCGCCTTCGGGCTCGGGATGAAGTAGTCAACCCAGTCGGAAGGGATGTCCACGCGCGGCAGCTTGTCCACCACCTCGTTGACCTGCGCGACCACGATGCCGCTCTTGAAGGCGGTCGCCTCGACGATCGCCGGCGTGTCCTCGGTGTTCGGCCCCGTGTAGAGGTTGCCCTCGCGATCGGCGGCCTGCGCGGCGATCAGCGCGATGCGCGGCGTGAGATCGACGAAGTAGCGTGCGAACAGTTCGAGGTAGGTATGGATCGCGCCGATCGCGATGCGCTTTTCAGTCGTCAGGCGTGCCAGGCGCGCGCCCTGCGGACCCGAGAACGAGAAGTCCAGACGCGACGCGATGCCGCGCTCGAACACGTCGAGATGCTCGGGTAAGGCCAGCACCGACTGCACCATGTGCAGGTCGTGCACGCGGCTCGCGTCGAGCGATGCAAGTGTCTTTGCGAGGAAGTCGGCCTGCTTCTGGTTGTTGCCTTCGAGGCAGACGCGATCGCCGGGTTCGAGCAGGGCTTCGAGCAAGGCGCGCGCGTTGGCGGCGTCGACGTGCTTGCCGCCGGCTAGGGACCGCGCGCGCGCCAGCCGTGCATCGCGCGACTGGCGTTGCGTGTCCCACGCACGAGAATTGCCCGGCGTCCCGCTCATCGCGCGACCGGTGCGCCCATCACGATATCCGGCAAGCCGGTGGCGATGCCCGGAAATACGCACAGCAGAATGATCGCGAAGAACATCAGCCCGACGAAGGGCATCACGCCCCAGATCACGTCCTTCAACGGGATGTCGGGCGCGATGTTCTTGATCACGAAGATGTTCAGGCCCACCGGCGGATGGATCAGGCCCATCTCCATCACGATCGTCATCACCACACCGAACCAGATCAGATCGAACCCCGCAGCTTTGAGCGGCGGCAGCAGGATGGGCGCGGTCATAAGGATGATGGACACCGGCGGCAGGAAGAAGCCAAGCACGATCACCATCACCAGCACCGCGGAGAGCAGGACCCATTTCTGCAGATGCATCGCTACGACGGCCTCGGCCGCGCCCTGCGAGATGTGCAGTGAACTCATCACGTACGAATAGAGCAGCGACATGCCGATGATGAACATCAGCATGGTCGACTCCTTCATCGTCGAGGTCAGGATCGGCCGCAACTGCGTGGGCCGCCAGATCGCATAGACGATCGCGATCAACACCAGCGCGAGCAGGCCACCCAGGCCCGCGGTTTCCGACGGCGTCGCATAGCCGCCGTATAGCGCCACCATCACGCCGATCAAGAGCACCACGAACGGCAGCACGCGCGGCAGCATCTCGACCTTCTCCGGCAAGGTGTAGATGTGCGTGTCGAGCATGCCCGATGCCGTACCGTGACCTTCGTAGGCCTTCAGCGCGACGCGATGTTCCTTGCGATAGCGATACACCGCGTAGCTCGCGAACAGCGCCACCAGCAGCACGCCCGGCCCGATGCCGGCGAGGAACAGGCGGCCCAACGATTGCTCGGCCGCGACCGCGTAGAGAATCATCGTGATCGACGGCGGCAGCAGGATGCCGAGCGTGCCCCCGGCCGCGATGATCCCCGCGGCAAACCCGGGCGAGTAGCCGCGCATGCGCATCTCGGGAATGCCGGCGCTGCCTATCGCCGAGCAGGTCGCGGGACTCGAGCCCGACATCGCCGCGAACAGTGCACACGCGAATACGTTGGCGATGCCCAGGCCTCCCGGGATCTTGCCCATCCACGCGTGCATCGCCGAATACAGGTCCTTGCCCGCGGGCGACTTGCCGATCGCGGCACCCTTCAGGATGAAGAGCGGGATCGACAGCAAGGTGATGCTCGACATCTCTTCATAGACGTTCTGCGTGACGGTGTCGAGGGCGGACGCGGGCATGAAGAAGTACATGAAGGTGACTGAGACCGCGCCCAGCGCGAACGCGATCGGCATGCCGGAAAACATCACCAGCAAGGTCGCCACTCCGTAGGAGATGCCGATTGCGAGCGGGCTCATAGCGGCGCCTCCTTGACGACGATGGTATGGCGGCGATCGGCCAGGCGGCTCGTGAATTCCAGCAGCAGTTGCAGGCTGAGCAGCGTCATGCCCGCGGCCATCAGCGCATAGGGGATCCACAGCTTCGGCCCCCAGGTCGAGGTGGTGGTCTGGCCTTCGTGGAAGGCTTCCAGGCACAGCGTCCACGACTTCCACGCGAAGAACGCACAGAACAGCATGCTCACGAAATCGACCACGATCATGCGCACGTGATTGACCCCGGGCGACAGCAGCCCCGGGATCGCCTCGATGCCAACGTGGCCGCGGAACTGCTGGACGTAGGCCGACGAGAAGAAGGTCGCACCCACCAGCAGGAACACCGCCATCTCGTCCTGCCAGTCGGTCGGTATCTTGAGGAAGTAGCGCGCCGCCACGCTGTACGTGAGGATGCATGCGGCCGCCACCAGCGCGATCATGCACGGCACCATCAGCCAGCGATTGAGCCTTTGCATCGCCCCGTTGAACGCGGCGAGGAACGGGTGGCCGGGCGGCGGGCCTTCGGGCGTGGTCAGCTCGGTGCCGGCTTCGGTGATGTCGAGTGGGGCGTGACTCATGATGTCTCCCGTCCGATGGGTCAGTGGCTCTGCCTAGATCACGTCGCGTTGCTTGAGATCGGCCATCGCCGCCGCGTTGATGCCGATGGACGCGAAGACCTCCGCATTATGTTCGCCAAGCGCCGGTCCGAGCGAGCGCGTGCGACCGGGCGTCTCGCTCAACTTCGGCACGATGCCGGGCACCGCTATCGGCGTGCCGTCGGGCAATGCGTAGCGTTCGATCATTTGCCGTGCGCGATAGTGCGGGTCTGCATGGATGTCGGCCGCGGTGTGAATCTTGCCGCACGGCACCGCCGCGGCTTCGAGCACGCGCAACACGTCGTCGATATCGTGCTGCGCTGTCCATGCGGTGATCGCCGCATCGATGCGGTCGTTCTGCTGCGCGCGTCCATCGTTTCTCGCGAGCGCCGGGTCGTTCGCAAGATCGTCGCGGGCGATCGCTTTCATCAGGCGCTTGTAGATGCCGTCGGCGTTGCCCGCGATGATCGCGTAATGCCCGTCGCGACACGGATATGTTCCCGATGGCGTAATGCCCGGCAGGCTCGCCCCCGTGCGTTCGCGCACCACGCCGCTGTGCGCGAACTCGGGGATCAGGCTTTCCATCACGCCGAACACCGCCTCGTAGAGCGCCACGTCGATCACCTGGCCCGGGCCGCCGTGCGCCTTCTGGTGATGGATCGCGGTGAGGATGCCGATCACGCCGTAGAGCGACGCGAGCGTGTCGCCGATGCTGACACCGGTGCGCACCGGCGGCCGGTCGGGATAGCCGGTCACGTAGCGCAGCCCGCCCAGCGATTCGGCGATCGCCGCGAAGCCCGGCTTCTCGCGATACGGGCCGGTCTGCCCGTAGCCCGAGACGCGCAACATGATCAGCGAAGGATTGATGGCCGCGAGATCCTCCCAGCCCAGATGCCAGGCCTCGAGCGAGCCCGGCCGGAAATTCTCGATCACCACGTCGGCGTCCGCGACCAGCTTCTTCACGATCGCCTGCCCCTCTTCGGACTTCAGATTGACCGTGATCGACTTCTTGTTGCGGCTCTGCGAGTACCACCACAGCGACGTGCCTTCGTGCAGCTTGCGCCAGGTGCGCAGCGGATCGCCGCCATCGGGCGACTCGACCTTGATGACCTCGGCGCCGAACTGCGCCAGCAGGCTGGCTGCGTAGGGACCGGCGATCAGCGTGCCAAGCTCGACGACCTTGATGTCGGCGAGCGGAAGAGGCTTGTCGCTATCGGACACGATGCGCGACCCGACACTCTTTTCACTCGCCGCCGGTGCGCATCACGCCGGAACTTTCTCCGCGAGTTTCAGGAAGCGCGCCGTGCTTTCCGATTGTTCGCCGAAGCTCTTCCACGCGCTCTCGCGCGCGACCACCACCCACTTCTTCAACGCGGCATCGGTCAGGTCGTGGACCTTGACGCCGGCCTTGGTGTAGACCTCGATGACCTTGCTGTCGTCGGCCTTGGCGCCGTCGATCGCGATCTTCTCCATTTCCCCGCCGACCGTCATGATCAACGCCTGCTGATCCTTGGGCAGCTTGTCGAACACGATCTTGGACATCAGGAGCGGCTCGAGCAGGAACCAATACGACTTGCCCTGCTTGTTGATGGTCAGGTGCTTGGACACTTCCTCGAGGCGGAACGAGATCAGGCTGGTCGACGAGGTCGTGACGACATCGACCACGCCGGTCTGCATCGCCGCGTAAGTTTCGTTGGACGGCAGCGACAGCGTCGCCGCGCCAGCGGCCTTGGCCGTCAGGTCCATCTCCTTGCCGCCGCCGCGGAACTTCAATCCCTTGACGTCTTCGGGATTGACGACCGGACCCGCGCGACTGACGGCACCGCCCGCCTGCCACACCCAGGTCACGATGATCACGCCCTTCTCGGCGAGCAGGTCGGTCAGCGCCTTGCCGATTTCCGCCTTCTTCCACGCATAGCCCTGCTCGTACGACGTGACGATGCCGGGCAGCAGCGTGATGTTCAACTCCGGCACTTCGCCGCCGGCATACGACATCGGCAGGAGCGTGAAGTCGAGCGCACCCTTCCTGATCGCGCTGAACTGCGAGTTGACCTTCATCAGCGACGAGCCCGGATAGACGTTGGCCTTCAGCGCGCCGTTGCTGCGCTTGTCGATTTCCTGCGCGAAACGCCGGCACAGGCGATCGCGAAAGTCGCCTTCGGTATCCGAGCCGCCGGGAAATTGGTGCGAGATCTTCAGCGGGTCGGCGGCCCATGCGCTGCGGCCAACAAGTGATGAAATTGCGGAAAGTACGGGTGTAGCGGCGAGTCCCGCGACCAGTGTGCGGCGAACCTTATCCATCATGTCTCCTTGTCGCCGCTGCGGGGCGCTTGCTTGGGTGAACCATCGTCGGTTGTACCCATTTCTGTTGGTCATGCAGTGTAGCGACGCGGTAGTGGTGCCGCCTCGGTATTTACCTCGAGGCCGAGGGTAGGACGGCGACTCAATATCGGCCGGACAACAGCGAGCCACAGCCGGGTGCACGCGTGGGGAGATCGAGCTTCTTCAACATTGGCCGATGCTGAATTGGGTCTTGGTCATGGGTGGCTTTCGTTGATGTCGTGATTTCACGCGACGAGGCGATCGGCGAGGTCGATGAAATCGCTCGCGACGACATCAAACTCGCCTTCCTCGACCTCGGGCGACGGCTTGCCCGCGCCCATCTCGAGCGGCCGCAGGACGTAGCCGGTGCGACAGCCGGCCGCGCGCGCCGCGCGCAGGTCTTCGGGATGGCATGCGACCAGCATCAACTCGTGCGGCGCGATGTCGAGCAACGCGGCCGCGCCCAGGTAGGTTTCACGATCGGGCTTGTAGTGATGGAACAGCTCGGCCGATACCACGCAGTCCCACGGCAGGCCCGCACGCTTGGCCATGTTGGTAAGCAAGGAGAAATTGCCGTTGGACAAGGTCGTGATGATGAAGCGCTGCTTCAATCGCGTGAGTCCTTCGATGGTGTCTGGCCACGGCGCGAGCCGATGCCAGACGCGATTCAGATGTTCGCGATCGGCTTCGTCCAGGCCTTTGATACCGAAGCGCGCGATCAGATCGTCGAGGATCAGGCGATGCAGCGCGTCGATCTTCATCCACGGCAATTCGCCGGTACGCACGCGATGCATCGCGGGGAGATAGCCCGCGCGCCAGGCATCGGTGACTGCGATCCAGTCGACCGTGATGCTGCGGCTCGCCCCGAAGGCTTCGAGCTCCCTCGCGATGCTGCCGCGCCAATCGACCACGGTGCCGAAGACGTCGAAGGCGAGGGCCTTGAGTTGCGTAGCGATCGCTGCTGGCATCGAATTTTCTCGAAGAGGTTATGACGCGGGAAGCGCAACGAGCAAATCGCAGGAGCGCGGTAGCATCCGCGTGTTTGCCGTATCGAGCCCATGGTGCGCGCAGACGCTACCAACACACGCTCATGTCGAACCGACCAGACATTCAAGACCGCGAGTCCGCCGAGGCGATGACCAGCTCGATGATATCCGCGGCTTTGGATCCCACGGCGCTCGACGCCGCCGCGGTCGGAGCGGCGCCCAACAGCGTCGAGGCCGAGACCACGGTCGAGACCGAATTCAACGCCGTCACCACGTCGATCCCGCATCCGAAAAAAACGGTGATGTCGACGCCCAGTCGCACGCGCCTCGCCATCATGCTGGCTGCGATGGCGATGCTCGGACCGTTCTCGATCGACACCTACCTGCCCGCCTTCCCGGAAATCGAGGCGTCGCTCGATGCCTCGGCAATCCAGGTGCAGCAGACCATGACCGCCTACATGCTGGCGTTCGCGGTGATGATCCTTTGGCACGGCGCGCTGTCCGACGCGCTCGGCCGACGCATCGTGATCCTGGTGTCGCTGGTGGTGTTCGTGGTCGCGTCGTTCGGTTGCGCATCGGCGCATTCGATCCAGTATCTCTGGGCGTTCCGCATCCTGCAGGGGATTTCCGCCGGGGCGGGCATCGTGGTCGGGCGCGCGATGGTGCGCGATCTCTACGCGGGGCCCGAGGCGGAGAAGTTGCTGGCGCTCGTGACCATGATCTTCGCGATCGCACCCGCGATCGCACCGATACTCGGCGGCTGGATCGTCGAGAGCTTCGACTGGCGCACCATCTTTCTCGCGCTGTTCGTGTATTCGGCGCTGTTGCTGTGGGCATGCTGGCGCATGCTGCCCGAGACCTTGCCGGTCTCGCACCGCCAGAACTTCAATGCGTCGTCGTTGTGGGCCAGCTACAAGTCGGTATTCGGCAACGTGCGCTTCAACGCCTACGCGGCCACGATGGCGTTCAACTTCGCCGGACTGTTTCTCTATGTCGCGGCGGCGCCGTCGTTCATCATCCGGCACCTGCACCTGACGGCGCGCGACTTCGGGTGGTTCTTCATCCCGTCGGTGGCGGGCATCTTTCTGGGCGCGCTACTCGCCAACCGTCTTGCGGGACGCTTGAAGATCGGCCGACAGGTGCGCACCGGCTTCATGCTGATGGGCGGCGCCGCGATCGCGAACGTCATCTATCACGCCTTTCTTCCGGCCGCGGTGCCATGGTCGGTGATGCCAGTGTTCTTCTACACGATCGGCATGTCGCTGACCGCGCCCGGCGTGACGCTGATGGTGCTCGACCTTTTCCCGACGCATCGCGGCGTGGCCGCGTCGTGCCAGTCGTTCGTGCAGACCATGCTGGGTGCGGTGGTCGCCGGTGTGGTCGCTCCGATCCTGGCCGCGTCGGCGTTCTGGCTCGCGATCGGTCAGGCCCTTTGCGTACTGATCGCGTTGATCGCGTGGCGCATCGGGCGCTCGCGACGCATTGCTGGGCCGCGCGCGGCTTGAGCGCAAGGCCGCGCATGCGCGCGGCTGCCTCCCACACCAACCGGAGGGAGAGCGACCTGACGATGAGCAACTCGGGATTCACGAAGTCGTCATAACGTTCGCGCATCCTCGGCCCGCACTTTTCCCGAGGAGCTCCCATGCATACCAAGTCGTTCGCGGCCCTGATCGTCGCGGCGTTCACCTGTTTACTCGCGGCGTCCTGCAACGGCGACGACAACGGTTCGGCTTCCACTCCGCCGGTCGCGACCGAACAGCCGAAGAACGTGATCTTCTTTCTCGGCGACGGCTACGGCATGGTCCCGATGACCGCCGCGCGCATCTACGCGGCCGGCGAAAGCGGCGACCTGACGATCGATACCTTTCCCGAAACGGCGTTCGTCAAGACCTATTCGAACGACGCGCAAGTGACCGACAGCGCACCGTCGATGTCGGCCTACATGACCGGCGTGAAGATGAACAACGAGGTCATCTCGTCGACACCCGACACCAAGGCCAACGACGCGAGCGGCAATCCGTTCATCAGCGGCGCCGACAGCACCTGTCCTGCGACCGGCAACGGCAGCGCGGTCACGACCCTGCTCGAGCTCGCCAAGGCTGCCGGTCGGGGCACCGGTGTCGTCACGACGACGCGCATCACGCACGCGACGCCGGCGGCGACCTACGCGCACATCTGCCATCGGGACGGCGAGAACTCAATCGCGAACCAGATGACGGTGGGCGGCGCGGGCTTCAACAGTAAGCTCGGCGACGGCATCGACGTGGTGCTCGGCGGCGGCTGGCAGCACTTTCTTGCGAAGGGCGATGCGCTCGGCTCGTCGCGGTCGGACGCGCGCGACCTCACCGCCGAACTCAAGGCCAAGGGCTACACCTACGTGACGACGCAGACCGCGCTCAACGCGACGCCCGCGTCGACCACCAAGCTGCTCGGCCTGTTCAACAGGTCGCACATGAACTTCGATCTCGATCGCACCGGCACGACCGAACCCAGCCTTGCCGAGATGACGACCAGGGCGATCGACGTGCTGCAGAAGAATCAGAAGGGCTATTTCCTGATGGTCGAAGGCGGTCGCATCGATCAGGCCTTGCACCCGACCCTCGCGCGCAAGGCCTTGCAGGACGCCAAGGCCTTCGACGACGCGATCGCCGCCGCGATCGCGAAGGTCAAGGCCGTCGATCCCGAACTGAAGAACACGCTGATCGTCGTCACGGCCGACCACGACCACACGCTGGTGCTCAACGGCTACAGCGCGCTGACCGGCAAGACCACCGACACCAACCCCGGTGTGCTCGGACTGATGCGTGACTTCACCGACCCGAGCAAGCCCGCGCTCGACGCCGACGGCATGACGTTCACCAACCTCGTGTTCGGCAACGGCGAGAGTCGCGTCAACACCGCGCGTTCAGCGATGACGGCGTTGACCGACACGGTCGTGTTCGACAAGAACTATCACCAGGAAGCCGCGGTGCAGATGCCCGCCGGCGGCGAAACCCACGGCGGCGCCGACGTGTTTCTGGGCGCGATGGGTTTGAACGCGGGCCAGTTCCACGGCCTGATGGACAACACCCGCGTCTTCACGCTGGTCAAGAACGCGGTCGGCCTTTGAGCGCTGCCATCACGGACAAGGAGAAACGCAAATGCCTTCAGCATTCGCTCGCGCCACCATCACGGCGCGCATCGGCAGACGCGGCCTCATGGCGCGCGGTTCAGCAACGGCCCTCGCGGCTTCGTACGCGGCCGCGTTTGCGGCAGCCCTCGCATCCGCGCCCTCCTTCGCCGCCGGCGAAGCGAAGAACGTCATCTTCTTCCTCGGCGACGGCATGGGTCCGGTGACGACCACGGCCGCACGCATCATGAAGGTCAAGGAAGAAGGCTCGCTCACGATGGACACGCTGCCGTACACGGCGCGCGTGCGCACCTATTCGCTCGACGCCCAGACCACCGACAGCGCGCCATCGATGGCCGCGTACATGACGGGCGTGAAGACGCGCAACGACGTGCTGGCGATGGATGGGAGCACGCGCGCCCAGGGTTTCGCGCCGGGACGCGATGCGACCACCGGCGTATCGGCCGCGGTCAACAACTGTCCGGCGACCGGCAACGGCTCGCCCTCGGCGACGCTGCTGGAGCTGGCGATCGCCAAAGGCAAGGCCGCCGGCGCGGTTTCCACTGCGCGCATCACCCACGCGACACCGGCCGCGACCTACGCGCACGTCTGCCATCGCGATGCCGAATATGAAATCTCGCGCCAGGCCGTGCCCGGCGGCGCGGGCTTCAACACGAAGCTGGGCACGGGCATGGATGTGCTGATGGGCGGGATCAGCTATTACTGGCGCCCCTATGCGGCCGGCACGCGACCACGCGGACGGCCCGATGGCCGCGATCTCGTCGCCGAGCTGCAGACCAAGGGCTACACCTTCGTCAACGATCTCGCATCGATGAACGCGGCGTCGAGCGCTGCGGGCGCGCGCATCGTCGGCCTGTTCGATTTCGCGGAATCGCAGGGCCACATGAGCTATGACCTCGATCGCGATCCCGCCAAGGAACCGAGCCTCGCGCAGATGACCGCCAAGGCGATCGACGTGTTGTCGAAGAACGCCAACGGCTACTTCCTGATGGTCGAAGGCGGACGCATCGACCACGCGCTGCACGGAACCAACGCCAAGCGCGCCCTGACCGACACGATCGCGTTCGACGACGCGATCAAGGCGGCACTCGACAAGGCGGATCTCGCCAACACGCTGATCGTCGTGACGGCCGACCACGACCACACGATCGCCTTCAACGGTTATGGCAAGCGCGGCACCGACATCCTCGGCGTGAACGTCAACTACGCGACCGGCAAGCCGAGCACCGACGCGAACGGCAACAACTACACGACGCTGGTATTCGGCAATGGATCGAATCGGCCCGCCGCCCGCACGACGCTCGACCCGATTGCCGTCACCGGCAAAGACTATCTGCAGGAAGTCGCGATCCGTCGCGGCAGCCCGGGGTCGGAGACGCACGGCGGCGGCGACGTGATTTTATTCGCCACTGGCGCGGGCGCACCCACGTTCAAGGGCACGATGGACAACACCAAGGTGTTCACGCTGGTCAAGACGGCGGCCGGCTACTGATGAAGACCGTGCTTGCGCTTTCCCTCGGGCGCGCACTGCTTCCGTTTCTTCTCGCATCATCGGTCGCCGGCGTCGCTGCCGCTGCAAGCGGGGTCACGTCACCGAGCGACCTCGACGCGATCGTCACGCACGAAAGCACCAGCGTGTCTCGCAACGGCGTGACGCGCACCGAGCGCTTCGAAGAGCGCGTGATTCGTCGCCAGGGTCATGTATGGACCGAGCGCGTGCTGCCCGCTGCTGCGCGCGCGAACCTTCATCATCACGACGCGAACGCCGAAGGCACCGAACACCGGCACTTCGACTTCGAAGGCGCTGCGCGCCACGTCACGCGCGAAGCCGACGGCAGGACGCATCTCGAATACGTCGATCGCGAGAAGAAATGGACGGTGTTCGTACCCGGCGCCGAATACGGACCAGTCGGCTTCCTCGGCAACTGGGATGCCGAGTTCCATCTCGCGCCGCCTGCGCTGATCGCGCGCATGCCGGTGCTCGCGACACGCACGGCGAGCACACCCGAAGGCGCGGCATGGCACGAGGAGCGGCGCGACGGCTGGACCCATCGCGTGCTGTGGTCGAACACGCACAACTACCCGCTGGCGATCGAAGCGATCCGAGACGACGGCACGCTGACGCGCCGCACCGCGGTGAAGATCGTCGCGGCGACACCCGCGGATCGATTGCCGTGGCGAGGGCTGTCGGGCTATCGCCCGCGCACCTATGACGACTTCATGGATTGAATTGCGTGGATTGACTGCGCCTCCCCCGCGGCGCGCGCGGTGTAGAGTTTCGAGCCGCGCCGCATGTCGGCTTGATTCGCGACGCCGCGGATCGCAAAAGGCAGAATCAGGGGAGACGCATGACTACCGCGCGATCGACATCGACATCGGTACCGGAGCCACTGCACTATCGCCACTGGCCGCCGCACCTGCCGCATCACCTCGACCTGCCCGCCACCAGCCTCTGGTACAACCTCGAGGTCACCGCGACGCGTTACCCGAATCGCGCGGCGATCGTGTTCTACGACTCGATCACGACCTACGCAGAATTGCGCCGCCAGGCCGAAGCGCTGGCGGGTTGGCTGCAGCAGCATTGTGGCGTGGCGCGCGGCGATCGCGTGCTGCTCGACTTCCAGAACAGCCCGCAATTCGCGATCGGCTATTACGCGATCCTGCGCGCGGACGCCTTCGTGGTGCCGGTCAACCCGATGCTGCGCACCGATGAGCTCCGGCATTACGCGAACGACAGCGGCGCGCGCGTCGTGCTGTGCGCGCAAGACAACTGGTCGCAGCTTGCACCGCTGATGAAGGGCCAGCCGGAGGGCGTCGCAACGTTCGAGCACGCGGTCGTGGGCGCGTATGCCGATGCGCTGGTCACGCCCACTTCGCTCGCAGTTCCCGAATTCGTTCGCGCACCGATGACGACGGCACCGTCATCGCAGGTCACGCGCTGGAACGACGCGATCGCCGAAGGACTCGTTCCATCACCGAGCGTGGCCGGCCCCGACGACTGGTGCGTGATGCCCTACACCTCGGGCACGACCGGCCAGCCCAAAGGCTGCATCCACACCCATCGTTCGGTGATGCACGTGCTCGTGACCGGCACGCTGTGGGCGAGCGTGCACCCCGAAACGGTCGCGCTGGGCGTCGTGCCGATGTTCCATGTCACCGGCATGCAGGCGATGAACGGCCTGATCTATGGCGGAGGGACCAACGTGGTCCTGCCGCGCTGGGACCGCAGGGTCGCCGCCGCCGCGATGGCGCATTACCGCGTCACCAACTTCACCTGCATCCCGACGATGATCATCGACCTGCTCGGCAATCCCGAGCTGTCGAACTACGACCTCTCGAGCCTCGACTACCTGTCGGGCGGCGGCGCCGCGATGCCTGAAGCCGTTGCACAACGCATCAAGGATCTCTGGGGCCTGGACTTCATCGAAGGTTACGGGCTGTCCGAGACGATCGCGGCCTCGCACATCAATCCGACCAACCATCCGAAGAAGCAATGCCTGGGCATACCGATCTGCGACACCGATTCGCGCGTAATCGATCCCGAGACGCTTGCCGAAGTGACGCAGGGTGCGACCGGCGAGATCATCACGCACGGACCCGGCGTCTTCATGGGCTACTGGAACGATCCGGTGAAGACCGCGGCTGCGTTCATCGAGCACGACGGCAAGAAATTCCTGCGCACCGGCGACCTCGCGCGCATCGACGAGGACGGCTACTTCTTCATGGTCGATCGCCTGAAACGCATGATCAACGCGTCGGGCTTCAAGGTCTGGCCGGCCGAGGTCGAAGCGATGCTCTACAAGCATCCGGCCGTGCAGGAGGCGTGCGTGATCGGCGCCAAGGACGCGTACCGCGGCGAGACCGTCAAGGCCTTGATCGTCCCGCGCGCCGACCACAAGGCCAAGGTCAGCGCCGACGAGATTATCGAATGGTCGCGCGAACACATGGCGGCCTACAAGATCCCGCGCATCGTCGAGTTCGTCGAGTCGCTGCCGAAGTCGGGGACCGGGAAGGTGATGTGGCGGGCGTTGCAGGAGGCCGAGGCGGCGAAAGGTTAGCTGTCCGCTTCATTCGTTGAACGGCCGCTCCGCGCGGCCTTGTCCCCCGGAAGGACTCGTCCATTTGAGGTTTGCCGGCTCAGGACCGAGCGCTGATGATTCATGCGGGCATTCGCCTGTAACGGCGGCGTGAAAACCGAGTGCCCGAGCGCAGCGGCATTTCCGCCACTGCGCCGAGTCCTTGAATTGAGGAAAGCGTGTGACCTCATGGACGGGGCTCGGTCCGGCCCAATGAACTTCACGGAGGTAGCAGATGCGCTTACTCGGCAAGCGGGGCACCAGCGCGGTTGGTGGCGGGGAAGTTGGTGCGACGGGGATGGGAGACGATCTCCACTACACGAGGTATTTAACGGGCAGCCAAGGCCTGGACTGCTACGTGCACTCTGGCGGGTCTCTCGCGAACTGCTCGTATGCATGTTTTGGTGAATGGCATCTTGATCGACAAGTTTGGCCGTTACGCGCATGCGCCGCGCTGACGGCCAGCCTTGCACAAGGTTGCAATGAAGCGCAGCGAATGCATCGAGTCCTTCAAGCGGCGCGGTGGAGCGCTGCTGTTTTTCATACTGACCTGCGGGTTGATCGAAGCCCTGTTCGTCGCTCGTCATCACCTGATCGATGGATTCTTCAGCGACCCGCTGACCTTGTTCATAGAACAATCGCTCGCCGTCGCGCCTCTGAGCTGCTTCGCCTTGTTCGCGCTGACCCGCTAACGGCTCGAGTGGCAATGGCGTCGCGAAGCGGTCTCGCTCCTGATCGGCTTGGTCGGTGGCGCAGCGATCGTTGCACTGGCGCAAACGCCGCGGTGGATCACGGTCAACCCGGAGGTTTCCTTTTCCGACCCGATGATCGCTGTGGTGTTGATCTTCGGTACCGCGATCGGCATCGCGGTCGCCGAAGAGGTTCTCTTTCGGCGGTTCTTCGACGTCGGATTCAGCGCGATCTTCGGTAGTTGGCTGGGCGGCGCACTGCAGATCGCCTTGTTTGTCGGCGGCCACAAACCATTTGCTTCCCCATTGCCCTTTCTGTCCATCATGGACCAGACCATGTTCGCCATCGTCGCGACCCAGCTTGCGCGCAGCCGCCTGGGCGTGATGAGCGCCATTGGACTGCACGTCGCGGTCGACGCGTTGCTCTGGATCGGCTTCGGCACCGTGTGGCCGATCTCGAGCGTCGTCGGCACGCATCCCCTAGTGGGCGCAGTTCGCATGCTGCCCGATTCGGACTGGCCGGTCTTCGCGTTGCTGGCGCTGTTGATCGGTGCTACGTGGATCAAGGAGCCGGCTTGGTGCAATCGAACGATGTGGTTCCGTTCGCGATGGAATGTCGGCCGATTACCAAACCGGAGTGCGCGAGGAGCGAAGGCGACTTGAGCGCGCGACAACTTGAAGCTAGCGCGCGAACAATTCCGCTGTCTGACCCTTGAGGAATTCGCGCAACCGGCTCACCCCTTGATCGAGCCGCGCCGGATCGCACGCATAGCACCACCGCACGAAACCTTCGCCTTCGTCGCCGAAGGCACTGCCCGGCGCCAGCCCCAACCCCGCCTCGCGCACCAGGCGCTTGCAATACGCGAGGCTGTCGGTCGCGCCGGCGAGGCGAAAGAAGACATACATCGCGCCTTCGGGCGTGTGGACATCAACGCCGGGCAGCACGCTCAACTCGTGAACAAGATGGTCACGCGCGATTTTCAGACGCGAGACCAGATCGCGCGTGAACGCGTCGCCGTCGCGTACCGCCACGACGCCCGCCTCCTGCACGAACTGAGGCGCGCACGAGGTGTTGTACTCGATCAGCTTGCCGAGATCTTCGGTGAGAGCCGCCGGGAGGACCATCCAGCCGAGGCGCCACCCGGTCATCAGCCAGGTCTTGGAGAACGAGTTCACGCAGATCACGCGCTCGTCCCGCGATGCGATGTCGAGAAACGAGGGCGCCGCCGTCGAACCCGATGTTCGCCCATTCGCAAAGTAGAGACGTTCATAGACCTCGTCGGCGAGGATCCAGATGCCGTGCGTGCGGCAATGATCGAGCACGCGCTGTTGCGCCTCGCGCGGCATCACCCAGCCGGTCGGATTGCTGGGCGAGTTGACGATCAACACGCGCGTGCCAGGGGTGAGGCGCGCGATCAGCTTGTCGACGTCGAGCGTCCATCCGTCGTCGCCGAAGGTTAGCGACACCGTCTCGACCGTGGCGCCGAGGATCTTCGGAATCTCGACAACGTTGGGCCACAGCGGCGTGACCGCGACCGCGCGGTCGCCGGGTCCGACGACGAGCTGTGCGGCGAGCATCAGCGCGTTGACGCCTGCGCTCGTGACCGCGATGTGATCGCTCGCCGTCGCTCCGTGAAGGCCGCTGGCGTAGTCGGCAAGAGCATTGCGCAATGGCGCGATGCCGAGGTTATGGGTGTAGAACGTGGCGCCCCGCGCGAGCGCATCGCGGGCAGCGTCGCGAATGAATTGCGGCGTGACCTCGTTGGATTCGCCGAACCAGAACGGTAGTACGTCGGGCAAATCGATGCCGGCATTCGCGACTTCACGAATGCGCGAGGCGCGCAGTCCACGGATCGCTTCGCGGGCAAAAAGGGTGGGCTGGGGATCGATGGCTTCGGGCCGGCCGAAGCGGGCCGCGGATACGTTCGGAGGGGAGAGGTCGTCGTGCGGCATGATGGCGTCGATTGAAGTCCTGGATTCTTACGTTTGAATTTTTGGTGCTGCCGTGTAAATCATGCGCGCGGTGCCGCGACTACTGCCCAGCCGCACATGCCGAATGCGGTTGCGCATCCCCGATGAGGATTGCGCCGAGGCAACTCGCCGCTAGCCGCGGCAACCCGCGCCAACCGCGCGCGCATTGATGCAGAGATGCAGCCATGCTCAACAGGAGAACACCATGACCACAACCAAGCACGCCTTCCGTCTGGCCGCAAGCGCCGGCCTTCTCAGCCTCGCCATGTTCGGTGCAGGCGCCCAGGCCGCCATCGAAGAAGTCGATCCTCACGGCTTTTCCGATGTGAGACAAGTGATCGTCAAGATGCGCGAGATGCCGATGAAGAACAAGGACGCCGTGATCACGAAGCAGGAATATCTCGAGATGCAAGGCAAGATGTTCGACATGGCGTCGAAGGACGGCAAGATGTCGATGACTCAGTTCAAGGCCTTCATGAATGAGTTCAAGACCTTCGGTCAATAGATCTCTGCGCTCACAAGCCGGCGCTCACCGCGCCGGCTTGAAGCCGCTCTTTTCGATCACCGCGCGCGCTGCGCCCGAGGTCAGATAGCCGACCAGCGCCTTCGCATCTTCCTGCTGGTCGCTGGCCACCAGCACCGCGACATCGTAACGCGTGGGCTTGCGCAGATCGCCGGGCAACGGGCCGACCAGCGTCACGCCCTTGACCGGCAGGATCTCGCTGATCTGATGAAGTCCCAGATCGGCTTCGCCCCGGGCGACCGCTTCGACGACATAGCCGCCATCGACCCTGAGGGTCTTGTCGCGCATCGCGTCGGCAATGCCCAGATCCTTGAACATGCTCTCGACCAGGCGCCCGCTGGTGCCCTTCGCCGGATCGACGATCACGACCTTGCGTGCCTCGAGCAACGTCGCGCGCAAGGCCTCGCGCGTGGCGATGTCCGGCAACTTCGCGCCTTCGCGCACCGCGACGCCGACCTCGGTTTCGCCCAGCGCGCGAAGCGATACGCTATCGGCTACGCGTTGCCCGATCAAGCCGTCGAGGTCGCCGCTGGGCAGGATCACGACATCGGGTTTTTCGCCTTTGGCGAGACGATCGCGAATCGCGCCGGCGGTTCCGAAGCTGACGTTCACGTGGGGCAACGACGCGCTGCGTTGCGCGAGTAGTTGCGTCACCGGCTCTCGCATCGCGCCGGCCGATAGAAGCGTGAGGTCGACCGCTGCGGCCGGAACGGTTGCGAGCGACGCGAAGAGGGCGACGAGCACAGCCGCGGTATGCACGGCCGTGCGACGAATTCGGGGAAGGTTCATGAGGTGCACTGCAGGTTGGTTGAACATCATCGAGCGGCCGCGCGCCGCGGCGCGCTTGCGCCACCGCGCGCGATCCAGGATTCGAGACCGTCCGCATTGAGCTGGATGTCCATCACCAGCACTTCGAGTGCGCCGGCCTCGTCGACGCCCCACGGTTGGCGCTTCGCTTCGGCAAGCACGATGTCGTGCACGGCGGCTTTCAATGCGGCCGCGCGCGCGTTGCCATCGGCGATCCTCGCGCAGCGCCGTCCCGCTTCGGCATGCGCATCGACCAGACGCAGCAGGTCTTTCGCGAGGCGCGGCACGTCGCTCACTTTTCCGTAATGCGTGAGATAGATCGCGTCGGGCTTCAACGCGGTCATGCGAGCGATCGACGCGTGGAACGCGTCCGGGTCGAACTGGCTCGGTGTGGTCGCGGGAAAGATGAACTGTATGCCGTTGCGATCGAGCTCGCGATATGACAGGCCGAACATGTCGCCGACGAACAGATGACCGGTCGCTCCATCGTGGATGCAGTTGTGGTGGCGTGCGTGTCCGGGGGTGTCGTAGAAGGTGAAGCTGCGGCCTGCGAGTTCGACCGCGTAGCCGTCGGTCGCTTCTATCATGCGTTCCCTGGCAACGGGAACGATGTCGCCGAACATCCGGCGCGCGGCATCGACGCCGTACACGTCGCGCGTCGCGGCCATCAGCTTGCCCGGGTCGATCATGTGCCCCACGCCGCGTGGATGCACGACCAGTTTCGCGTTGGGCGCCTTCTGCATCAAGAGGCCCGCGCCGCCGGCGTGATCAAGATGCACGTGCGTGAGGAATACGAAGTCGATCGCGTCGGGACCGAGTCCCTTCGCGGCCAGCGTGTCGAGCACGAACGGGATCGAATCGTTGGTGCCGCTATCGACCACGGCCGCGCGGCCGTTCTCGAGGATCAGATGGATCGCGTCGAGATGCGGTCGCACGTAACCGGAGTCGATGGCGGAGATGCCGTGGGGATAGTCGATAACGGAGGCGGGCATGCCTGGACGCATATCGAGCCTCGCGTCCACGCCTCTCACCGCTGCATCCGCATGATCTGGTCCATCGGCATCATGTTGTGATTCAGGTGCAGCATGATCCAGACCGAACCGAAGACGAGCAGCATCACGATCAGCACGCCGAACGCGAGCGCGAGGACGTTGTTGATGCTGTCGGAACCGGTCGTGATATGCAGGAAGAAGACCAGGTGCACGCCCATCTGCGCGATCGCGAGCACCGACAGCGCGATCGGGATGCTCGGCGCCCACACCAGCGTGCTGCGCGCGATGTAAAACGACACCACCGATAGTCCGACCGCCAGCGCAAAGCCGACGAGGTAGCCCTTGACGCCCTGGATGATGAGGTCGGAGCCCTGGCGTTCGTCGCCGGGAGCGGTGTCTCCATGCGGCGACTTGTCTTTCGAATCGGCATCGTTCATCGCGCGACTCCCACGAGGTAGACCAGGCTGAACAGCGCCACCCAAATGATGTCGAGGGTGTGCCAGAACAGACTGAAGCACAGCATGCGTCGCAGGATGTCTTCGCGATAACCCTTCGCGAAGACCTGCGCCATCATCGTCAAAAGCCAAAGCAGACCCACGCTCACGTGAAAGCCGTGGCATCCGATCAGCGCGAAGAAGGCCGACAGGAAGCCACTGCGCGTCGGGCCCGCGCCCATTTCGATCAAATCGGCGAATTCGTGCACTTCCAGCGCGAGGAAACCGACGCCGAGCATGAAGGTCACGGCCATCGCGATATAGAACAGCCGTCCGTTGCGCGCCTGGGCGCCGATGCCGGCCAGGCCGCACGTGAAACTCGAGGTGAGCAGGAACGCCGTCTCGAGCGCAACGTTACCGATCCCGAAGAGCTCCTTGCCGCTCGGCCCACCCGCGGTGCTGTCGGTCAGCACCGCGTAGGTCGCGAAGAATGCAGCGAACATGATGATGTCGCTGATCAGGAAGATCCAGAAGCCGTAGCCGACGACGATCCGCTTGGCCTCGGCGTGACCCGATGTCTCGGTCAGGCCCGCGCCGTGGCCCTGCGCGCCGGCCTTGCCGAGCCCTATCGTAGCCGCGTGTGCACTCATGTCGCGCTGCCCTGCAGGCGTGCGAGCGCCGCGCTGCGGGCGCTGCGGTTGGCGCGGTCGATGCGCGCCACCGTCTCGGCGGGGATCAGCTCCTCTTGCTCGTCGCGCCATGCGAACACGACGAAGGTCGCGAACGCGCCGACGAAGGCGGCGATCACGAGCCACCAGATATGCCAGATCAGCGCGAAGCCCATGATGGTCGCGAAGAACGCGCAGATGAAGCCGACCGGGCTGTTCCTCGGCATCTCGATGTCGACGTACTTCGGTTCGTCGGACAGCGACGCGCGTTCGCGCGCGGCGCGCTTGACGACCCAGTAGGTTTCCTCGCCTTCGACGTTGGGTAGCACCGCGAAATTGAAGAGCGGCGGCGGCGAGGCCGTGGCCCACTCGAGCGAACGCCCGTCCCACGGATCACCGGTCACGTCGCGCAGCGCTTCCCGGTGCTTGATGCTGTAGGCCAGTTGCGCGATCTGCAGCCCGATGCCGATCGCGATCAACCCGGCGCCGGCAGCCGCGACGATCAGCCACGGATGCCACGCGGCGACGTCGTAATGCTGCATGCGGCGCGTCATCCCCATCAGGCCGAGCCAGTACAGCGGCATGAACGCGACGTAGAAGCCGATCGTCCAGAACCAGAATGCGGCCTTGCCGAAGCCCTCGTGCAGCTTGAAGCCGAACGCCTTCGGGAACCAGTACGTGTATCCGGCGAACGCGCCGAACAGCACGCCGCCGATGATGACGTTGTGAAAGTGCGCGACGAGAAAGAGGCTGTTGTGCAGCACGAAGTCCGCAGGCGGCACGGCCAGCAGCACGCCGGTCATCCCGCCGATCACGAACGTGATGACGAAGCCGAGCGCCCACAGGACCGGCGTCGCGAAGACGATGCGCCCACCGTACATCGTGAACAGCCAGTTGAAAATCTTCACGCCGGTGGGCACCGCGATGATCATCGTCGCGATGCCGAAGACCGCGTTGACATCGGCTCCCGCGCCCATCGTGAAGAAGTGGTGCAGCCACACCATGAACGAGAGGATGCAGATCACCATCGTCGCGGCCACCATCGAGCGGTAACCGAACAGCGGCTTGCGGGAGAACGTGGAGAACACTTCCGAGAAGATGCCGAACGCCGGCAGCACCAGGATGTAGACCTCGGGATGACCCCAGGCCCAGATCAGGTTCATGAACATCATCATGTTGCCGCCCGCCTCGTTCGTGAAGAAGTGGAAGCCGAGGTAGCGGTCGAGCAGCAGCATCGCGAAGGTCGCGGTCAGGATCGGGAACGCGGCGACGATCAACAGGTTGGACGCGAGCGTGGTCCAGCAGAACATCGGCATGCGCAGGTACGTCATGCCCGGCGCGCGCACCTTGAGCACCGTCGTCACCAGGTTCACCCCGGACAGCAGCGTCCCGACGCCGGAGATCTGCAAGGCCCACAGGTAGTAGTCGACGCCGACGCCGGGCGAATACTGCAGCTCGGACAGCGGCGGATACGGCAACCAGCCGGTCTTTGCGAACTCGCCGATGAAGAGCGAGACGTTGACCAGGAGCGCGCCGGTCGAGGTCAGCCAGAACCCGACCGAGTTGAGCGTGGGGAACGCGACGTCACGCGTGCCCAGCTGCAGCGGCACCACGAAGTTCATCAGCCCGATCACGAACGGCATCGCGACGAAGAAGATCATCATCGTGCCGTGCGCCGTGAAGATCTGGTTGTAGTGGTCCGGCGGCAGATAACCGGGCGCGTCGAACGCGAGCGCCTGTTGCGAGCGCATCAGGATGGCGTCGGCAAAGCCGCGCAGCAGCATGACCATCGCGAGGATCACGTACATGATGCCGATCTTCTTGTGGTCGACGCTGCTTAACCATTCGCGCCAGATGTACGGAAGGTGACCCTTGACGATTACCCAGGCGAGCACGGCGATGATCGTGATCGCGACGACCGCCGACGCGCCCACGACGATCGGCTGATCGAACGGGATGGCCTGCCAGCTGAGCTTGCCCCACATGTCAGTGCTCCGCCTTGGTGGCTTCGGCCGCGCCCGCCCGCTCGGTGCCGGGACCGGGTCCCGGCGCGAGCTCCTGCGAGACGATCCTGGTGAAGAGATCCCGCTCGACGGTGGCGAAGGTAGCCGGCGGCACCGCGATGCTCTGTCGCGCCAGCGCCGCGTAGCTGGCGGAGTCGAGCGTCGAGCCGGTGTCGCGCGTGGTGTTGACCCAGCGCGCGAACTCTTCGGCCGACAACGCGTGCACGTCGAAGTGCATGTCCGAGAAGCCCTCGCCGCTGTAGTGGCCGGAGAGCCCGTGGAAGGTGCCGGGTTCGTCGGCTTGCAGATGCAGTTGGGTCGTCATTCCGTTCATCGTGTAGATCATGCTGCCGAGCTGCGGGATGAAGAAGGTGTTCAGCACGCTTCCCGAGGTCAACGAGAAGTGCAGCGGGGTGCCGGCCGGAACGACCAGCTGGTTCACGCTCGCGACCCGCTGTTCCGGATAGATGAACAGCCATTTCCAGTCGAGCGACACGACCTGGATGTCGAGCGCCGCCGTCTTCGACTCGATCGGCTTGGCGGGGTCCAACTGGTGCGCGCCGATCCACGTCACGCCGCCGAGCAGGATGATCGTCAACGTCGGGATCGCCCAGACCACCAGTTCGATCCGGCCCGAGAACTCCCAGTCCGGCAGGTGGGTGGCACGCTGGTTCGATGCCCTGAACCACCACGCGAAGGCCAGGGTCGCGACGATGGTCGGAATGACGATGGCCAGCATGATGGCCAGCGAATCGACGAGGAGAGTCTTGTCGGCCTGTCCGATCGGACCCCGCGGATCCAGCACCGAGGACTGGCACGCCGTCAGCGCGAGCGCAGCCGCGACGACGACCCACCGGGCAAGACGCGCCGAGACAGCGCAACGCGGGATCACGCGCTGACGCGTCATGGTTTGCAGACGTTGACGAGGACGATGGACGAGGACGGCACTGACATTCGATCGAAGGCAGTCGACGGTTCGTGATGCAGCGCGTGCGCGGCGGACGACGCGGCGACATTGCCACAAAATCTGGCGCGTGTCTGCGCGCGATACGCAGCTTCGCCCGGAACGGGCAATGAACGCCGATCGACAGTCGCGCTACGACTGCTTGTTGATGAAGCGCCGCAGGCGATCCGTCCGCGGCTGCGCGAAGAGCGCATGCGGCTCGCCTTCCTCGGCGATCTCGCCTTCGTCCAGGAAAACCACGCGCTTGGACACACCGCGCGCGAAACTCATCTCGTGCGTGACCACGATCATGGTGCGGCCTTCTTTGGCGAGCGTGCGCAGCACCGCCAGCACTTCGCCCACCAGCTCGGGATCGAGCGCAGAGGTAGGCTCGTCGAACAGCATCACCTGCGGATCCATCGCGAGCGCGCGCGCGATCGCGACGCGCTGCTGCTGTCCGCCCGACAGATAAGCGGGATAGCGATCTTCGATGTTCGAAAGGTCGACCTTGGCGAGATCGCGCCGCGCGCGCGCCACCGCTTCGTCCTTCGAGAGTTTCAATACGTGGATCGGCGCTTCGATGACGTTCTCGAGCGCGGTCTTGTGCGACCAGAGGTTGAAGTTCTGGAACACCATCGCGATTTCGGCGCGGATGCGCTGCAACTGCTTCACGTCGGTCGCGCGCAGCATGCCGTCGCTGGCCATCTCGAGCCCGAGCACTTCGCCCGCGACCGCGACGCTTCCCGCGTTCGGCCGCTCGAGCAGGTTGATGCAGCGAAGCAGCGTGCTCTTGCCCGAGCCCGATGAACCGATCACGCTGATCACGTCGCCGCGCTCGGCGGTCAGCGAGACGCCGCGCAGGACTTCGAGATCGCCGAAGCTCTTGCGGATGCCGATCACCTCGAGCACCGGCGTCGTCGCGCGCCCCATCATCACGTCAATACGCGCGCTCGTCATGGGCTCATCAGATTGCCGCTGCGAAACGGCGTCTTGCCGGCGACCCTGGCGACCGTCATGCCCGGGCTCGCGTAGCGGCGCAATGCGCGCGTGTACAGCGTGCCGGCATAGCGCGCGCGTATCGGCGTGACGACGCCGGCCAGCGGGTCGATCACTTCGGCAACGACGTCACCCGCCTCGATGCGATCGCCGAGCGCTTTCACGAACGCGATCACGCCGGCGTGAGGCGCGATCAGGTCTTCGGATGCCGCAAGCGGCGTGGGCTCGCAACGCAACGCCGGCAACGACGGCGGCTGCTTTGCGTCCGAAGCGACGATGCCGCGATGGACGAGAAAATCGAACAGCGCCTGGGCATCGCGCACGGCAAGCTCGTGACTGACATCCATCTGGCCGCGCAACTCCACCGTGACGGCGAGACAGGCGAGCGGGATTGCGGGCGCGCTTGTGGCCGCGCTCGGGATCGCGCTTCGAATGGAATTCGCTCCACGCTTCGCCGATCGCTCGGCGCGCAGGTAGTCGTCGAGTTGCCACCACACGCCGCCCATCGCTTCGTCGAACGACGCGCCACCGCTGTTCTTGGCCAGAAGCACGGTTTCCACGCCGAGCAATTGCGCCAGCGGTTCGCATTGCGGCCAGTAGGGCTCCTCGCAATACACGTGCAGCAGCGCGTCGTGATCGCAATGCAGGTCGAGCACGACATCGGCATCGCAGGCGAGCGACGACAGCGTCTTCTTCAACGACGCGAGTTCGGTCGCCGGCTCGATCGCATCGACATGCACGCGCAGCGCGGCGCGGATCACATCGACTACGGCGTCGCGATTGTTCGCCTCGACGTGGTCGAGCTGCGTCTCGATATCGGGGGTGATGCCCTCGAGAAAATCGGGATAGCCGCGATTGAAGTTCTCGCCCGACCCGGCTTCGAAGCGCCCGATGCCGCCGTGTAGCAACTGCTGGGACAAGCCGATCGGATTGGCGACCGGCACCAGCACGACCTCGCCACGCATGCGACCCGCGGCTTCGGCGGCTTCGAGGAGCGCGATCAGGTGATGCATGACGAGCATGCCGGGCAATTCGTCGGCATGCAGGCTCGCCTGCAGATAGGCCTTCTCGCTTCGCGTCGCGGCGGTGCGCCGCGGACCGTAATGCAGGCTCACGAGATGGCGTTCGGTGCCCAGTTGCGAAGGGCCGAGCAGATGGTGATGACGCTTCATGCGGGATGGGCTTCGTCGGGGGCGGTGGGCGCGGCCTTGGTCAAGGTCGCAGTAGTCAACGCGGCGTGCCGTGCGCTGCCGGCGCGATGCAGATGCGCGAGCGCGCGCGCTTCGATGCGTCGAAGCACGAACACCAGCGCAAAGGTCAGGGCGAGATAGATCACGGCCGCCGCGATATAGGCTTCGAACGGAAGATAGCTGGTCGCGTAAAGGCTGTTGGCCGCACCGGTGAGGTCGATGATGCCGGGCACCACGCTCGCGATCGAAGTCGCGTGCAGCATCAGGATCACTTCGTTGCCGTAGGCCGGCAGCGCGCGTCGCAGGGCCGAGGGCAGCACGATGCGCGTCATCCGCGTTGCGCGGCCCATCCCGAAGCTGTGCGCGGCTTCGACTTCGCCGTGCGGCGTTTCGCGGATCGCGCCCGCGATCAACTCGATCGTGTACGCAGTGGTGTTGATGACGAACGCGACCAGCGTGCAGAACAGCGGCTGCTTGAACCACACCCACGTCCATATCGCGTCCCAGCGCGCCTGCACCCAGTCGAGTTGCGCGACGCCGTAGTAGATCAGATAGACCTGGACCAGGAGCGGCGTGCCGCGGATCACGAAGGTGAATGCGGCGATAGGCAGCGACAGCCACTTGACGGCAGTCGCACGCGCGACGGCGAGGGGAATCGCGAGCACGAGTCCGAGCGCGAGAGAAATCGCGAGCAACTCGAGCGTCACCTCGATGCCGCTCGCGTAGAGCTTCAGCGTGTCGGCTTGCAGCAGGGTGTCGAAGTCCATGCGACGCTCTGGAATCAGGCCGCAGCCCGTCGAACGCCGCGATCGTAGCGGCTCTCAACCACACGCAGCGCGAGCAGTGACACACTGGTGATGACCAGATAGATCGCGGCCGCGACGATGAAATAGAAGAACGCCGCGCGCGTCGCCGCGCCCGCCTGCTTGGCGCGATACATCAGGTCCGTGAGGCCGATGATCGACACCAGCGCGGTGGCTTTCACCAGCACCAGCCAGTTGTTGGTGAAGCCCGGCAACGCGTGGCGCACCATCTGCGGCAGCACGATGCGCACGAGCACTTGTGTGCGCGACAGGCCGCACGCGAGCGCCGCTTCGCTCTGACCGACCGGCACGGCCAGCATCGCGCCGCGAAAGGTTTCGGCGAAATAGGCGCCGTAGATGAAGCCGATCGTGATGGTTCCCGCGACGAAGGGATCGATGTCGATCGCGCCGGTCTCGCCGCCCCAGCCGAGTCGTTGCGCGATCGCGTTCACCGCGATCTGGCCACCGTAGAAGATCAGCAGCATCAGCACCAGGTCGGGCACGCCGCGGATCAGCGTCGCGTAGATCGTTGCCACGGCGCGCGGCGCGCGGTGATGCGAGAGGCGCGCGGCCGCAGCGACGATGCCGAGCAGCGTCGCGAGCACCAGCGCGCCGGCCGCGACCGCGAGCGTGAGGCCCGCGCCCGACAACACATAGGGAAGATAGGACGCGTTCACGATCGTGCGACGGTGCTCATCGCGTCGCGCGCTTACTTGCCGTAGATATCGAAGTCGAAATACTTGTCGGCGATCTTCTTCCACGTCCCGTTCGCGCGGATCGTCTTCAGTGCCACATTGAAGCGATCGCGCAAGTCGGTGTCTTCCTTGCGGATCGCGATGCCCGCGCCCGAGCCGAAATATTTTTCGTCGGTGAGATCGGGGCCGGCGATCGCGAAACCCTTGCCGTCGGGCGTATTCAGGAAGCCGCCCTGGCCCTCGAATTTGTCGACCACCACCGCGTCGACGCGGCCCGATTTGAGGTCGAGGTACGACTGCTGTGTCGAGTCGTAAGACACGACCGTTGCGCCTGCGGGGGCGAGCTCGCCCTTGGCGTACTTCTCCTGGATCGAGGCTTTCAACACGCCCACCCGTTTGCCCTTCAGGCTCGCCGGCGAGCCATCGACGGCCCCTGTCTTCGCGATCACGTTGGTCGGCGTCTGGTAGTACTTGTTCGAGAAGGCCACGGCCTTCTTGCGGTCCTCGGTGATCGACATCGAGGAGATGATCGCGTCGAACTTGTTGGCGCGCAGGCCGGGGATGATGCCTTCCCAACTGCTCTCGACGAAGCTGCACTTCGACTTCATCTCCACGCACAGCGCGTTGGCGATGTCCACGTCGAAACCGGTGAGCTGGCCATCGGGCGACTTGTACGTGAACGGCTTGTAGGTCGCATCGACGCCGATGCGCACGTTGCTCCAGTCGCGCGAGAACGCGGGGCTTGCAAGCGCAGTGAGCCCCGCCGTAAGAACGACCGTCCATGCGGACACGAGCACTAACAGCAGGGGACGGGAACGATTCATAGCGCGACCAGGATCGATGAGTGAGCGGGCGATGGTACGCAACGCGCGAAGCTCGGGCAATTGGCACGAACCCAACTTCATCAGCCGAGCGCGAGCGCCCCCACGCCGGCCACGATCAGCCCCGCACCAAGCACGCGCTGCATGACGTGACCTTCTCCGAGCAGTCGCGCACCGAACCACGCGCCGATCATCATCGACATCTCGCGAGCCGGCGCGACATGGCTGACCGGCGCCATCGTCATCGCATAGAGCACCAGGATGTAGCCCGCCGGCCCGAGGATGGATACGCCCAGCGCTTCCCTCCAGAAGCGCGGGTACTCGAGCGCGACGGCGGCGCGATCGCGCAGCGCCCGGGGTGCCAGGACCAGGCTGCGAAACAGGTTCCCGACGTAGTCGACCAGCAGCGGCGGGATCAGCAGGACCTTGACCGCATAGCCGTCGTTGAGCGTGTAGGCCGCGATCAGGAGGCCCGTCAGGCCGCCCCAGTAGAGTCCCGCGACGACGGTGCCGCGCGCTTCATGCGGCGTGCGCAATTCGCGCCAGAGCCTGCGTCCACCGGCCAGAACCAGGACGCCGGCGACTACCAGCAGCGCACCCGCGGTCGCGACCAGCGAGGGATGTTCGCCGAGTACGAAAATCGCGCCGACGAACGAGATCAGCGGCCCGGTTCCGCGCGCGATCGGATACACCACCGAGAGATCGGCAGCGCGATAGCCGCGCTGCAGGCTCTCCGAATAGAGTGCATGCAGGACGCAGGTGGAAAGCAGCACCAATACCGCGGTCACCGATAAGCGTGGCGCGAAGTCGATCAGCGCGAAGGCTGCGAGGGGCAAGAAGAGCAGTGCGGCGCCGGTCGAGTAATACCAGTTGAAGTGCCGGCAATGTGCGGCGCGCTTGGCCAGCAGGTTCCAGCTCGCGTGCGTGAATGCCGCGATGACGACGAGCAGGAGCGCAAGCGGGGACATCGATGGGCGAAGAGTCAGTGGATTCGCGCCCGGACGGGGGCGCGATCGCGATTGTGCGTCGAAGCGCCGCTTGCGGTCGCATCCAAGTAAAGCGCGAAGACGATTGCGCCTTGCGTGCCGCTGTGCTTTAATCCGGCCCCTCGCACGCGGGCGGCTCGCGCGTGCGGCGTCAAACTTGTTGATGGGCAAAGGTATTTTCCATCGCGTATCGCCCAGCGGCACGCGCGACGCCTTGAGCGGCCCATGCGCGACATCGCCAGGAAGTACACTCGCGCGTTGCCTGAACGCATATATACGGACGGTTGGAAGGCTTTCGACATGCATGCCACGTCGATCGATGTATAGAGGAAGGTATGGGAACCAAGATCGCTACGACCAGGACTGCCACCGCCAGGACGGCGACGAAGGCGAGCCCTGCGACCAAACGCGCAGCGCCTGCCGCGAAGAAAGCAACATCCGTCGCGAAACCGGCCGCGAAGAAATCCGCGCCCGTTGCAAGGAAGGCAGCACCCACGAAAGCAGCACCCGCGAAAGCGCTCGCAAGAAATGGCGTGCACGTCGCGAAGCACGTTGCGCCCGCGAAGAGCGCGCCGGCGAAGGCGGCGCCTGCAGCAGCAGCGCCCGCGTCGAGGGGCCCGACCAAGGTATTGACCGAGTCCGAAATCCTGCGCGCGCCCGAGAAGGACTACATGAACGCCGCGCAGCTCCTGTTCTTCAGGAACCGGCTGCACAGCATGGAGCAGGAGATCCTGCGCAATGCCGGCGAGACTACCGAGCATCTGCGCGAGTCGATCATCGTCCCGGACCCGGCCGATCGCGCGACCATCGAAGAAGAGCACGCACTCGAGCTGCGCACGCGCGATCGCGAGCGCAAGCTGCTCAAGAAGATCCAGCAGTCGATCCAGCGTATCGACTCGGGCGAGTACGGCTTTTGCGAAGAGACCGGCGACCCGATCGGCGTGCCGCGCCTGCTCGCGCGCCCGACCGCGACGCTATCGCTCGAGGCGCAGGAGCGGCGCGAGATGAAGCAGAGGATGTTCGGCGAGTGATCGCGCGGCAACTCGTGGTCATCGACAAAGCGGCGCGTGCGCCGCTTTGTTTTTGCAGCGCCCGACCGGCTCAGAAATACTTGGTCGCGCCCAGATAGAAGCCGCGCCGCGGCCCGTACTGCGGCGCGCCCACGCCGATGCCGCTGCCGTCGCGCAACTGATAGACGCGATCGAAGACGTTGATCACCGCGAGGCGCGCCTCGAGTTTCCCGAAGCCGTCGATGTTGAACGTCTGCGACGCGCTCAGATTCGCCTGCACATACGACGGCAGGTGCTCGCCGTTCGCAAAGCCACGGCGCAATCCGCTGCCGTAGAGCAGGTCCGCGCCGATGCGCGTGGCGCCCCACAGATAGGACGCGCCTGCCGACGCGGTGAACTTCTGATCGTGATCGAGGTGCACCCAGTGGCTGGCGATGAACGCGAGTTCGTCGGCGTCGAAGTTGAATTGCCCCGTCACGATGTTGCGACCCTCGGCCTTCGAGATCGAGGCGTTCGCGTAGAGCGACAGGTCGCTCTTCTTGTATGAAGCCGAGAACTCCAGCCCGCGCACGCGTCCTTCGTCGTAGTTGAAGGCCGAGTAGATCAAGGCGTTGCCGAACTGCCCCTCGTCCTGCAGGTTGCGGACCTTGCGATAGAAGCCGTCGATGCCGATCGTGATCTCCGGCGTCAATTGATGGGCGAGGCCGGCGTCGAAGTAGTTCGAGCGCTCGCTCGTCACCGATGTGTTGGCGTCCGACGGCAGTGCGTTGGTGGTGCCCAGAAATTTCGCCACCGAGGTCGTGTCGATCTTCTCGGTCGGCGGCGGCGTGAAGTAGCGCGCATAGCCGAAGTGCAGGCGCGTGTCGCGAGACAGGTCGTACACCAGACCGAAGCGCGGGCTCAACTGCTTCTCGTTGACGATCGTACCCACGTGATCGAAGCGCGCACCGAAGTTCACGGTCAGGTCCTTGGTCGCACGCCATTCGTCCTGCAGGTAGAGGCCGTACGTCTGCCCCGCCAGGCGCGTGTTGTCGACGATGGTGAACGGCGTCGTGCTCGTCTGGTTGCCGTCGTCGTCTGCCGAAAAGACGCGCGAGCTGTTGTCGACGCCGAAGCGCTCGCGTTGCGCGAACAGCCCCGCACGCAGCGTGTGACTGTCGTTCAGACGAAAGCTGGCATCGCCCTGCACGCCATACGCCTCGTTCTTTCGCACGACCTGCGATGCGACGCCGTTGAAGACCAGGTCGCCGAGCGGATCGGGCTGATAGGCCACGTCGGTGTAGCGATGAAACACCGACAACTGGTAGTCGACGCGATCGGTAGGACTCGCCTGATAGCTCGCGATCTCGAAGGTGTTCTTCTCATTCTGGCGCGCATCCAGCCTGGCCGAATCGACGACGGGGTTGCCATCGATCGCAAAGCTCGGGATCTTTCCCGGCACGTTCGGAATCTCGAAGCGGTTGTTCGACGTGCCGACGATGAAGCTCATGCGGTTATTCGCATCGATCACGCGCGACACGTAACCGAAGCCCTTCTGCTGTCGGGTCGTGTCGTGAATCGCGTTGCGATCGGCCGTGGGGTTTTCGATGCCGATGTCGTTGCGAAGATAGGAGCCGGTGAGGAAATAGCTCCACGCGCCGCTCGTGCCCGCGTATTCGGCGCTGCCTTCACCGTGCCCTTGCCCATTCGCGCGCGAACCGCCCAGGACGCTGACGTTGCCGCCGTTCTCGAACCCGGTGCCGCGCGTGCGTATGTCCACGACGCCCGCCGTGCGATAACCGTACTGAGCGGGCAGAGCGCCGGTCAGGATGTTGATCTGATCGGCGAAGCGCGTGTCGAGCGATTGTCCGAAGCCCGAGATCGCTTCTGGGATGACGACATTGTTGATGCGGTATTGCAGGTTGCCGTGATCGCCGCGGACATGCAACTGTCCGTAACTGTCCTGCACCACGCCCGGCGCTTGCAGGATCAATTGATTGAGCGGCGTCGCGTTGCCAAACGGCAGCGACTCGATGTCCTTCTTGTCGAAGCGGTAGATGGTGCTGCCGGTCTCGGGCGAAAGTTGGTTGCGCGATGCATCGAGCCTCTGGCCGGTGACCTGGATCGTGTCGAGGCGCTGAACACCGGAGGCTTTCGTATCGGCCGCAGAAAGCGAAGGCGGCGATTGATCGTCCGCGGCTTGTACGGTCGTGCAAAAGAGCGTGCCGATGCAAGCTGTCTTGGCCGCCGCAATGACAGCAGCCAAGGCGCGCCGCTTGGGCGCGCGATAGGTCCTTCTCATGACAACTTCTCCTGAACATGGAACTCATCCCCTTCGCACGCGCGAAAGAACGTCGATGAAGGTCAGGAGAAGACGGGCGGCGCGCGGCTCCGGTAATGATGGAAGAATGCCGACTCGGCGCGGCCGGCCACGCTCGCGACCGCGACCGCGGGCCACGCTTCGGGCAGCGCGATCGCGGGCATCTCGCCGGACACCGCGTGATCCAGATGGGCCAGTGCCAGGCACTTGGCGCAGACCCGCTCGGTGGGGTCAGTCGCTTCCTTCTTCTTCTCGATCTGCTCGAAGCTGTGTCCGAGCAGGTGCAGCACCGCCTGCTGCTGGGCAAAAACCAGCAGCGCGGCAAAGAGAAGTCGAAGAGCGCGGGACTTGAAGAACATCGCGGCAGTCTGCCGCAAACACCGTCGGGGTCGCAAGCTCAGAGGGAGGAGGCCCCGCGGGACCGGTCGCGGAGCCCACGCGACCGTCCGAATGCGCATGCTAGACTCGAAATTCAATGTCCAATTCGACGTGCGGTGCGGCGTGCGCTTCTGCGCGCGGTCCGGCGCGCAGTTCAGCGTTAGTCATTATGGTGTGGAGTCGGCGTGGCGTTCTCGGGACTGTTTGGGAAAAAGAAAGGGAAAGAGGCAGAACAACGCGGACGTGCGTCGTCCGATGCTGCGCGATCGGCTGACGCCAGGTCTCAGGGTCGAAACGAAACGAGCTCGACTGGCAGCCGTCGCGGCCCCAACACCAAATCGCCGCCCACCCTTTCACCGCGCGATGTCGCTCGGGCAACCGCGGAAAAGATCGATCTGATCGAGTCGCAGATCGAATCGGAAATCATGCAGTCGCGCTCCGATCCGCGCGGCGTTTCATTCGCATCGCGCACCACGAGCGCGAGTGCCACGCGCATCGACAAGACGCGCAGCTCGCTGGGCAAGAACACCGGGTTCCCGCAGATGCACGCCACCAGCCAGGCCACCGACCTGATGCTCGGCGATTCGCGGCTCGCGAATTCGATGGAGCTGTCCGCCACCGGCAACCCGGCCGTCGAAGAAGCTGCGATCCTGTACGCAAACGGCCAGGATCTTCCGGCGGTCGCGGTCTTGTCCGATGCGGTTCGCGAAGACCGCAGCAACGAAACCTGGCTGATGTTGCTCGAGCTTTATCAATCGCTGGGCAAGCGCAACGATTTCGAAAATCTCGCGATCGATTACGCGGTGAAGTTCGAGACCTCCGCGCCGGCATGGTCGGACGCGCGAGCCCGCAAGCCCGTCGCAAAGAAGGCCGAGCCCACGACGCGTGCGGCGATCGTCTTCAAGGGCGCGCTCGATGCGCGCATCGTTCCGCAACTCGAAAAGTTGAAGACGCTCGCACAGCGTAATCCGGTGCTGCACCTCGAATTCGATCAGGTCACGAGCGTGGATCCTTCGGGCGCCGATCTGATCCTGCGCGTCTTCGCAGCGTTCCAGAAATCCAATCACGAGGTCGCCATTCTCGGAGCGAGCCACCTGTCGGAATGCCTGCGAACGGCCATCGAGGTCGGGCGTCGCGACCCATCCAATGCCGTGTGGATGCTGTTGCTCGAGATCTATCGCATCCTCGGTCGCCAGGCCGCGTTCGAAGAGACCAGCATCGACTACTGCGTCACCTACGAAGTGTCGCCGCCCTCGTGGGAGCCGGCGTCACCCAAGTATCGCATCGAGGATCAACCCGTCGCGGCCACGCCCGCTGCGGCCGCGCAACCCGATGAAGAGGCAGCCTTGCCGCCCGACGCGATCGCGCTGGCCGGCGAGTTGCTGGGTCGGAGCGAAGCCGATCTGCAACGCCTGACCGCCTTCGCCACCCATCACGAGCGCATCGTGATCGACTGCGCCCGGCTCGTGCGTGTGGATTTCACGGCGGCGGGCCTGTTGCTCAACTGGGCCGTAGGCATGCGCGGCGCCCGCAAGGACATCGAGTTCATGAACGTGGGCCATCTCGTGGCCGCGCTGTTCGTGGTGATGGGCCTGCACGAAGTGGTACCGGTGACGCGCCACAAGGTCTGACGCAGACCGTTCCATGGATGTCCCGCGGGGCGCACGCGTCGGCTCAGCGATGGGACGTCGCGCAACCATGGTCGCGCTTGAATTGCCGGCCACCGCCCCGACTTCGGATGCATTCCCCTTCCGGAGTTCCCATGGAGCAATATCACGGCACGACCATCGTCGCCGTTCGCCGCGGCCATCGCGTCGCGCTGGGCGGCGACGGCCAGGTGACGATGGGCAACCTCGTCGTCAAAGGCACCGCACAGAAGGTTCGCAGGCTCTATCAGGGCAAGATTCTGACCGGCTTCGCGGGCAGTACCGCGGACGCATTCTCGCTACTCGACCGATTCGAAGCCAAGCTCGAAAAGCATCAGGGCAACCTGCAGCGCGCGGCCGTCGAACTGGCCAAGGACTGGCGCACCGACCGCATCCTGCGTCGCCTCGAAGCGATGCTGGTCGTGGCCGACAGCGAGCACACCTACCAGATCACGGGCAACGGGGACGTGCTCGAACCCGAAGGCGGCGTCGCCGCGATCGGGTCGGGCGGCGCGTATGCGCAAGCGGCAGCCAGGGCGCTGGTCGACAACACCGAGCTCGATCCGGGTGAGATCGTCAAGAAAGCGTTGACGATCGCCGGCGAGCTTTGCATCTACACCAACCAGTCCCACGTCATCGAGACGCTGGACTGAACCGGCGCGACAGGAACCCCGCGGTTTTTTTGACCGCAGAGGTTTTCTCACTGCGTTCGGAACGACAAGAAATTCAAGAGACCATGTCAAAGACTATGACCCCCGCCGAGATCGTCTCGGAACTCGACAAACACATCGTCGGCCAGAAGAAGGCCAAGCGCGCGGTCGCCGTCGCGCTGCGCAATCGCTGGCGCCGCCAGCAGGTCGAAGGGCCGTTGCGCGCGGAGATCACGCCCAAGAACATCCTGATGATCGGCCCGACCGGCGTCGGCAAGACCGAGATCGCGCGGCGTCTCGCGCGGCTCGCGGATGCGCCGTTCATCAAGATCGAAGCGACCAAGTTCACCGAGGTCGGTTATGTCGGCCGCGACGTCGACACGATCATCCGCGACCTCGCCGAGACCGCTGTAAAGGAAACGCGCGAAGCCGCGATGAAGAAAGTGCGCGAGCGCGCCGAGGATGCGGCCGAAGAGCGCGTGCTCGACGCGTTATTGCCGTCGCCGCGCGACATCGGCTTCGCACCCGCGCCCGCGGCCACCGATCCCGAGCACGCGAACGACAGCAACACGCGCCAGAAATTTCGCAAGAAGTTGCGCGAAGGCGAGCTCGACGACAAGGACATCGAGATCGAACTTTCGATGCCGGCCGCGAACATGGAGATCATGGCGCCGCCCGGCATGGAAGAGATGACCGAGCAGATTCGCGGCATGTTCCAGAACATGTCGTCGGGCAGCCGCAAGAAGACCAGGAAGCTCAAGGTCCGCGAGGCGAAGAAGCTCTTGGCCGATGAAGAGGCCGCCAAGCTCGTCAACGAGGAAGAGTTGAAGCTGCAGGCGGTTGCCAACGTCGAGCAGAACGGCATCGTGTTCCTCGACGAGATCGACAAGATCGCGTCGCGCCAGGAATACGGCGGCGCGGACGTGTCGCGCCAGGGCGTGCAACGCGACCTGTTGCCGTTGGTCGAAGGCACGACCGTGTCGACCAAGTACGGGATGATCAAGACCGATCACATCCTGTTCATCGCGTCGGGTGCATTTCATCTGGCCAAGCCGAGCGACCTGATTCCCGAATTGCAGGGTCGCTTTCCGATTCGTGTCGAGCTCGATTCGCTGTCGGTCGATGACTTCCAGCGCATCCTCACGCAGACTGACGCGGCGCTGACCAAGCAATACCTTGCACTGCTCGCGACCGAGAACGTGACGCTGGACTTCACCGACGACGGCATCAAGCGTCTGGCCGAGATCGCGTTCTCGGTCAACGAGAAGACCGAGAACATCGGCGCGCGCCGCCTCTACACGGTGATGGAGAGGCTGCTTGAGGAGCTGTCGTTCGAGGCCACGACGCTGGTGAATCAAACGGTGAAGATCGATGAGCCGTACGTTGATTCGCGGCTGGCCGAGTTGGCCGAGAGCGAGGACCTTGCGCGTTACGTGCTGTAGGCGTCAGGTCGCGCGGTCCGCGAGTCGCCGGAGGTAGTCGAGTCCGGCGATCGCGCGGCTGCCGTACCACGACAGCAGTTCGCCATCGACCAGCCGCACGTCAGCGATTCCGCACGTGGTCGCGAGTTCGGCCACGTGCGCGTGGGTGAAGCGATAGGGTTCCGACGAGAGCAGCACCAGGTCGGCATGCGACGCGGCTTGCGCGAGATCGATCGCGGGATAGCGCTCCGAACCACCGGTGATCGCATCGCCGACCTCGACCTGCTTCCAGTCGATCAACGCGAGCATCGATGCGATGTAGGTCTCGCGCGCGATCGTCATCCACGGGTCCTTCCAGATCAGATAGAGCACGCGGCGTTCGGGCCATGAAGCCGAAGCACGTCGCGTTTGGAGGACGCTGCACGCTTCTTCGAAGCGCACGCACAGCACCTCGGCCCCGCTCTCGCACGCGAACACGTGGCCGAGCAATCGATAGAGGTCGAGGTTGTCGCGCGGGGTCTTTGGATGTGTGACGATCACGTGTGGCACGAACCGCGCGAGCGCATCGACGATCGGCTTCTCGTTCTCGTCGATGTTGACGATCAGGTGCGTAGGCGCGAGCCGCCGGATCTTCTCGACGTTGACGGTCTTGGTGCCGCCGACCTTCGCGATGTCCTTCACGAACTGGGCCGGATGGATGCAGAAGCCGGTGCGCCCGACGATCATGGACGCGAGGCCGAGGTCGCACAGCAACTCGGTGATCGACGGAACCAGCGAGACGATACGCACCCCGGAGCGATCGACGCATCGCTCGTGCACCGTGCCCAGCGCGTCCGCGCGCGTCATGACGTCAATCGCGATGCTGCTCTTGCGTATTTGCGTGCGAGGCGGTGCGTGCATCTGCGCGCGTATCGATCGCCGCCGCAATCGGTTGTCGACTCGCGCGCGGCTTGCGCCCCGCCTTCGCGAACGCCGCGTCGAACAGAACGTTCGGCATGATGCGCAGCATGCGCGCGACCCAACCCATCTGCCACGGAATCACGATGAAGGTGGTCCCGCTGGCGATCGCGCGCACCGCGCGTTCGGCGAAGCGATCGACCGGCATCAGGAATGGCATGGGATACGGATTGCCCGCAGTCATCGGCGTCGCGATGAAGCCGGGCGCGATCGTGACGACGCGGATCGGCGTGTCGTGCAACTCGATGCGCAGGCTCTCGGCGTAGCTGATCGCCGCCGCCTTCGACGCGCTGTAGGCGCCGCTACCCGCGAGGCCGCGCACACCGGCCACGCTCGCGATCACGACCAAGCGACGGCCACCCTCGGGCACGGGGGCTTCCCTCATCATCTTGACGAACGGCGTGAAGGTCGCGACCGTCGCGATCAGATTGGTCTCGACGATGCGGCGAAAGACCGCGAGGTCTTCGGGATCGCCTGTGTCGGTGCCCGCCGAGATGCCCGCGTTCGCGATCACGATGTCGGGAACGCCGCACGCCTGCATGTACGAAGCGGCCGCGGCGGCGAGCGCATCCGCATCGGTGACATCGACCGCGAAACTGCGATGCGCGTCCGCACGCGGCAGCGAATGACGCAGCGATTCGAGCGCATCGATGCGCCGCGCGACCAGTGCGCATTCGGCGCCGCGCGCGGCATAGGCTTTGGCGAGCGCGGCGCCGATACCGCTCGACGCGCCCGTGAGGAAGACCTTCAAGCGCCGCCGATTATTTTTCTTTGAGCGCGCGAGCAACCATGGCATCGGCATTGCCGATGGTGCGCGCCTGCACATTGACCAGATACTTGCCGCCAATGCCGAGCTCCGGCACGGCGTCGACGCCGTAGGCCTTCGCAATCTGGTTGGCGCGATTGACCTTGGACTGGACCGAGAACGAATTGAAGACGTCGATGAACTTCTTCTTGTCGATGCCGTTCTTTGCGACCCAGTCGGCGATCGCGCCTGCATCGGCCGTGGGCGCGAGCGAATGTTCGTCGTGGATGGCATTGAAGATCTTGCGGCGCAGTTCCTTCTCCTTGCCGAGCGCGTCGAGCGCGTAGTAGAGCTTCTGCATGTTGGTCATCGACGACTGGAAGGCGATCGGCACGTAGCTGGTCGACACCTTTGCCTCGTTGCGCTTGGACCAATCCGACATGGTCGGTTCGAACTCATGGCAATGCGGGCACCAGTAGCCGAAGAACTCGATCACTTCGACCTTGCCCGCGGGCGCTTCGGTGGATTGCACCGGCTTGACGACGCGATAGTCGGTGCCTTCGACGGGCGCGGACGCCTGCGCGAATGCCGCGGTCGCTGCAAGCGAGCTCACGAATGCGAACGACATGGCGATGGATCTCATCGACAGGTTGAACAAACGGCGGCTAGGGAAAGTCGATTCACTCATGCTCATGATCCGGTGGTTGGAAAGAGTCTGCGACCCGCGAGCGTGGCACGCATTCCAGCATTGAACGCGCGAGGCAGAAGCGCGGACTACAGGGTCGAGGCGATGCACTACTTGCCCGGTGCAACCAGCGTCGCCTCGACGCCGTTTTCGATCAGCCGTTGACGCGCGCGGTTAAGGTCTTCGATGCGCCCATAGGGTCCGAGACGCACGCGATAGAACTTCGCGCCATCGCGCTCTCCAGGGGAGATGCGCGAATCGAAGCCGAGCAGCGCGAGCTTGCCGCGCATGCTTTCGGCGTCGTCGGCGTTGCTGAACGCGCCGGCCTGCAACATCGTGATGCGCGTGTCCGGCGTCGAGAGATCGACCACCGGCGGCTTGCTGCCGTCGGCGCCGGGCGCGACGTTGGGCGGCGGCGGTGCGATCACCGTCGGGGCGGAGATGACGGGCGCCGTGTCCCTCGAATACAAACCCTTGTTGGGATCGGGCAGCTTGCCGCCCTCGGGCTCGTTGGACGCGATCGCGCGCGGGGCCTTGTTGATGAACGGGACGGTGGCCTTGGTGACGAACAGCGCGACCGCCGCCGCGATCGCAAGACCGACGACCAATCCGATCACGAGTCCCATCAGC
Organism: Burkholderiales bacterium; assembly: GCA_038254545.1. Taxonomy (GTDB): domain Bacteria; phylum Pseudomonadota; class Gammaproteobacteria; order Burkholderiales; family Burkholderiaceae_D; genus CAHJXF01. Next base: position 18,144 of record JBBSGB010000002.1, on the reverse strand, counting down.
GTATTGCCACGCTGGCGCCGGGGCCGTTGCGAATCGAGCAGGCGATGCGTCGTGGTATGGGCCATGCGATGGGTCATGCAGAACTCTCCTAAGGATCGACGTGCTCGGCAGCAGCCGATATCTCATCGATCTACATCTTCCGTGGCGCCGAGACGCCCACCAATGCGAGGCCGTTGGCCAGCACTTGGCGCGTAGCGGCGAGCAACGCGGCGCGCGCATTGCGGACCGCCATGTCCTCGACCAAAACGCGCTCGGCATTGTAATAGCTGTGCAGGTCGGCCGCGCAGTCCCTCAGGTAGAACGCGAGTTGATGCGGCGCCATTTCCCCGGCCGCAATCGCGAGCACCTCGGGGTATTCGGCCAGCCTTTGCATCAACGCGACTTCGCTGGGTGCGAGCAGCGGCGAGAGATCGATCGCGGCCAGCGTATCGAGCCTGGTTTCCCAATCCGGTCCGCCCCATTGTGCGAGCACCGAGCAGATGCGCGCATGCGCGTACTGCACGTAATAGACAGGGTTCTCGTCGGACTGCTCGAGCGCGAGATCGACGTCGAAGGTGAACTCGGTGTCGGCCTTCCTCGTGATGAGGAAGAAGCGCACCGCGTCGCGGCCGCGCGCGTTCGGTTCGGCTTCCCCACCGCTCATCGTGATCAGCTCGCGCAAGGTCACATAGCTGCCGGCGCGCTTGCTGATCTTCATCTCTTCGCCGCCCTTCATCACGCGGACCATCTTGTGCAGCACGTAATCGGGATAGACCGCCGGCAAGCCGAGGTGCTCGTGGTCCGAGATCGCGCGCAGTCCCGCACGCACGCGCGCAACCGTGCCGTGATGGTCGCCGCCCTGCACGTTGATGACCTTGTGGAAGCCGCGCTCCCACTTGGCGAGGTGATACGCGATGTCGGGCACGAAGTAGGTGTAGTTGCCGTCGGACTTCCTCATCACGCGATCCTTGTCGTCGCCGAGGTCGGGATATGCGGTGGTCGCGAGCCACAACGCGCCTTCGGATTCGTAGGTCTTGCCTGCGGCGAGCAACGCGCTGACGGTCTTGTCGACGCGCCCGTCGGTGTAGAGCGACGACTCGAGATAGTAGTTGTCGAACACGACGCCGAAAGCCTTCAGGTCGAGGTCCTGCTCATGGCGCAGGCTCGCGACCGCAAAGCGGCGGATGTTGTCGAGGTCCTCGATATCACCTGACGCGGTGACCTCGATGCTCTCGCTCGCAACGGTCTTCCCTGCAAGAAAGTCGGCGGCGATCTCGGCGATGTAATCGCCGTTGTAGGCAGGCTCCGGCCACGCGGCGTCGTCAGGCGCGAGGCCCCGCGCGCGCGCCTGCACGGACAACGCGAGCGTTGCGATCTGCACACCCGCGTCGTTGTAGTAGTACTCGCGCGTGACTGCGTACCCCTGCGATTCGAGCAGCGCCGCGATCACGTCGCCGAGCGCACCTTGCCGGCCGTGGCCGACGTGCAGCGGGCCGGTGGGATTGGCGGATACGAATTCAACCAGCACCTTTTGACCCGTGTGCTCGCGTGCTTCCGCCTGCCCGTAGCGATCGCCTTCCGAAAAGATCGTCGCAACCGCAGCCCGCCTGGCCTTCGAGGAAAGGAAGAGATTGATGAAGCCCGGCCCCGCGATCTCGGCGCGTTCGACCGCGCCATCGAGATCGCCATGGGCGTCGACCAGCAGGGCGTCGATGATCTTCTGCGCAATCGCGCGCGGGTTCTGCTTCAACGCCTTGGCGATCTGCATCGCGACGTTGCACGACACATCGCCGTGGGCCGCGTGCTTGGGGCGCTCGAGCGTGACCACGGGTACCGCCCCGCTGCCTTCGATGATAGGTGCGAGTGCGGCAGTGATGCGATCGACGATCGCGCGCTTCTGGGCGACGAGCATGGGTAGGAGGATGCGATGGAGAACGGCTGATCGCCGGGTACGGCGATCAAATGGCCGATGGGACGCGGGCGGCGGTCGATGCGACCACGGCGAAGCGATGAATTATAGCGACGGCGCGACCATCGCTCCGACGACGATCCCGCGATGCTGGGCTGCGCAGCGTGCGCTACTTCCGCCGTGCGCGCGGATGCGCGGCGTCATACACCTCGGCCAGACGCTTGAAGTCCAGGCTCGTATAGACCTGGGTCGCGGCAATGCTGGCGTGGCCGAGCAGCTCCTGCACCGCACGCAGGTCGCCTGTCGCCTGCAGCATGTGCGATGCGAACGAATGCCGGAGAACGTGGGGATGCACGTGCGCCGGCATGCCGGCGCGCTGCGCGTGCGCCTTCAGACGACTCTGGATCGTGCGTCCCGAGAGCCGCGCGCCGCGCGCGGAAAGAAACAGCGGATGCGGGTCGGCCTTGACGCAAGCATCGCGCTCCGCGAGCCACTGCGTGATCGCGTCGCGCGCCTTGCTTCCGACCGGCACCGTGCGCCGCTTGTTGCCCTTGCCGGTCACGGTCACTTCGCCTCCGACCAGATCGATCCAGCCCGACGACGCATGGCATGGCTCTTTCGCATACGCGATGTCGAGCCCGACCAGTTCGGACAGGCGCAGGCCCGACGAATAGAACAGCTCGAAGATTGCGGCATCGCGTCGGGCGAATCGATCTGCTTCTGCATTCGCGCCCGCATTTTCGTTCTGATGTGGTGCATCGAGCAGCCGCATCGTGAGGTCCTCCGAGAGCGCCTTCGGCAGGCGCTTTCCGAGCTTGGGCGCATGCACGTCGGCGACCGGGTTGTCGGTCGCGTCTTCGTATCGCGCGAGCCAGGTGTAGTAGCCGCGCCACGCCGACAGTGCGCGTGCGATCGAGCGCGGGCCGAGGCCGCGCGCATGCAGCTTCGCGGCGTAGCGACGGATCTGTGGAGAGCGAAGCGCCTCGATGGCGAGCGGCGGCGCTTCATTCGATGCCAGCCCGAGCAGCGTCTCGAGCTCGCGTCGGTACGCGGTGACGGTGTGGCCGGACAGCTTGCGTTGCTCGGCCAGGTTTGCGAGATAACGCTCGGCCGAAGGCGAGAGCGTGACAGGCATGAGCTGCGCGTCGCGCGCCGCAGCTTCGGCGTCCGGAGTGTTTGCGGTCGCGGCTCGTTTCAACGCAACAGCCGCGTCAACGCGGCGCTCGAAGTCTCGCCGATGCGCGAGAGAAAGTCGGTGCCCATGCCTTCGTGAAAGCGGCGCGGGTCGGCAGAACCGAGCGCGAGCACGCCGAAGGCTGCGGGCGCCGCGCCGCGTCGCAGGGGAATCAGGGCGACCGATCGCACGTCCGCCGTATCGTGCGGGATCTCAACTGCCGCAGCGTCCGCGCCGCCGTCCGCATCGTCGCGCTTCACATCGGACATCGCGTCGTTGGACGCCGCGCCGTCGGTGACCTCGTGCTCGTGCATCGCCGCCGTCGCAGGTACTTGGCGATGAAACAAGCTCAGCGCCTGCGCTGCCTCGAGCAGTGGCATGCCGCAGTAGGGCGCCGTCAGTGTGCCGACGTATTCGATCAGCTCGGGGGAGGCATCGCGGGCGCGGGCGACATCTGCGTACTCGTCGTTGGCTTCCCACAACGACAGCGCGACATGTGGCACCGAAAAGATTTCCTCGAGCGAACCCGTCAGGGTCTCGGGCAAGAGGCGCAGCGAACGCTGCAGCAGCAGCATGCGAGTCCAGCGCGCGAGCCGCTCGGCGATCGCGTCGTTCTCCTGGCCGTAGCGCAAAAGGTCGGCGACCTTGAGTTCGAGCCCGCGATTTTTTTCACGCAGCGTGATCATCTGGCGCTCGGCCAGCGGAATCGCGCGGCCGCCATGCGGATGCGGCACGGTCAGGGTCGCGAACAAGGTGGCGTGCTCGTCGAAAAATTCGGGATGCTGTTGCAGATAATCGGCAACGTCCTGTGCATTCATGGGCGCGTCGGAGTCGGTGAAGGGTGGAAGTCGGGGGTTGAAGTCAATGAGGAATGCCTGCGGGCAGTTGCTCGACTGCGGGCACGTTTACCTCGCCTTCGAAGACGGTGGCTGCGGGCCCGGACATCATTACGGGCGCGTCGCCTCCGCTCCAGGCGACGACGAGATCGCCGCCGCGCGCATGCACGGTCACGGGCGACGCAAGCAGGCCACGCCTGATGCCGGAGATCACGGCCGCGCATGCGCCGGTGCCGCATGCCAGCGTCTCGCCCACGCCGCGTTCATGCACGCGCAAGCGGGTTGCGTGCGCATCGATAACCTGCATGAAGCCCGCGTTGACGCGCTTGTGAAAACGCCCGTGGTTTTCGATGCGCGGTCCGAGCGCTGCGACCGCCGCGGTGTCGACGTCGTCGACCACGGTGACCGCGTGCGGGTTGCCCATCGACACGACGCCGATGTCGAGCGTCCGGTCGTCCAGCGGCAAGGGCCAGATCGATTCGACGCCCTCGGTGCGCGCGACGAGGCCCGACGCATCGAAGCCGATCTCCGCGAGCTCGAAGCGCGGCGGTCCCATGTCCACCGTCACCGATCCGTCTGCAGCCAGCGACGGCGTGATCAGGCCCGACAAGGTCTCGACCTGGATCGCGTCGCGATCGGACAGCCCCTTCTCGCGCACGAAGCGTGCGAACGCGCGCGCGCCATTGCCGCAATGCTCGACCTCGCCGCCGTCTGCATTGAAGATGCGATACGAGAAATCGGCGCGCTCGGCATCGGCCGGCGGCCCGACGATCAGGATCTGATCGGCGCCGATGCCGAAGCGCCGGTCCGCGAGCCAGCGCCATTGCGAGCGCTCGAGCGCGATCGGCGCACGCGTCGCGTCGAGCACGATGAAGTCGTTGCCCGCGCCCTGCATCTTGGTGAATTTCAAACGCATGCCGAATTATCGTCGAAGGCTCGGCGCTCGTTGCGCCTGCGACGCGGGATTCACGATCGACTGTTGTAGCGCGCGCACCGGTCAAGCGCATTGCCCGACAAAAGAGTCAGCGATAGAACTTCGCCTCGCCCGGCGGCCGCGTCTTGAAGCGCTTGTGCGTCCAGAGATATTGCTCGGGCATTTCGCGCACGCGCTCTTCGATGAACGCATTCATGCGCCGGGCGGCGTGGGCAAGCGTGGTCGGTGCGAGCGTCGCGGGCCCGAGCGCAGTGGGACCTTCGTCGCCGCGATCGGGGAAGTCGGTCCACGCCGGATAGAAGCGCGCCTCGTACCCGCCCGGGGTCATGCGCGTTACACACGGCACCACGCGCGCCTGCGTGATGCGCGCCAGGCGCGCCGGCGCCGTGATGGTCGCGGCCGACACCCCGAAGAAGGGCACGAAGGCCGCATCGCGCGCACCGAAGTCCATGTCGGGCAGGTAATAGAACGACAGGCCGCGCCGCATCGCGCGTATCGCAACGCGCATGCCGTCCTGGCGCGACAGCAGGATGGGCTTGTTGAAGCGGCTACGCGCCGCGAGGATCGCGTCGTCGAGCACCTTGTTCTTCTGATGCGAGTACATCGAGATCGCGTGCATCAGCATCGAGAAACGGATGCCGCCCGCGTCGAGCCCGACGAAGTGCGGCGCGAGAACGATCACCGGACCCTGGGCCGCGGCCTCGTCGAAATGATGCAGGTCTATCCATCGCACGTGCTGCTCGATGCGCTTGCGACTGCCCCACCAGATCAGGCCGCGGTCGAGCACGCTTTGCGCGAAGGCGCGAAAGTGCGCGCGCGAAAGTGCGCGGCGTTCGTGCTCGGGCATCTGCGGAAAGCACGCGCGCAGGTTGATGCGCGCGACGCGGCGTCGATCGGCCGCGACCAGATACAGCAACGCGCCCAGCGCCGCGCCCAGTGCGCGCGTGACCGGCAACGGCAATGAGCCGAACGATCGCAGCACACGCAACCAGAAGTGCGTCACGCCTCGACCTCGCGCGATGACGGCGGTGCTTCGGCCGAACGCGGCTTCTTGTAGCGGTTGTAGCCCCACAGGTATTGCTCGGGGTTCGCCCGAATCAACGTTTCGAGGGCCGCGTTGATCTGCGCGGCCGCGACGACTGGATCGTCAGCCAAAGGCTCGTCGAGTCGCGAGAAATGCACCGTCCAACCCCGTCCATCGGGAAGCCGCTCGCCGTGCGCGAGCAGCAGCGCCGCGCCCGTCAGCTTCTGCAGTCGTGCCGGCAAGGTCATCGTATATGCAGGCTTTCCGAAGAAGTGGGCCCACACCCCTTCGCCGCGGCTCGGCACCTGGTCGGGCAGCATGCCGATCGCTTCGCCGCGTCTCAAGGCGCGTGCGAGACGTCGCACGCCAGACAGGTCGGCGGGCGCGAGCATGAGGTTTTCGCGCGGCCGGCAGCCTTCGATCAGCGGCGCGAGCCAGGACTTCCGCGGTCGGCGATAGAGCACCGTCAACGGCCTGCCGGCCTCGCGATTGTTCGCATAGAACTGCGCGGTCACTTCGAAGCAGCCCAGGTGCGGCGTGAGGAACACGATGCCGCGACCTTCGCGACGCGCGGCTTCGACAATCGCCCAGCCGGTCGCATGTGTAAGAGCCAGCACTTCAGCTTGCGGCCGCATCCACACGTAAGCCAACTCAAGCGCGCCCTTGCCAGCCTCACCGGCGGCGCGGTCGACCAACGCTGGATTCTTCGCGGTTGCATAACCGGCCTGCTCGAGATTGGCGATCAGGTGTCGTCGATAGCCCGGAGCGATCGTCGCCACGAGCCGACCCGACGCGCTGCCGATTTTCTGCAGCAGACCGAGAGGCAAATAAGAGAGGAGGCGGACGAGGGTGGTCAGCACGGACTGTTGCAACCAAGGCATCGGCCGCTCTTGAGCGACGGATTCAAGCGGCGGACTCGAGGGGGGATTCAAGCGGCGGACGGAAGCGCCGTCAAGGCGTCGCATCAAAGTACCGCATCGAACGGCATTAAGGCGCGGTATCATACGGCCCGACCAGCGCAGTTCGAAACGAAGCTTCTTTCGTATTGCGTGGAATCGCCCGTTTAATGACAACTTGCGGGGCGGTCCGGATCAGGGCAAGAGCTCGATCCCTTGGTGTCGCTAAAGCGTCGTTGGTCTCGTGGGTGCTCCTGTGACCGGCCGCCGAATGCGATGCTTCCGGCGGCCTTTTACATTTTGCAGGAGTGATGCATGACTTCCGATTTCCTCTTCACCTCCGAGTCAGTCTCCGAAGGTCATCCCGACAAGGTCTCCGACCAGATCTCGGACGCCATCCTCGACGCGATCTTCAAGCAGGACCCGCGCTCGCGCGTCGCCGCTGAAACGCTGTGCAACACCGGCCTCGTGGTGCTCGCCGGCGAGATCACGACCAATGCCCACGTCGACTACATCCAGGTCGCGCGCGACACCATCAAGCGCATCGGTTACGACAACACCGACTACGGCATCGACTACAAGGGTTGCGCGGTGATGGTCTGCTACGACAAGCAGAGCAACGACATCGCGCAAGGCGTCGATCACGCGAGCGACGATCACCTGAATACCGGCGCCGGAGACCAGGGCCTGATGTTCGGCTACGCCTGCGACGAGACGCCCGAGTTGATGCCCGCGCCGATCTACTACGCCCACCGCCTCGTCGAGCGCCAGGCGATGCTGCGCAAGGATGGACGAATGCCTTTCCTGCGACCCGATGCGAAGAGCCAGGTCACGATGCGCTACGTCGGTGGCAAGCCGCACAGCATCGATACCGTGGTCCTCTCGACCCAGCACGACCCCGACCAGAGCGAGTCGAAGACCAAGATGAAGGCGTCGTTCACCGAAGCCATCATCGAGGAGATCATCAAGCCCGTCCTGCCGAAGGAATGGTTGAAGGACACCAAATATCTGATCAACCCGACCGGCCGCTTCGTCATCGGCGGCCCGCAAGGCGATTGCGGACTCACCGGCCGCAAGATCATCGTCGATACCTACGGCGGCGCGTGCCCGCATGGCGGCGGCGCGTTCTCGGGCAAGGACCCCTCGAAGGTCGATCGCTCGGCGGCCTACGCCGCGCGTTATGTCGCCAAGAACGTAGTGGCCGCCGGCCTCGCGCGCCAATGCCAGATCCAGGTCGCCTATGCCATCGGTGTCGCCAAGCCGATGAACATCACGGTCTATACCGAAGGCACCGGCGTGTTGCCCGATGAACAACTCGCCAAGCTGATCGGTGAACTGTTCGACCTGCGACCCAAGGGCATCATCCAGATGCTCGATCTGCTGCGCCCGATCTACGAGAAGACCGCCGCCTACGGCCACTTCGGCCGCGAGGAACCCGAGTTTCATTGGGAAGCGACCGACAAGGCGATGATGCTGCGCGACGCGGCGGGGTTGCGGGCGAAGGGTTAATCGAGCAGTTTGAGTGTTCGCGCCCCGTCTTGTACCGGGCGCGAGCGCCGCACCGGATTAACCCATGCTCTCCGATGCATTGCGCAGCGAACTCATCTTTCTGCTGCGCTCGGGCAGTGCGACACGGCTCGACGATTGCCTGATCATTCGCACGCCGGACAATCCGACCTACTGGTGGGGCAACACGCTTTTCTTCGACCGCGCGCCAATCCCGGGCGACTTTCCGCGCTGGCGGCATCTATTCGAAGCGCAGATTCGCGCTGCGCAACCCGCGTCATTGCACACCACATTCGGCTGGACCGGCCGGGAAACGGGCTATATCGAACCCTTCATCGAAGCCGGCTTCGAGTTTTTTGAAACTCTCGAGATGATTGCGGAGCGGTCCTCTCCGATCGAGGCTCCACATCCTTATCCAGGCGCGCGCATCGCGGCGCTGGGCGCCGCCGACTGGATCGCTTTGAAGGACCTGCTGGTCGAAACACGCGATCCCGCCCATTCATGCGAAAGCTACAGCGTGTTCGTGCAGAGACGCATCGATGCATGGCGCGTATTGAGCGATTTGGGACAGGGCGCATGGTTTGGCGCCTGGTTGAGTGCCGACCGCGTTTGGCGCCTGGTCTCGGCCTTGGGCGTATTCGTCGAAGCGAGCCCGGGTGCCGATGGCCGTCGCATCGGACGCTTCCAGAATGTCGTCACGCATCCCTCGGCGCGTCGGCAGGGGCTCGCAGGCACTCTGGTCGCAACCGCCGCGCACTATGCTTTCGCCGCTCTGGCTGCCGACACGCTGCTGATCCTTGCGGACGAGCACGACGTGGCGCGGCGCATCTACGCGGCCACCGGCTTTCGAACCCGCGGCAAGCAATGCGGCCTCGAGCTGGCGGGCTACAGCGCCCTCGCGACGGTGATGTTTCCATCGAGCGACACCCCGGCCCGGTAGCGGCCGCCTACCGGCCCGTCCGTGAGAAAATCCACGGTTCACCGCGGGCTTCGAGCCCACCGGCCCCCTGTCGACTCCATGAAGATCACTCTCGTCATCATCCTGTTGCTGTTCGCAACTAGCGGCGCCTACGTGCACCTGCGCGGCCGCGTGCGGCACAAGGTCGGCCGGCAGGTGTTCGACCACTCGACGTTCACGGCGCCGATGAACGTGTTCATGTATGCGTTCTCGCGCGTACCGACCACGCCTTATCTCGAGCCCGCAGCGTTCCCGCACCTGCTCAAGTTGTCCGACAACTGGCAGGTAATCCGGGACGAGGGGATCAAGCTGATGGAGCTCGAGAAGATCAAGGCCGCCGACTCGCACAACGACGCCGGCTTCAACTCCTTCTTCAAGACCGGCTGGAAGCGCTTCTATCTGAAGTGGTACGACGACGCGCACCCGTCGGCTGCGACGCTTTGCCCGCGGACGACTGCGCTCCTGCGCGAAATCCCCGAGGTCAAGGCCGCGATGTTCGCCGAGTTGCCCGATGGCGCAAAGCTCGGGCGCCATCGCGATCCCTATGCGGGCTCGTTGCGCTATCACCTCGGCCTTTCCACGCCGAACGACGATCGATGCTTCATCGACGTCGATGGCCAACGCTACAGCTGGCGCGACGGTCAGGGCGTGGTGTTCGACGAGACCTTCATCCACTACGCCGAGAACCGCAGCGGACAGAATCGCCTGATCCTGTTCTGCGACATCGAGCGGCCGATGAAGACGCGCTGGGCCCAGAGGCTCAACCACTGGCTCGGCAAGAATGTCGTTGCCGCAGGCGCGTCGCCCAACGACGCAGGCGACAAGACCGGCTTCATCAACAAGATCTTCATCGTCTCGCACGTCGCGGGCCAGTATCGGCGCCGCTTCAAGCGCTGGAATCCGACGGTGTATCGCGTGACGAAAGCCTTGCTGCTGATCGCCGTGGTTGCGGCGATCGTTTTTCTTTAGCGAGCAGTCGAACGCGGCCGGTTGCTTCGCAGCGCCGCGCCGTACATCACAGTACGACTTCCCGGCCACGCCACCACGCGCTGGCGCTGCGTGCCCAGGCCGTCGATGCCCAGCGTGACGATGTCGCCGGGTTTCAGGAAGCGCGGCGGCTTCATGCCCATGCCGACGCCGGGCGGCGTACCGGTGGTGATGATGTCGCCCGGCATCAGCGTCATGAAGCGGCTGACGTAGCTCACCAGCATCGCGCATCCGAAGATCATGGTCCTCGTGCTGCCGCGCTGGCGCGACTCGCCGTTCACGTCGAGCCACATGGTGAGCGATTGCGGATCCGCGATCTCGTCGGTTGTGACGAGGTACGGACCGACAGGGCCGAAGGTATCGCAGCCCTTGCCCTTGTCCCACTGGCTGCCGCGCTCGAGCTGGAAGTCGCGCTCGGAGACGTCGTTGATCACGCAATAGCCCGCGACATGGTCGAGCGCGCGATCTTCGGAAACGTATTGCGCCTTGGTTCCGATCACGATACCCAGCTCCACTTCCCAATCGAGCTTGGTCGATCCCTGCGGTTGAACGGTGTCGTCGTTCGGACCGGACAGGCAACTCGTGGCTTTCGTGAAGAGGATCGGCTCCTTCGGGATCGGCATGTTCGATTCCGCGGCGTGATCGGAATAATTGAGCCCGACCGCGATGAACTTGCCGATGCCCGTGAACGGGACACCGAAACGTGGACGGCCTTTGACGAGAGGCAGCCCATCCGGATCGATGTTGCGAAGCCGTGCCAATCCTTTCGGCGACAGCGCATCGAACTCGAGCCTGTCGACGACCGACGACAGGTCCCGCAGCTTTCCCTGCCGATCGAGCAGGCCGGGCTTCTCGTAGCCCGATGGGCCATAGCGCAGAAGTTTCATGGGTTCCTCAAAGCGACATGCCGCCATCGACGAAGGTCGCCTGCCCGGTCATGAACGACGATTCGTCGGACGCGAGGTAGATGAAGGTCTCGGCGATCTCTTCAGCGGTGGCGAGCCGTCCCATCGGCTGGCGGTTGATGAAATCCTTGCGGGCCTGCGCCGGGTCGGTAAACGCATTGATGCGATCGCCCAGCGACGGTGTGTCGACGGTGCCGGGACAGACGCAGTTGCAACGGATGTTTTCCTTCACGTGATCGATGGCAAGCGCGCGCGTGAAGCCGACGACCGCGGCCTTGCTTGCCGCATACGCGAGGCGATTCGGCGCCGCCTTGTGGGCGCCGAGCACGGATGCCATGTTGAGGATCACGCCGCCACCCGCCGCGATCATCTTGGGCAGCATCGCGCGGGTCATGACGAACATGCTGCGCACGTTCAGATCGAAGCTGCGGTCCCAGTCCTCGATCGTGCAATCGAGGATGCTGCCCTGATGCACGTAGCCCGCGCAATTGAACAGGATGTCGACCGCGCCGATATCGTTCACCGCACTCGCGACTGCTGCATCGTCGAGGACATCCAGCCCGCGCGCCGTGACGCCCTCCACGTGCGTAAAGACTTCGAGCAACTCGGCCCGCACGTCGGTCGCGATCACGATCGCGCCTTCGCGCGCGAACGCCATCACTGCGGCGTGTCCCATCCCTTGCCCGGTCGCCGTGATCAGCGCGGTCCTGCCTTGCAATCGCTGGCCCATGATCAGTGATTGTCCCGTGGCACGAACGCGCCGCGACGCCCGACCAGAAAGTCGAGATCTGCACCTTCATCGGCCTGCAGGACATGGTCCACGTAGAGCTTCCAGTAACCGCTCGCGAGCTTCGGCTCGGGGGCGGTCCATTCGGCAAGGCGCCGTGCGAGCTCGTCGTCGGTGACGTGCAGATGGATCCTGCGCGCCGGCACATCGAGTTCGATCAGGTCGCCGTTGCGCACGATCGCAAGCGGGCCACCCGCGGCCGCCTCGGGTGCGGCGTGCAGCACCACTGTGCCGTAGGCCGTCCCGCTCATGCGCGCGTCGCTGATGCGAACCATGTCGGTGATGCCCTTGCGGAGAATTTTCGGCGGCAGCGGCATGTTGCCGACCTCGGCCATGCCGGGGTAGCCGCGCGGCCCGCAGTTCTTGAGCACCATTACGCAATGCTCGTCGATGTCGAGCGCCTCGTCGTCGATGCGCGCATGGAAGTCGTCGATGTTCTCGAACACCACCGCGCGACCCTTGTGCTTCATCAGCGCCGGAGTCGCGGCACTCGGTTTGATGACGGCGCCGCGCGGCGCGAGATTGCCGCGCAAGACGGCGATGCCGGCCTTGTCCTTGAACGGCGCGGCGATCGACCTGATCACGTCGGCATTGAAGTTCTGCGCGTCCGCAATGTTCTCGCCGATGGTGTGGCCGTTCGCGGTGATCGCGGCCAGATGCAGATGTGTGGAAATCTCTTTCATCAATGCCGGCAGCCCGCCGGCATAGCAGAAATCTTCCATCAGATGCTTGCCTGACGGCTGCAGATTCAGGAGGCACGGCAGTTCGCTCGCCAGGCGATCGAAATCCTCGATCGAGAGCTTCACGCCGATGCGGCCGGCGATCGCAATCAGGTGGATCACGGCGTTGGTCGAGCCGCCGATGGCGGCCAGCGTCACGATCGCGTTCTCGAACGCCTCGCGTGTGAGGATCTGCGAAAGCTTCACGTCCTGATGCACGAGATCGACGATGCGCCGCCCGGCCATTCGCGCGATGACGTTGCGCCGGCCGTCGACCGCCGGATACGCCGCGTTGCCGGGCAGGCCGAGGCCGAGCGCCTCGACCATGCTGGCCATCGTGCTCGCGGTTCCCATCGTCATGCAGTGGCCGTGGCTGCGATGCATGCAGCTTTCGGCCTCGAGGAAATCGGACAGACGCAGCGTGCCGGCGCGCACCTGTTCGCTCATGCTCCAGACGCCGGTCCCCGAGCCGAGCTCCTGACCGCGCCACTTGCCGTTGAGCATCGGCCCTCCCGATACGCCGATGGTAGGCAGGTCGCAACTCGCCGCGCCCATCACCAGGGACGGCGTGGTCTTGTCGCAACCCATCAGCAACACGACCCCGTCGATGGGATTGCCGCGGATGCTTTCCTCGACATCCATGCTCGCAAGATTGCGGTAGAGCATCGCGGTCGGTCGCAACATGGTCTCGCCGAGCGACATGACCGGGAATTCGAGCGGGAAGCCCCCGGCCTCGTACACCCCGATCTTCACCTGTTCGGCAAGCGTGCGGAAATGCGAGTTGCACGGCGTCAGTTCGCTGTAGGTGTTGCAGATGCCGATCACCGGACGCCCGTCGAACTGGTCGTCCGGAACGCCCTTACCCTTGACCCAGCTCCGGTACGCAAAGCCATCGCGGTCCTGGCGTCCGAACCACTGCCGGCTGCGCAAGTCCTCGGGTTTTTTCTTGCGTGAAGAATCATCCATGCGTCATTCCCTGCGTCATTCCTTCACGGATCCCGTGAGTCCCGAAACGTAATACTCGACGAAGAACGAATAGACGAACGCAACCGGCAGCGAGCCGAACAATGCGCCCGCCATCAGCGGCCCCCACTGGTAGACGTCGCCTTGCACGAGCTCGGTCACCACGCCGACCGGCATCGTCTTGATCTCCGAAGACGAGATGAACGTCAACGCATAGACGAACTCGTTCCACGACAGCGTGAACGCGAAGATGCCCGCCGAGATCAGCCCCGGCACCGCGAGCGGCAACACGATCTTGGTCAGGATCTGCCAGCGGCTCGCGCCGTCGATCAACGCGCATTCCTCGAGCTCGAACGGGATCGAACGAAAGTAACCCATCAAGAGCCAGGTGCAGAACGGGATCAGGAAGGTCGGGTAAGTGAGGATGAGTGCCCAGCGCGTGTCGAAGAGGCCAAGCTTGAACACCACGTTCGCGAGCGGGATGAAGAGGATGGTCGGCGGGACCAGGTAGGCGAGGAAGATCGACAGCCCGACATGCTTGGAGCCCTTGAAGCGCAAGCGTTCGATCGAATAGGCGGCGAGCACCGAAGCGGCGAGCGAGAACGCGGTCGACACGACCGAAACGAGCACGGTGTTCCACATCCATGCAGGAAAAGAAGTCTTGAACAGCAGCGTGTGGAAGTGCGCAAGCGTCGGCCCCATCACCCAGAACGGGTTGCCCTCGCGCGACAACAACTCGGCGTCCGGCTTCACCGACGTGATGGCCATCCAGTAGAACGGGAACAGCAAGACGATCAGGAACGCGACCAGCGGGAGATAGACGGTGACCGCCCGGCGCAGCCGCGTCTCGAGGAAGCCCATCCCGACGGTGTCGGTCGTGTCGGTCGCGCTCACTTGTCGGCCCCACCCTGTTGCCACGCGCGACGCTGCAGGCCGAAGAAGCTGAACAGGATCGCGGCCAGAAGGAAAGGCACCATCGCGATCGAGATCGCCGCGCCCTCGCCGAGCGCGCCGCCATTGATCGCGCGCTGGAACGCAAGAGTCGCCATCAGGTGCGTCGCATTCAGCGGCCCGCCCCGCGTGATCACGTAGATGAGCTGGAAGTCGGTGAAGGTGAACAGCACCGAGAAGGTCATCACCACCGCGATGATCGGCGTGAGCAGCGGCAGCGTGACGTGCATGAACTGCTGCCGCGGCGTGGCGCCGTCGATCGCCGATGCTTCGTAGTAGCTCGGCGAAATCGTCTGCAGCCCGGCCAGCAGTGTGATGGCGACGAAGGGAACGCCGCGCCACACGTTGGCCGCGATGACGGCGAAGCGCGCATTCCACGGCGTGCCGAGAAAGTCGATGTAATGATCGATCAGCCCCATCTTGACCAGCGCCCAACTGATGATCGAGAACTGCGAGTCGTAGATCCACCAGAAGGCGATCGCTGAGAGCGCGGTCGGCACGATGTAGGGGAGCAGGATGACCGCGCGAAAAAAGGTCTTGAAGCGGATGTTGCGGTTCAACAGCAGCGCAAGCCACAGCCCGAGAAAGAACTTCAGCAACGATGCGACCACCGTGTAGAACAACGTATTGAACAGCGCGAGCCGCGTGACGCTGTCGCCCCACAGGAACTCGTAGTTCTCGAGCCCGATCCACTCTCCCGGCCGTCCAACCTTGGCGTCTGTGAAGCCGAGCCAGATACCGAGGCCAAGCGGATACGTGAGAAACAGCAGCAGCAGCGCCGCCGCGGGCAACATGAACAAGAGCCCCAACGCATTGCGACTGTTCTGAAGTCGTTCGAGAAAAGTCACGTGAGAACTCGAGTCAGAAAAACGAAACGAGCACTCAGCAAGGCGCAGCGAGCGCCCGGCTCGCGTATGCGAGCCGTCGCCGAGTTGAGCGGCGAGCCGCTTTCAGGTCGGCTCGTCCGCTCGAACGAGGCGAGATCGTAAGGCACGAAGTGTCCGGACGATCAGACTTTGTAATAACGTTCGGCGCGTTTCTGGGCGCGCTCCATCGCTTCCTTCGGCGTCTTCGAGCCGCTGACCGCCTCGGCGACCATGTTGACCATGATGAAATCGGCGGCGGCGCCGGCCGATGCGTAGCCGAGCTTGCCGGCATAGCCTGCCGGACGCAGGTTCTTCATGGCATCGCGATAAGGCGTGTTCTTCGGGTCCGAGGTCCAGACGGGGATCTTCGCGTAGGCCGCGAGCGGTGGCGCCACATAACCGCCCGCGCCGGTCAGCCACGGCTCGAACTGTTCCTGCTCCATCATGAAGCGCAGGAACTCCTTGGCCGCCTGCGGATACTTCGTGTACTTCATGATCATCTGGTTGAAGAACAGGTGCGACTCGGTCGGCACGCCGACCGGACCGATCGGGAACGATGCGTGCTGGATGTCGGCCGCCAGCTCCTTGACCTTGGGATCGGTCGCGTTCTTGGCTGCGTAGTAGATCGAGATGCCGTTGTTGGTGACCGAGATCTGGCCGTCGAGAAAGGCCTTGTTGTTGTTCGGGTCGAGCCACGACAGCGTGCCCGGAATGAAAGTCGCGTACAACTCCTTGCCGTAATCGAGCGCCTTCAATGTTTCGGGGCTATCGATGACCACCTTGTTGTTCGCGTCCACCATCTTGCCGCCGAAGGCCCACACCAGCCAGTTGCACCAGAGTCCGTCGCCGGTCGCATTGCCGAGCGCCAATCCTCCCGGCATGCCCTTGTCCTTGACCGCCCTGAGCATCTTGAGGAATCCATCGGTGTCCTTCGGAAAGCTGTCGAAGCCCGCCGACTTGAGCACGCTCTCGCGATACACCATCATCGACCCGGCCGCGCCCAGAGGCAGGCCGATCCACTTCTTGCCGTCGGGCCGCATATAGGCTTCGCCCGACGGATACCAGCCGCCGTATTTCTTGCCGAGGTACTCCGCCACGTCGGTCACGTCGAGCAGCTTGTCGGGATAGAGGTTGGCGTCGTCGTTGGTCGACAGGATGATGTCGGGCCCGGCACCGGTGTTCGCGGCGACCGCGGCCTTGGGTCGCACGTCCTCCCAGCCTTCGTTGTCGACACGCACCTCAATGCCGGTCTTGTCGATGAACTTCTTGACGTTGACCATGTAGGCGTCGATGTCGCCCTGCACGAAGCGACTCCATCGCAGCACCCGCAGTTTCGCGCCCTTCTCCGGTTTGAGAGCGAGCGTCGGCGCCTGTGCCCGCGCGACCGGTGACCAGAGCGAGCTGCCGGCCCCGAGCGCTGTCACGACGGCAACGCCTGCGGAACCTTCCAGAAACTTGCGGCGGTTGAAATCACTCATCGGTATCTCCTCGTTTTTTTGGCGTGACCTACTTCAGTGACGTACTTCAATTGCAGACCGGCTGCGCGGGTCACGCGGCGAGGCGCTGGCCAGATGCGGCATCGAACAAATGGGCGCGTTCCACGTCGGGCTGCAGATGGATGGTCGTGCCGGGCGCGAAGCTGTGGCGCTCGCGGAACACGACCGACAGATCGGCACCCGCGTGACGACACGCGACGAAAGTATCGGCGCCGGTCGGCTCGACCACCACGACCTGCGACGGGATCCCGCTTTCGGCAAGCACGAGATGTTCGGGACGTGTGCCCATGATCACCGGCTGGCCGTCCACGCCCCCGGCACGGGAGGGCGTTTGCAGCCGCGTCCCGTCGCCGAGCTCGATGTGTGCAGACCCCGCCTCGTGACGCAAGGTGCCGGGCAGGAAGTTCATGGCCGGCGAACCGATGAAGCCCGCGACAAACAGGTTCGCTGGATGATCATAGAGATCGAGGGGACTGCCGGTCTGCTCGATGCGCCCATCGCGCATGACGACGATCTTGTCGCCCATCGTCATCGCTTCGATCTGGTCGTGCGTGACATACACCGAGGTCGTCTTCAGGCGCAGGTGCAGTTCCTTGATCTCGCTCCTCATGGCCACACGCAGCTTGGCATCGAGGTTGGACAAGGGTTCATCGAACAGGAACACCTGCGGGTCGCGAACGATGGCGCGGCCCATCGCGACGCGTTGCCGCTGCCCGCCCGAGAGCTGGCGCGGATAGCGATCGAGCAGCGATGTCAGCGCGAGGATTTCCGCGGCACGACCGACCTTGCTGGCGATCGTCGCCTTGTCCTTCTTCGCGAGCATCAGCGAGAAAGCCATGTTCTTGCCGACCGTCATGTGCGGATACAGCGCGTAGTTCTGGAACACCATCGCGATGTCGCGTTCCTTCGGCGGCAGATCGTTGACACGCTTGGCGCCGATGCGGATCTCGCCGGCGGTGATTTCCTCGAGCCCGGCGATCATGCGCAGCAGCGTCGACTTGCCACAGCCTGAAGGCCCGACCAACACGGTAAAGGAGCCGTCCTCGATTTCGATGTCGACCCCGTGAAGGATCGCGGTCTCGCCGAAATTCTTCTTGACGGACTGGATGGTGACGCTGGCCATTGAGCTCTGGATTGTGCAGTGGCCCGGGAACGATCTCGCCACGGCCGATATCAAGATGACGTGGCAGTATCGGCATTGCCGCGCCGTCGCGCCACGGGGCAAACCACTAGTTGGGCCGCGTTCCGCATCGC
>JBBSGB010000001.1:0-173179 GCA_038254545.1 Burkholderiales bacterium | reverse complement strand
GCTGCCCTGTGACTGACGCAGTCAGTCGCAGGGTTCCCGAGTCGAGCGGTCTGGGGGCGGTGCGCCGAGAACTCGCTGCGCTCAAACACTCGTCGCTCAAAGGCCCCGCCCCCAGCCCGCTCGCCTCGGCAGCATCACAAGGGTAAAGAAAGATCAAAAGCAAAAGCAGAAGCCACAGCAACGGCAGAACCCAGACCAAGCTTCGAAGCGCAGCGAGGCCTTTGACGTTGTCCCCCTTGTGAGGCTGCCGATTCGCGCCGGGTTCAGGCGGGGGTGTTGAGCGATGAGTGTTTGAGCGCAGCGAGTTCTCGGCCCGCCGCCTGAGCCCTGCGCGAATCGGGGACCCTGTGACTGACGTTGTCAGTCACAGGGCAGCCTCGCGGGTGTCGCCTTTCTTTGGTTACTTTCTTTGGCGAAGCAAAGAAAGTGACTCCGCGAAGCAAACTACTGCACGCGCTTCTCGACAGTGATGTCTTCGACCTCGACCCGACGATTCGGCTCGAGGCACTTGATCAGCGCGGGACGATTCTTCTCACTGCACTGAACCACCGGATCGGCCTTGCCCTTGCCCGCCGTCGTCAGACGCGAGCCTTCGACACCGTGGCCGACCAGATACGCCTTCACGGCATCGGCACGCCGTTGCGAAAGCTTGAGGTTGTACTTGTCGGAGCCGATGCGATCGGTATAGCCGGTGATGCGGACGTTGGCCACCTGCGCGTTCTGCTTCAAGACGTTCGCGATCTCGTCGAGCTTGGGCTGCGGCTGGCGTACCACCGCGCTATCGAACGCGAACAGTTCGGTCGCCGACATCGTCTGCTTCTCGAAGCGCGGCGGCGGGGGTGCGGGAGGCGGGGGCGGTGGCGCGGGCGGCGGAGGCGGAGGTGGTGCGGCCTGCGCGAGTCGCGGCGCCGCTCTGGGCGTCTTGTCGAAGAAGTAGGTCAGACCAAGGTCGACATAATTGTTTTCGTCACGCTTGAAGCCGAATACATCACTGCGCTGGAAGCCGACCACGCGACGAAAGTCGATCTGCGTAGCCCACTGATCAGAGATGACGTACTGGATCCCCGCTCCAGCTTGCGCATAAGGCGACGTTCGCGAGTTCTGACGATTGGGGACGTTGCGGCGGTCATTCTCGGCGCCAATGCCCAGCATAAGGAACGGACGTAAGCGGTCGCGTGAAAGCATGTACAGGCCGTCGATGCCGATCGTCGATTGTTGGTAGCGCACATGCGAACCGCTCGCCAAGAACTGATTGGCCGGGGCGGATCCCGACGCATTGCCATCGACCCGTGCATAGTTGATCCCAACTTGGACATCGAACCACTGGTTGATGGCCTTGCCGAACTTCAAGCCGACGCCCGGACCCTTCTTCTCGGTGCCGAAGCGGTTGTCGGGGTTGAAGTACTCGACTTGGGGCACGACGTACACGGAGGGGTTGTACTTCAACTCCTGGGCGTGCGCGACGCCACCGGGTGTGGCGCCGAGGGTGCCGGCCGCTGCGAGTGCCGAGGCGATGCAAATTTTCTTGTTCATGGGGCGCTTCCGTCGACGGATGGTGGGATTGCTTGAAGACTGACGCGATTGTCCTTGTAAGTCCGGCGATACCAATCGGAGCATACAACGATCGACTGTAGGAAATGTCCGACTTCATGCACCCGCTGTCAACCCCGCAGGACCGGATGTGTGGTTAATCGACTAGCGCGCGATTGCCTTTCGTTGCGCATCGCCATCGACTTCGATGTATTGCCACCAGCCGCGCAGCACCGGGTGCCTGTGATAGCCATACACCCAGGGCTGCATCAGGTCGGTGATGATGCGATAGACGCCGAGCTTCCACGGCGCGTAGGCGAGAAAGAGTTTGTTCATCTTCATGTAGAGCGCGTCGCGTTCAGGCCCGTCCCGCAACTTCTGCGACGCCTCGAACAGCCGGTTCCATTCAGGCAGGTTGAAGCGCGAGTGATTCGATTGGCCGCTGCTCGGCCCGTAGAGAATCGTCTCGAAACCTTCGGCATCGGGAATCGCCGAGCTCCAGGCAAGACCCCAGCTCATCAATTGTCCGGCCTTGGATTGCTTCAACAGTTCGGGCCATTGTGCCTTCTTGGCGACAAAGCGGATCCCGATCGCGTCCATGTTCTTCTTCCACAATTCGTCGAATTGCTTGTCGAGTTGGGTCGGGGTCGATGCCCGCTCGAAGACAAGCGGCTGGCCATCGGGCAATTCACGATAGCCGTCCCCATCGCGATCGACATAGCCGAACATGTCGAGCAGGGCGCGCGCTTTGGCCGGATCGTATTCGTTACCCATGCTTCGAAAATTCGGGTCGTAGCCCCCAATGCCCGGACCGACCGGTGACTGTGCGGGAATCGCCTGATTGCGACGAACGATGCGAATCTCTTCTTCGGTGCTGTACCCGAGGTTGATCGCGCGACGCAGGGCCACCTTCTCGGGCGTGTACCCCCCGACCACCGGATTCTCCATCTGGTAGTAGGTGAAAGTGAGTTCGACGCCAAGATTGCGGTCCATCGTGATGCCGCGCTTGGCGAGGTTGGGGGCGAGCTTGCTGTTGGGAATCGCCACGTTCGCAAATTCGGCGGCGAGGCGTTCGAGCATGTCCTGCTCGTTGTTGAGAAACGCGAGCCATCGCGGTTGCTGCTCCTCGATGATGCTGACTTCGACGCGCGGCGTCATCGGCAGCTTGCGGCCCTTCAGTCTCGCGTAGATCTGTTGCGC
The DNA here is from genome assembly GCA_038254545.1 of Burkholderiales bacterium. GTDB lineage: Bacteria > Pseudomonadota > Gammaproteobacteria > Burkholderiales > Burkholderiaceae_D > CAHJXF01. The sequence goes on along the minus strand of JBBSGB010000001.1, from coordinate 170,449 downwards.
GACTTGATCGTCCGCTGGAGGGGTCGCTTCGAAGCGCACGTCGCGATAGCCGGGGTTCGCGACCAGCACGATATTCGACGAGCGTCTCCATTCGGAGAGCATGTAGGGACCGGTGCCGATCGGATGCTCCATCATCTTGTCGGGAGCCGACTCGACGATCTCGCGTGCGACCGCGCAACTGATCTGGCAATAAGTGAGCAGATGAATGAGGTTGTAATTCGGTTTGACGAGCTTGATCTGCAGCGTGTAGCGATCGAGCGTACGCAAGCCTTCGACTTCGACGTCGTAGTCGAACTCGCCGGTCTTCAAGGCCTTCGCGCGAAGCGCGTCCATGCCGACGATAAAGCCCTCGATCACCGAGTAGTTCGGCGACTTCCACTTGGGGTCGTAGACGCGCTTGATGCTGTACACGTAGTCGGCCGCGACCAGTTCGCGCGGATGCCCCTTGAATGCCGGGTCGTCGGTGAAGGTGACGCCCTTCTTGATGCGCAGCGTCCACGTCAAGCCATCGGGCGATATCTCGGGCAGCGATTCGGCGGTGTTGGGAATCGGCTTCGACGGACGAGCCAGATAGTCGTATGTGAGGGGCGTGTCGAAGATGTTCGAGATGACGAACGTGGAATAGAGGTCCGAGATCTGCACCGGATCGAAGCCACTCTCGGCAACCTGGAATGCGTAGCGCAACACGCCGGCGTTGGGAAGTGGCGCATCTGCCGCGCGAGCGAGGGGCGATGTGCACAAGGCCGCGAGCAGGATGAAGACGGTTGCCGAGAGGCGAGTCATGGTCGAGTGCTCGGTGAGCGAAGGCTTCGATTGTAGCGACCGCACGCTTCGGCAAGGTAGGGGAAATCCAGCGGCTGCAAGCACGTCGATCGCGGGCATAATCGGCGCGGCCGCTTGAGCGGCTTTGGCGCTTTCACGCCATTCCATCGTTCCGAACGGCTTCGTGCTCGCCTATCTGATTCGTCGTATCTGGCAGATCATCCCGACTCTCCTCGGCGTGATCCTGTTGGTGTTTTTTCTCTTCAATGCGGTTGGCGGCGATCCGGCCCAGCAACTCGCAGGGCTGATCTCGAGCCCCGAGCAGATCGCCTCGATCCGCCGCGAGCTCGGGCTCGACCTGCCGGTTTGGCATCAGCTCTGGATCTTCGTCACGCAGGTCGCCACCTTCAACTTCGGCAACAGTTGGGCGACCAACGAATCGGTCGCGCACATCTTCGCGACGCGCCTGCCAGCGACGCTAACGATCATGGTGCCGGTGCTGATTCTCGAAACCTTTCTCGGGGTGGTCTTCGCGCTGGCGGTCGCGGCGGTGCGCGGCTCGCTCACCGATCGCGTCATCATGATCGTGTGCACGGTCGCGGTGTCGATCAGCTTTCTCGTCTACATCATCGTGTTCCAGTGGCTGTTCGGCTTTCGGCTCGGCTGGTTTCCGGTGCAGGGATGGAGCAACAGCACCTGGACGAATCTCGTGCAATACGCGCCCTTGCCGGTGATGCTCGCGGTGTTCGTGAGCGTCGCGCCGCAACTGCGACTGTATCGCTCGTTCCTGCTAGAAGAGATCGGCCACGACTACGTGCGCACCGCGCGTGCCAAGGGCGTGTCCGAACGCGTCGTGATGTTGAAACACGTGCTGCGCAACGCGATGATTCCGATCCTGACCAACATCGCGATCCAGGTGCCCACGTTGTTCGTCGGTTCGTTTCTGCTCGAAGTGTTCTTCTCGATCCCGGGCCTGGGTCGCGAGATCATCGTCGCGGTCAATCGCAGCGACTTCCCGGTCATCAAGTCCGCGACCGTCTATCTCGCGATGCTGACGATGCTGATCAACCTGCTGGCCGACGTGCTCTATAAAGTCGTCGATCCGCGCGTGTCGTTCAAATGACGCTCATCAACGAAACGGCCGGCGTCCCCGACATTCCCCTTGCGGAGACAGCGATCGCGCTGCCGCCGCACGATGCGTTTGACGATGCGGGAGATCGTCGCGATGGCCCATCGACCAGCGTGTGGCGCGCGGCCGGCAAGCGCCTCATGCGCGATCGCGTCGGCATGGTGGCCATGGTGGTCGTGGGCATCTATCTGTTGCTGGTGCTCGCATCCTTCACCGGATTGATCGCATCGGACTGGCAGGTCGAGCGCGGCGTCTCGTATGCGAGTCCCACCTTCCTCGGCAACGTGGAGAACCTCGAAGCCGGCGTGGCCGCGCTCAACCCGGCCGCCAAGACCAAGGCGCCGCCGGTCGATATTTCGGACGTCGACCCGCTCGCGCCGCGGTACAAGGAGTGGGCCGAGCGTGCGGCCCGCATCCAGGTCGCCTCGACGCATCGCACCGAAACGCTGCCGTTCGGTGCCGACAAATGGGGACGCGACGTCCTGAAGAAGGCGATCAAGGGTGCGCAGGTGTCGATCTTCGTGGGCCTCGTCGCCGCGGTGGTGGCGACTCTGATTGGCACGCTGCTCGGCGCCACCGCGGGTTACTTCCGCGGCTGGATCGACGATGCGCTCGAATGGTTCTACAGCATCTTCACGTCGATCCCGTACATCCTCCTGATCCTCGCATTCGCGGCAGTGTTCCGCGCCAATGCGGTGCTCTCGCACGCGGGTGTGCTGACCATCATCGCGGTACTCGGCCTGACGGGATGGACCGGCATCTATCGCCTCGTGCGCGCCGAATACATCAAGCATCGCGCACGCGAATACGTGCGTGCCGCCGACGCGATCGGCGCGTCGAATGCGTCGCGCATGTTCGTGCACATCCTGCCCAATGCGAGCCACGTGATCCTGGTGCAGTTGTCGCTGCACGTGGTGTCTTTCATCAAGGCCGAAGTGATCCTGTCGTTCCTCGGCCTGGGCGTGCCGATCGACATGGTGTCGTGGGGCACGATGCTGGCCGAGGCGCAGAGCGAGCTCGTGATCGGCAAGTGGTGGCAACTCGCGGCGGCGGGCGCCGGCATGGCGGTGCTGGTGACCGCGTTCTCGCTTTTCACCGACAGCCTGCGCGATGCGCTCGACCCCAAACTCGGGTGACCGGATGATGTCCGCGCCTGCGTCAACCCTGGCCGGCGCCAGCGCGCCGCTTCTGGTCATCGACGATCTGCGCGTCGACTTTCGCGTCGGCAAGGACCGACTCTTTCACGCGGTCAAGGGCGTGAGCTTCGAGGTCCCGGTCAATCGCACCGTCGCGGTGGTCGGCGAATCGGGCAGTGGCAAGAGCGTGACCGCGATGGCCGTGTTGCGCCTGTTGCCAGACAACGCAATCGTTTCGGGCGCGATCCGCTTCGACGGTCGCGACCTCACGCACGAGCCGATGGCCGCGATCAAGCGCCTGCGTGGCAACGACATCTCGGTGATCTTCCAGGATCCGATGACGTCCTTGAACCCGGTCTTCACGATCGGCAATCAGATCGCCGAGACGCTGGCGATCCACGCCGGCCTGCGCGGCGATACGCTCAGGAAGCGCGTGATCGAGTTGCTCGACGAAGTCGGCATTCCCGATGCCGGCAATGCGTCGGCGCGTTATCCGCACGAGATGTCGGGAGGCCAGCAACAGCGCGCGATGATCGCCATCGCCATCGCGTGCAAGCCGCGCCTGTTGATTGCCGACGAGCCGACCACCGCGCTCGATGTGACGATCCAGAAGCAGATCCTCGACCTGATCGCGCGTCTCAAGCGCGAGCATGCGATGAGCGTGATGTTCATCACCCACGACCTGCGCGTGGTCGGCGAATTCGCCGACGAGGTGGTGGTCATGCAGCATGGCGAAGTGCGCGAGCGCGGCAACGTCGCGGCGATCTTCGAAGACGCCCGCGAGCCTTATACGCAAGCGCTGCTCGCATGCCGCCCGCCGCTGGAAAAGCGGCCCTCGCGACTGCCGGTGGTCGCAGACTTCCTTTCGGGCCGCGTCGCAGGGGTTCACGTGCTCGACGCCTTGCCGGACCGCGTGCCGCGCGCGGACGGCGACGTGGTGCTCGAAGTCAAGCGCCTGTCGAAGAATTTCCGCGTCAAGAGCGGCGTGTTCGGCAGCAGCGAAGTCGCTGCGGTCAAGAGCGTTTCGTTCAAGCTGCGGCGCGGGCGCACGTTGGGACTGGTGGGCGAGTCGGGGTCGGGCAAGACCACCGTTGGCCTGTCGGTGATGCGCCTGCATGAAGCGAGCGGCGGCGAAGTGTGGTTCGAAGGACGCGACATCCTGACGCTCTCGCGTACCGAATTGATGGCGATGCGTCGGCGTCTGCAGATCGTGTTCCAGAATCCGTATGCGTCGCTCAACCCGCGCTTCACGGCTGCGCAGATCCTGCTCGAGCCCATGCGCATCCACGCGATCGAGGCCGATGACGCCGCACGCATGCGCGCAGCAGCGCTCTGGCTCAGGCGCGTCGGATTGCCCGACTCGGCGTTGCACAGATATCCGCACGAGTTCTCGGGCGGCCAACGGCAGCGCATCGCGATCGCGCGCTGCCTGACGATGCGGCCCGAGGTGCTGATCTGCGACGAGTCGGTCTCGGCGCTCGACGTGTCGGTGCAGGCACAGGTCCTGAATCTGCTTCTCGATCTGCAGGACGAGTTCGGGCTTGCCTACCTGTTCATTTCGCACGACCTCGCGGTCGTCAAGTACATCTCCGACGACGTGATGGTGATGAACAAGGGCGAGGTGGTCGAGATCGCCGACGCCGACACGATCTATCGCACGCCGCAGGACCCGTACACGCAGAAGTTGCTCGCGTCGATCCCCCGCGGATACGAGGCCGCCGCGCTCTAGCCGCGCCGTCGCGACTCAGGCTTCGATCGCGTCGAGACGATCGAACACCATCCTTCTCACCCGCTTGTCATAGACGAGCGCGACGTGGCCCACGCCGCCGATCGCGATCGTGTGCGCGCCTTCGAGCAGCGCGGTTTCCTGCGGGAAGACCATGTTGTCGTGATAGCTGAACAGCGTCGTCCATGCGGAACGTGGGAGTCCGCGGTTCGGCTGCGTTTGCTCGAGCTCCTCAGCCTCGAGCGCGACCAGCCAAGGGCTATTGCGTCGCATCTGCACGACGTTCGATATATCCCAGTAGCGCGCCGTGAACGCGCCGTGATGCGGCGTTCCGAGCGTGATCACGTGCGCAACGCGCGAGGCATCGATGCGTTGCAGGGCGGCTCGGGCCACCAGGCCTCCCATGCTGTGCGCGACGATCACGATGCGATCGGCCGGAGCGTCGCCGGCATGTCGGGCGCGCGCCAGCAGATCGTCGATCGCAGCATCGACGGAGGAAGCATTCGATTCGATCGGTGCGAACGGTCGAGGCAGGGTCAGCGCTTCGCACAGGCATCCGCGTGCGGCCGCGTCGCGCATGAACGACAGCCAGATGGCGCGATTGCAGAAGTAGCCGTGGATGAAAAGGATGGGGAAGCGCTTGACCGTTGCTGCCGCCGGCGTTGGGGCGGGTCGATGAAGCAGAAAGGGCGTGGCAAACCAGAAACCGCGCATCGACGCGTCGATCTCGGCGTCGCAGGCCTTGATCGCCTGCCATGGCGAAAGACGAAGGCCCGCAGGTACCCGATCGCCGGCCATGCGGGACATGACGAAATTGAACGCCACCAGCACCGGGTGAATCGCGAAGACGAGCGTAGCGCCGGCAAGACCCGCGGCCCAGGGTCCGATGTCTTCGCCAAAGAGGCGTATCGATAACCAAGCGGCAGCAATCGCCGCGACGATTGTGACGATCCAGAATACCCGCAGGATCGTGGCGATCATCACGGCCCGTTCACACGGGTCAGACCGAAACCAGGCGCGTGCCGAGCAAGCGATCGTGGATGAACTGCCGCTCGCGATCGAAGAGCGCATAGAAGGGCGGCGTGACGAGCGCGAGTCCGAGCGCCATGACCGCCATCCATCCACCGCTACCCAGCGCATCCAGAACCGCGAGCGTCGGCAGAACGAAAATCCACAACAGCAAATAGCGCGCGAGCGCACGTCCGAGCATGAGCGTCGAGCCGTTCTGACCGACCAGACGGATGCGCCAGGTCTTCATCGCAAGAGTTTGCCCGCCATGCGTCCAGAACCATACGAAATACATGCCGAGCACCGCGAACAACCACATCTGGCGCGCGTGACGCAGCATCAAGGCATGCCGGCTCTGCGTGAGGGCGTCGAAGAGATAGTCGGCGATGAAGGCCACCGCGAAGAGCAGCATCGCTTCATACGTCATCGACAGGAAGCGACGCCTGAGAGAGGGCGTGGCGATTGCGTTGGCTGGCGGTGATGCTTGCGAAGCGGCGAACTCTTCCGCGGTCATTTGGCCGGCGCGTCCGCAGGCGGCGCCGCCGGAGGAAGAACGGCAGGCGGCGCAACCGGTGGCGGCGGGTTGGTCGGCATCGGCTTGATCGCTTCGACCGGCTTCGCAACGACCGGCGCGGGCGCAGGTGTTCGCGCGGGGGCAGGGGCAGCCGCCTTCTGCGCGGCGATGGCGGGATTCTTGACTTTCGCCCCCTCGCTGATTTGCACGCGGCGCGAAGGCGGCGTCGCTTGCGGCTTGGGCAAGAGTAGCATCTTTGTCGCCTGGCTCTGGCTGGCGAGCTCGTGTTTTTTTGCGTCGGGTAGTTCCCGATACTTGCGCAGCATCTCGGCGCGCTGCTCGGGCGGCATCGCGCGCACGCGGGCGAAGCTGTCACGTGCGACCCGGCGTTGATCGGGCGTCAGGAGCGCCCACTCGCGCATGCGCTCTTGCGTGTGCTGCTGCTCGTCGGGCTTCATCTTCGGATAGCGATTGGCGATCGCCACCCACTTTTTCTTGGTCTGGCTATCGAGTCGTTCCCAGTCGTCGGACAGCGGGGCCAACGCCTGCCGTTGCGCGACCGTGAGTTCGAGCCAATAGGGGCGCGCCGGCTTGAATGCGGGTACCGAGCTGGTGGTCACCGCCGTGGTTGCCTTGGCTACCGTGTCGGCGGCGCGAAGGGGCAAGGCAAGCGCCGATGCGACCGCAAGGAGTCCGATCGAAGCTGCAAGGCGCAAGCGCCGCTTGCGCCTTGCTCTCATGGATTCTGCTTCAGGAACGCGTTGAAGCCGTGGTCGGTGTAGGCACTGATCGGCAGGTCATCGGTCAGCATGGCCGCGTCCATATCGGCCAGCTCTTCGATGCGACGTTGTTGCTCGAACTGATAGAGGCCGGCCAGGCACGCGCCCACCACGAGCAGTGCCGAGAACGCCAAGCCAACACGCGCGAAGCCGAAGCCCGACTTGTTGTCACTGCGGTCACCACCGTCATTGCCACCGGCATAAGCGTACGCGAGCTCGGGTTGCCATGCAGAGGCGCGACGCGGTTGGGGTTGCTTCTGCGCGCGCAGGGCGGCCTTGCGTGCGGTTGCGAGCCTTTCCAATGTTGCGGGCGCGAGCGCCGCCGCCGATTCGTTCAATGCCTGCCGGATGCGGGCTGCAAAGCGATGCTGGGCGTCTTCGGTGCGTGGCTGCAGGCCTGCGCGTTGGTTCGCGTCGTTGTGAGTAGCGAGGCGCTTCATAGTCTGATCCCTTTCGCCTTCAAGGCCTGAGCGAGTGCATGTGTCGCCCGGGAACAGTGCGTCTTGACGCTTCCTTCCGAACAACCCATGGCCGCAGCCGTTTCGGCGACGTCCATTTCTTCCCAGTAACGCAATACGAAAGCCTCTCGTTGACGAGCCGGCAGTCGTTGGACCTCGGCGTCGATCGCGGCCAGCACCTGACTGCGCTCGACCTGGTCGGCGGCGCTCTCGGAAGACCGGGAGCCGTCCTCGGCTTCGAGACTCTCCAGAAAGTCAAACTCCTCGTTGTCCTTTCCGGTTGACAGGTCGGAGAACAAGGTGGTCCAGGTCGAGCGCACCTTCTGCCTGCGGAACCAATCGTGGATGACGTTCTGCAGGATGCGCTGGAACAGCATCGGCCATTCGTTGGCCGGCTTGTCGCCATAGTTCTCGGCCAGCTTGATCATCGCGTCCTGGACGATGTCGAACGCGGACGCGTCTTCGCGCACAGCAAACACCGCCTGCTTGAACGCGCGACGCTCGACGGATTCCAGGAATTGGGAGAGTTCTGCTGAACTGGCCATGAGGCGGCGACGCGGGCTGGCGTCGCGAATCGGCGTCGCGTCGCATCGAACGGCATGGAGCCATTCGCCGCTCGGCGATCTTGAAAGGCGGCCATGCTAACAAATGGACGAAACTGCGGAACGAAACTGCGCCCGCTGAGCTGTCCGTCGCCTCTCGGCTTGACCGTCTCTGTGAGCGTGCGTTATCGTCCGCGGCTCGCTGCAGCATCCGGCATATCGGACTGTAGCGTTTGATTCATGCCGTAGGGCGGTCGCGCAAGATGCGACCGTCAGATAGCGCGCCGTAAGCCGTTGCGCCAATAGCGTTGCGAATTCGCGTAGTTCGAGTCCGCGCCACAAGCGTGTGAGGAGGACATCCAATCAATCTCCAGTGGACCTTGAAAGGAACAAGATGGAAATCACCGGCGCAGAGATCGTCGTGCGCTGCCTCGCCGCGGAAGGTGTCGAACACGTGTTCGGCTATCCCGGGGGTGCGGTCCTCTACATCTACGACGAGATTTTCAAGCAGGACAAGTTCCAGCACATCCTCGTCAGGCACGAGCAAGCTGCGTTGCATGCGGCCGATGCCTATTCACGGTCGAGCAACAAGATCGGCGTCGCGCTCGTCACGAGCGGGCCCGGGGTCACCAACGCGGTGACGGGTCTTGCGACCGCGTACATGGACTCGATCCCGATGGTCGTGATCACGGGCCAGGTGCCCAGCCACGCGATCGGGCAGGACGCATTCCAGGAATGCGACACCGTCGGCATCACGCGCCCGTGCGTCAAGCACAACTTTCTCGTCAAGGACGTGAAGGATCTCGCGCTGACGATCAAGAAGGCGTTCTACATAGCCAAGACCGGCAGGCCCGGACCGGTGCTGGTGGATATCCCCAAAGACATCTCGATGCACAAGGCCGAGTTCGCGCAGGCGGAGTACGCGTCGATGCCCGTCGAGATGCGTTCGTACAAGCCGGCCGAGAAAGGGCATCTCGGGCAGATCAAGAAGGCGCTGCAATTGCTGCTCGCCGCCGAGCGGCCAATGATCTATGCGGGCGGCGGCGTGATCCTCGCGAATGCCTCGAGCGAGCTGAACCGCCTGGTCGAACGTCTCGGAGCGCCGTGCACGACCACTCTGATGGGCCTGGGCGGCTTCAAGGCGAGCGACCCCAAGTTCGTCGGCATGCCCGGCATGCATGGCACCTACGAAGCCAACATGGCCATGCAGCACTGCGACGTGCTGATCGCGATCGGCGCGCGCTTCGACGATCGCGTGATCGGCAACCCCGCGCACTTCGCGCAGAACCCGCGCAAGATCATTCACATCGACATCGACCCTTCGTCGATCTCCAAGCGTGTCAAGGTCGATGTGCCGATCGTCGGCAACGTGCGGGACGTATTGATCGAATTGATCGCGCAACTCGATGCCATGCACGACAAGGCGCAACGCGACGCGAAGGCCGACGTCAAGCGCATGTCGGCGTGGTGGTCGCAGGTCAACGAGTGGAGGAAGAAGGACTGCCTCGCGTATGCGAAGTCCGACGACGCGATCAAGCCGCAGTTCGTGATAGAGAAACTGTGGGACGTGACCGGAGGCAACGCCTTCGTGACCTCCGACGTCGGTCAGCACCAGATGTGGGCCGCGCAGTATTACCGCTTCGATGCGCCGCGCCGCTGGATCAACTCGGGAGGCCTGGGCACGATGGGCTTCGGCTTGCCGGCTGCAATGGGCGTTTTGAAAGCGAATCCCGGCGCCGATGTCGCGTGCGTCACGGGCGAGGGCAGCATCCAGATGTGCATCCAGGAGCTCTCGACCTGCAAGCAGTACCACCTGCCGGTCAAGATCATCAGCCTGAACAACCGCTACCTGGGCATGGTGCGGCAATGGCAGCAAATCGATTATTCCAGCCGTTACAGCGAGAGCTACATGGACGCGCTGCCGGATTTCGTCGCGCTCGCGCAAGCCTACGGGCATATCGGCGTGCGTATCGACAAGCCCGCCGATGTCGAGCCCGCGTTGAAGGAAGCTTTTGCGAAGAAGGACAGGCTGGTGTTTCTCGACATCATCACCGACCAGACCGAGAACGTCTGGCCGATGGTGAAAAGCGGCAAGGGCCTCACCGAGATGCTGCTCGGTGCGGAGGATCTGTGATGCGGCACATCATCTCGATCCTCCTCGAAAACGAAGCCGGTGCGCTGTCGCGCGTGGTGGGTCTCTTCTCGGCGCGCGGCTACAACATCGAGACGCTGACGGTGGCTCCCACCGAAGACGCGACCCTGTCGCGCATGACGATCGTGACCGCGGGCTCGGACGACGTGATCGAGCAGATCACCAAGCATCTGAACCGCCTGATCGAGGTCGTGAAAGTGGTCGATCTCACGGAAGGCCAGCACATCGAACGCGAGCTGATGCTGATCAAGGTGCGCGCCGTCGGCAAGGAACGCGAAGAATTGAAACGTACGGCGGACATCTTTCGCGGCCGCATCATCGACGTGACCGAGAAAAGCTACACGATCGAATTGACCGGCGCGGCGGCGAAGCTCGAAGCATTCATCGGCGCGATCGATCGTGCGGCGATTCTCGAAACCGTGCGCACCGGCTCGTCGGGCATCGGCCGCGGCGAACGCATCCTCAAAGTCTGATCATCAAGGGAACGACATGAACGTCTACTACGACAAGGACGCCGACCTCTCGCTCATCAAGGGCAAGAAGGTCGCCATCATCGGCTACGGCTCGCAGGGTCATGCCCATGCGCAGAACCTGCAGGACTCGGGCGGCAAGGTCACCGTCGGCCTGCGCAAGGGCGGCGCGAGCTGGGACAAGGTCAAGAAGGCCGGCCTCACGGTGAAGGACGTGCAGAAGGCAGTCGACGGCGCGGACTTCGTGATGATGCTGTTGCCCGACGAGCACATCGCGCAGGTGTATCGCGAAGACGTCGAGCCCAACATCAAGAAGGGCGCGACGCTCGCTTTCGCGCACGGCTTCAACATCCACTACGGACAGGTCATGTCGCGTGCGGACCTCGACGTCGTGATGGTCGCACCCAAGGCGCCGGGCCATACGGTGCGCTCGACTTACACCCAGGGCGGTGGCGTGCCAATGCTGATCGCGGTCCATCAGGACACGTCGGGCCATGCGCGCGACATCGCGCTGTCGTACGCAGCGGCGATCGGTGGCGGACGCGCGGGAATCATCGAGACCAACTTTCGCGAAGAGACCGAGACCGACCTGTTCGGCGAGCAGACGGTGCTGTGCGGCGGCGCGGTCGAGTTGATCAAGGCGGGATTCGAGACGCTGGTGGAGGCGGGCTACGCGCCCGAGATGGCGTATTTCGAGTGCCTGCACGAGTTGAAGCTGATCGTGGATCTGATCTACGAAGGCGGCATCGCGAACATGAACTACTCGATCTCGAACAACGCCGAATATGGTGAATACGTGACCGGTCCGAAGATCGTGACCGAAGCGACCAAGGACGCGATGCGCCAATGCCTGAAGGATATTCAAAGCGGCGAATATGCGAAGAGCTTCATCCTCGAAAGCCGTGCTGGTGCGCCGACCTTGCTGTCGCGTCGTCGCATTACGGCCGAGCATCAGATCGAGCAGGTCGGCGGAAAGCTGCGCGAAATGATGCCGTGGATCAAGCGCAACAAGCTGGTCGATCAGACCAGGAATTGACGGTCGCGATCGAGGTTTGGCGGCCTCGCAGGAGATGCTCGGGTGACGCATCACCGTGATATTCTCGACTGCGATGCTTCCTCACGCTTCCCGTCTCGTCTCTCTTGTGCGCCGCGCCTCGATCGGCTCGGCTGTTGTCGGCGCCAGCCTCCTTCTGGGCCTCTCGCTGTTCGGCTGCAAGCGCAGCGAGCCGCCACCCGACCTGCTCAAGACTCAGCGCGAAGCGATGGAGCGCGCCAAGGGCGTCGGCAAGACCATGCAGAAGTCGGTCGACGAACAGGGCAAGAAAGCGGACGAGGAAGGTCGCTAGTGTCCCTTCGTCCCCGACGTATCGGTTCACGCTGACATGGCCCGATTCGTCCGCCGCCGAATGAAGGGTCCGGGTTCGGGCCCAGGCACAGGCTTCGTTCGCTCGCTGCGCTTGAAGCAACGCAGCGAGCTCGATCCGCGGCCGCATCGCGGTATCTATCTGCTGCCCAACGCGTTCACGACCGCCGCATTGTTCAGCGGCTTCTTCGCGATCGTGCAGGCTATGAACCTCAGGTTCGACATCGCCGCGATCGCGATCTTCTGTTCGATGGTGCTCGACAGCCTCGATGGCTACGTGGCCCGTTTGACCGGAACGCAGAGTGATTTCGGCGCGGAGTACGACAGCCTGTCGGATATGGTGTCCTTCGGCGCGGCTCCTGCGCTCGTCATCTACGAATGGTCGCTGCGCGGCCTGGGCAAATGGGGATGGGTCGCGGCCTTCGTGTATGTGGCCGGCGCTGCGTTGCGCCTCGCGCGCTTCAACACCAACATCGACGTCGTGGACAAGCGCTTCTTCCAGGGCTTGCCGAGTCCGGCCGCAGCCGCGCTGGTCGCGGGCTTCGTATGGGTATTCGACGATCTGCGCTATGCGGGCAGCGACTTTGCCTGGCCGTCGTGGATCGTCACGGTGTATGCGGGTCTTTCGATGGTCTCCAACTCGCCCTTCTTCAGCCTGAAGGGCTTCAACTTCAGAAAGAGCGTGCCTTTCATCGTCGTCGTGCTGATCATGCTCGGCTTCGTTGCGATTTCGAGCGACCCGCCCAAGTGGCTGTTTGCGATGTTCGTCGCCTACGGGTTGGGCGGCCATCTGCTGTGGGTCTGGCGTCGGCTGCGTCGAGGACGCACGGTCGCGCCCGAGAAACCTTGAAGCGATTCGACAGCGACGCAACAGTCGTGCGCGAGTCGCGCTGACATCGACAAGCATGCGTGCTACATTCGCGCTCATGACGAATTTCACCGCCGCTCTGCTGTCGCTATTTGAGGTCACACGGGCCCGCTGATCGTTTTCGTCCAAAGCTTTCAACTCCACGGCCCGACTGCACACGCATCGGGCCGTTTTGCTTTTTGCGCGTTTCATTCGATCGAGCTTTTGTTTTTTTGGGGAACACCATGCTTTCGAACCCAGCCAGCAAGTACCGCGCTTTCCCGCCCGTCAAATTGCACGATCGCACCTGGCCCGATGCCGTGCTGACGCGCGCACCGATCTGGTTGTCCACCGACCTGCGCGATGGCAATCAGGCACTGATCGAGCCGATGGACCCGGATCGCAAGCTGCGCATGTTCCAGACCCTGATCGAAATCGGCTTCAAGGAAATCGAAGTGGGATTTCCTTCGGCCTCGCAAGCCGACTTCGATTTCGTGCGCATGCTGATCGAGGACGGGCTGATCCCCGCCGACGTCACGATCCAGGCCCTGACGCCTGCGCGCGAGCCGCTGGTCCGTCAGACTTTCGCGGCGCTCGAAGGCGCGCCCCGAGCGATCGTGCATCTCTACAACGCTGTCGCGCCTGTGATGCGGCGCGTGGTTCTCGGTCTGGATGAAGACGGCGTCGTCGACCTCGCCACCATACACACGCGATTGGTTCGCCAACTCGCCGACGAGCGACCCGCTACCGAATGGATGCTCGAGTATTCACCCGAGATGTTTTCGGGCACCGAGCTCGCGTTCAGCAAACGCGTCGTCGATGCGGTTACCGACGCGTGGGGCGCGACGCGCCAGCGCAAGGTCATCGTCAACCTGCCATCGACGGTCGAGCACAGCACGCCCAACATCTTCGCCGACATGATCGAGTGGATGCACCGCAATCTCGAGCGTCGCGAAGCGATCGTGTTGTCGATCCACCCGCACAACGACCGGGGTACCGGTACGGCGGCGGGCGAGTTCGCGTTGATGGCCGGCGCCGATCGCGTCGAAGGATGTCTCTTCGGCAACGGCGAACGCACCGGCAACGTCGATCTCGTCAACATCGCGCTGAACCTCTACACGCAGGGCGTGCATCCGGGCCTCGATTTTTCGCACATCGATGAAACCAGGCGCGTCGTCGAGCACTGCAATCAGTTGCCGGTGCATCCGCGTCATCCCTACGTCGGAGACCTCGTCTATACCTCGTTCTCGGGCTCGCATCAGGACGCGATCAAGAAGGCGTTCGCGGCTAGGCGCGATGGCGAGATCTGGGACATGCCTTACCTGCCGATCGATCCCATGGATCTGGGACGCAGCTACGAAGCGGTGATTCGCGTCAACAGCCAGTCCGGCAAGGGAGGCATTTCGTATTTGCTCGAGACCGCCTATCACCTCGAGCTGCCGCGCCGCCTGCAGATCGAGTTCAGCCGCGCGGTGCAGGCGGTGATGGACGATCAGGGCAAGGAGTTGTCGGCCGCCGACCTGTGGGCGATCTTCCAGAACGAATACGGCGTCGGCGAAGACTGCGCGCATATCGAGCACGCGCACATCGAAGATACGGAAGGTGGTCGGGTGCGCATCAAGGCCGATGTCGTGGACGCGCATGGTCGCGTGAGCATCACAGGCGAAGGCAACGGACCGCTGGACGCTTTCGTCAACGGCCTGCGCAGCACCACCGGCCGTGAAGTCGAAGTGCTCGACTATCACGAGCACGCCGTCAGCGGCGGCGCGCAGGCGCAAGCGGCGGCGTACCTGGAGGTGCGGGTCGATGGCGGATCGGCGCTGTTCGGTGTGGGTATAGACGCCAACATCGTCCATGCGTCGATGAAAGCCGTTCTGAGCGGCGTGATGCGTGCCCAGCGCCTGTCGAAGACCGTACGTGAAGTCTCGACGACATCGGACCGTCTCGCCGCATGAACGCCGGGCCTCACCGCTATACGAGAGCCTTGGTTGACGCGAGGCGGGGTTCAACGCTATCATCGCAGGCTTCATTTCCTTGCCGCACCGCGCACGCATCGCGGGCGGCCATCAACGTCCACAAGGAGTATTCATGCGTCATTACGAGATCGTATTGATCATCCATCCCGATCAGAGCGAGCAGGTGCCCGCGATGATCCAGCGCTACAAGGGATTGGTGACCGCCAAGTCCGGAATCATCCATCGCGTCGAAGACTGGGGCCGCAGGCAATTGGCCTACCAGATCGACAAGATCGCCAAGGCACACTACGTGTGCATGAACATCGAAGCCGATCGCGCAACGCTCGACGAACTCGAGCACGGCTTCAAGTTCAACGACGCGATCATTCGCCACCTGATTGTCACGACCAAGAAAGCCGAGACCGCGCCGTCGCCGATGATGAAGGAAGGTTCGAAAGAGGGAACGCGAGAGTCGTCCAGGGATGGAGTGCGCGATGGTTCGCGCGATGCGGCCAGGGACAGTGCGCGTGACGAGGCCAGGAAGCCCGCTCCCGTCGCCGTACCCGAGGAAGCTCCGACACCCGCTTGAGATCGGCTCCGCGCGCCGCTTGACCGTTTGCATCGCTGCCATCAACCGTTTCGAACTCACTGCCAGGGTGACCGAGCGCGACGTGCTCCGCTATACACCGTCGGGCATTCCGCTGATCGATTGCGTGCTGAACCATCGCTCGGAATTGGTCGAAGCCGGACAACTGCGGCAGGTGGAGATCGAGGCGCCTGCAATGGCCTTCGAAAGCGTGGCGCATCGATTGGCGGCTTGCGGACTCGACGAGACTTATCGCTTCATCGGATTTCTCGCGAATCGCAGCAAGAAGAGCAAACGGACCGTTTTTCACATTGTCGATTTCGACGCGAATATCGACGCGAATGTTGATTCAAATTGAATCGATAACTATTGACCTAAAGGATAGACATGCCCTCACCACGACGCTTCGGCAAAGGAAAAGGGAAAGGCAAGGATCTCAAGAAGCGCCAGCAGCAGAACCCGCTGTTCAAGCGCAAGCGATTCTGCCGCTTCACGGCCGCCAAGGTCGATCAGATCGACTACAAGGATGTCGAGCTGCTCAAAGACTTCATCCAGGAGAACGGCAAGATCATGCCCGCCCGCCTGACCGGTACCAAGGCGCATTACCAGCGCCAACTCGACGGTGCCATCAAGCGCGCGCGTTTCCTCGCGCTGTTGCCGTACACCGACCTTCACAGCTGACCCGGACAAGAGAGACTGTCATGCAAATTATTCTCCTCGAGAAGGTCAACAATCTGGGCAACCTCGGTGACGTGGTGCGCGTGAAGGATGGCTTCGCACGCAACTTCCTGATCCCGCAGCGCATGGCGCGACGCGCGACGGAAGCCAACATCGCCGAGTTCGCACACAAGCGTGCGGATCTGGAAAAGGCCGCGGCCGAGAAACTCTCTGCAGCACAAGGCGTGGGCGAAAAGCTGTCGGGCTTGACGCTGCAGATCCCCGCGAAGGCAGGTGTCGACGGCCGTCTGTTCGGCTCCGTCACCAACGCCGACATCGCCGAAGCGCTGGACAAGCAGGGCTTCAAGGTCGAGAAGGCGCAAGTGCGCTTGCCCAACGGGCCATTGAAGACTGTGGGCGACCATCCCGTGTCGATCGCGCTGCATACCGATGTGCTGAGCGAGATCACGGTATCGGTACTGGGCGAACACGCGTGATCGATTGCCACTGACTGCGCGAAACTGACCGCGCATCGTCGATGTCGACAAAGGCCGGGCTTGCCCGGCCTTTTGTTTGGAAAAGTTACTGAGCGTCATTGCACCGAAGACACACAGGTATTTCCACAGCTTTGCCCACAGCCTGAAAGGGCCGGTTGAACTATAGTGAACGGCCTTCCTGACGCATGCATTTGAGATAGGCACAGAGTCGGATACATCTTCACGCACATCCCGCATACGCGTGATTTTTCGATCGCCGCTGACGCGTACGCCGCCGCGTACCTACCATTGAATCGATGAACACGCCGATCCCTCTGCGGCCCGACCTGCAGTCCGCTCACAAGTCCGATCGTGCGAGCGAAAGCCTCGATCGCGAGCTCGCATCGCTGCGTGTCCCTCCGCATTCGATCGAGGCCGAGCAATCGGTGCTGGGCGGCCTGTTGCTCGACAACGCTGCATGGGAAAAAATTTCCGACTACCTGCACGGTGAGGACTTCTACCGCCACGATCACCGGCTGATCTTTCAGCACATCGGACGCTTGATCGATCAGGCGCGTCCGGCCGACGTGATCACGGTTTTCGAGTCATTGTCGTCGTCGGCCAAAGCCGACGAGGTCGGCGGGCTGGTATATCTAAACGCGCTCGCACAGAACACGCCATCGGCCGCCAACATTCGTCGCTACGCAGAAATCGTTCGGGGTCGCGCGGTGATGCGCAAGCTCGTGACGGTCAGCGACGAAATCGCCGAAGCTGCGCTGAATCCCAACGGTCGCGAAGTCGCGCAGTTGCTCGACGAGGCCGAGGCGAAAGTCCTGGCAATTGCCGAGGAGGGCGCGCGTGGCACGCAAGGCTTCGTCGATATCCAGCCGTTGCTCACCAAGGTCGTCGAGCGCATCGACGAGCTCTATCACCGCGACAACCCCAGCGACATCACCGGTGTGCCCACCGGCTTCTCCGATCTCGACTCGAAGACCTCGGGACTGCAGCCGGGCGACCTGGTCATCATTGCGGGGCGGCCATCGATGGGCAAGACCGCCCTGGCGCTGAACATCGGGGAACACGTGGCGATCGACCAGGGCCTGCCGGTCGCGGTGTTCTCGATGGAAATGGCCGGCACGCAGTTGGCCATGCGCATGCTCGGCTCGGTCGGCCGGCTCGACCAGCACAAGGTCCGCACCGGGCGGCTCGCCGACGACGACTGGCCGCGCCTCACGCATGCGATCCAGAAGATGCAGGATGCGCAATTGTCGATCGACGAGACGCCCGCGCTCAATTCGATGGAGTTGCGTGGACGCGCACGAAGGCTCGCGCGTCAATGCGGCAAGCTCGGCCTGATCATCGTCGACTACCTGCAACTGATGTCGGCGACTTCGACGGGCGAGAATCGCGCGACCGAGATCTCGGAAATCTCTCGGTCATTGAAGGCGCTGGCCAAGGAATTGCAATGTCCTGTGATCGCGCTGTCGCAGCTCAACCGCAGCCTCGAACAGCGGCCGAACAAACGTCCCGTGATGAGCGACCTGCGCGAGTCAGGCGCGATCGAACAGGATGCCGACCTGATCCTGTTTATCTATCGCGACGAGGTCTATAACCCCGATTCGCAGGAGAAGGGCACGGCCGAGATCATCATCGGCAAGCAGCGCAACGGGCCCATCGGCACCATTAGGCTTACTTTCATAGGCGAATACACCAAGTTCGAAAACTTCGCATCCGGCGGATACTGACGACATCGCTCAATTCGGAAAACCGGGGAGAAGGGGTCGATCATGCACAAGTCGCTGATACTCGGTCTTTGCTCCGCACTGGTCATGCTGGCAAGCGTCTCGGCGCACGCTGCGGTCGAATACAAGATCGTCACTGCATCCGAGCGCGGCACGTACATACAGATCGGCCGTGATCTCGCGAAGTTTGTGGCTCCCGATGCGGATATGGTCCTCGATGTTCTTTCGTCCAAAGGTTCGGCAGATAACCTGAATCGCTTGCGTTACGAGGCGAACGTCAAATTGGCGATTGTCCAGTCCGATGTCTATCAGGCATTTCTCGACTACGCGGCTGCGGGAAACGCCGATGCGAGCCGGCTGATTCGACCGTTGCGCGTCGTCATGCCTTTGTACAACGAGGAGATCTATTTCATCGTCCGAGCCGATTCACCATTGCAGTATGTCCACGAAATAAAAGACAAGAGAATGAACGTGGACAGATTGCAGAGCGGCACCGCATTGAGCGCGACAACGATTTATCGCTTGATGTTCGGCCAACCGATCGCCGATGGAAATGCCAGCTTTCTCTCCAATGAGGAAGCGCTCGTCAAGCTCACGACTGAAAAAAATCTCGACGTCGTCGTGATCGTCGCAGGGCAGCCGGCAAAATTGCTGGCCGACATGAAGCCGGAGGCCAAGCAGCTTGTGCGGCTACTCAAGGTCGACCCGGACAATGCGGCGACGAACGCGGCTCTGCAGACTTATTTCCCCGCGACCATTCGTTCTGCAAGCTATCCGAATTGGCTGGAGCAGGACGTCCCTGGACTGGCCATCAAGGCCTTACTGGTTACGTACGACTACACGTACAAGCAGACCACCGATCACATGACGCGATTTGCGCGTTCCTTGTGTCAGAACTTTCCCGTACTGCAGACCGAAGGGCATCCAAAGTGGCGCGACGTTGAAATGAACCTGCCGGAACTCGGCGCGGGCTGGCTCTACTATCAGCCCATCGAGCGTGTGCTGCGTACCTGCGTAGCGGCTACGCCCAAGCCATCGGTTCCTGCGCGCGCGCAAGGCCCGTCTTCCCCTGGCGCTTGCTCACAAAGTCAGCGGATTCTCGGGCTGTGTTCGGGCCAATAGGGCTGAGCGCCGGTTTGCTTTTGCACCGCCTTTTAACTCGTGTTATGGCGTCCGAAATACCTGCGAGCGCTCACCGAGCGTAAATCAAACTGTTGTATCGGCGCGGAAGTTACTCGGCTCTGCATTTCGTTCTTGCCGATCGATTGGGGTTATCGCAGAATCCATCTTGCAATCCGCCTTTAACAGAATGGATAGAGAATTCGCAGAATCGCGTTGGTAATAGCAACTCGTCACGAATCCGCAGGGGGTGAAGGTCGATGAAACAAGAACACAGATTGTCGCGGCGCTTGATGCCCCTTGGTATTGCGGCAGTTTTCGTCGTCAATGCGATGCATGCCGCCGTAGCCGCGGAGTCGCTCGACGAAGCCGAGGCGCGACTCGAAGCGCTCAAGCGGCAGGTCGCGGACCAGACCCGTCGCATGGAAGCGCTCAGACGCACGCTCGCCGAGGAAGAAGCGAGCCTGAATGACGTTCGCCGGGCGCTGGGGCTGGAAACGCTGGCAAGAAAACGCGGTGCCGGCACCGCCCCCGGTGCCAATACCATCCCCGCCGCAGCAAGTACGGGGACCAATCCGAATCCGCCAGAGCAAATCGCCCAGGCGAGTCCCCCGCAGCCGGTTGGTCAGGCGCCGACTCAGGAAGGACGTCTCAATGTCGCTCCCATATTCGAGCAGACTGGTATCTTGACGCCGAAGGGCAAGTTCGGCCTTGAGCCGTCGGTGCAGTATTCGTATTCGTCGAACAATCGCGTCGCCTTGGTCGGCTATACGATCATCCCGGCGATTCTCATCGGCTTGATCGACGTTCGCGAGGTCAAGCGAAACACGTTCATCGGTGCGCTGACGACGCGATACGGGGTGACGAATCGGCTCGAACTGGAGGCGCGAGTCCCGTATGTCTATCGTTCCGATACCGGCGTCGGGCGAGAATTTCTGCAGGGTGCGGCATCGAATACGACCGTCTTCGACTCCTCGGGTCACGGCATCGGTGATATCGAGGCAACGGCACGCTATCAATTCAACGATGGCGGCGCGGACAGGCCGTACTACATCGGCAGCCTTCGGTTCAAATCCAGAACCGGCAAGGATCCCTTCGAAGTCGAGACCTCACGGGCAGTTCTCGGTTTTCGCAACGATGGGGTGCAGACCAGTTTGCCGACCGGTTCCGGCTTCTATGGATTGCAACCGGCGCTCACCGTGCTATACCCATCCGATCCCGCAGTGTTCTTCGGGACCGTCAGCTATTTGCACAGCTTCAGGCGCGGTGACGTGATTCGTCGTACCGATACCGGTCCAGAGGATCTGGGCAGCGTTTCGCCGGGAGGAATTTTCGGATTCAACTTCGGGATGGGCCTGGCGCTCAACGAGAGGTCTTCGTTCAGCATCGGCTACGACCATGCGTCTGTCGGCAAGACCAAGTTGAATGGCCATGTTGCGCCAGACTCGGTTCGTGTCCAGCTAGGAACCTTGTTGCTCGGCTATTCGTTGCGATTGAGCAGCCAGCGGACGGTGAGCTTAACGCTCGGTGCGGGATTAACGCGTGATACGCCGGACCTTACCCTGACGCTCAGGATGCCGATGTCTCTTTAGGCGCACATTGCGTTGCGCCCCGATATTGCCGGCGTTTGAACGGTTATCGGCGAAGCGAATCGGTCAGCCCATTGAGGATCGACGACTGCACATTGGAGCGCCTGATCAAATCGAGACTATTGACCGTTGCGTTGATCAATGTGATGCCCTGGATTTTCTGATCGTTCAATGTGTTCTGAATTACTGTAGCAACGCTCGATGCAGCAATCTGGCCAGGGGCAAAAGTATTGCCTTGGCCGTTTTGAATCAGTCCGAGACTCGCACCGCTCAATCCGGCCGCTTGAGCCGCCCCGGCAGAAAGCTTGCTCAGATCCGAAACATTCAAGCTCGTGGTGGTCACGAGGTTTCCGTTGATATAGACGGCGCGCTCGATACCGAATGAAATCGTCAATCCTGT
The DNA here is from genome assembly GCA_038254545.1 of Burkholderiales bacterium. Taxonomy (GTDB): domain Bacteria; phylum Pseudomonadota; class Gammaproteobacteria; order Burkholderiales; family Burkholderiaceae_D; genus CAHJXF01. The sequence goes on along the minus strand of JBBSGB010000001.1, from coordinate 149,039 downwards.
TGGGGTTTCGAAACCCCCGCGCATTTGGTCGAGCTTGGAGTTGCTCAATGAAACCAGATCGCCTTGCAGCGGATTCGTTCGCAATTCGTCCGACTCTGCAATAGCGGAGAAAAAATCGCTTGTGCCGTTCGCCCCCTTGGCAGATTCAAGCGGAACTTCCCTAGACTCGATTGGTGCCGATGCGGCAAGGGTGCGCCTTGCCATTGCCTCTTCGATGGTGCTTTCTTTGGGGACGCGGGCCGTGATCTGCTCTTGTGGATTGGTCGCTATCGCGGTGGGGATACGCGACGCTGCCGTCTCGTCGCTCTCTCGTTGCGCATAAGGCGACTCGATCGAATCCATCCTGCTCAAGCGAAGATCAATCGGTGCTATCGCGAATTTGGGCAAGGTTTGTGCCCGTACCAGGCCGACCGGAGCCGTGAACAACGCGTCGCTGTCGGGGTGCGCAAGCAACGCGCCGTCGAAAATATCGAAGGTCTGAGGTTCTGAATCAGAGGTCGATCCAGCCGTGACCTGGTCTTCGATGGGCTGTTTGATGGCGCGTGGCGCAATCATTCTCGGATCGAATATATCGAACCAGGTCGAAAGCGCTTCTCTGAGCGCCATCAATTCGTGAGTCTCGGCGCTTATGGGGGCCGGCATTCCAGGATCGAAAATATCGAACTGGGCGGACAACGATTTATTCAGCTGCGACAAGCCGCGCGTGTCAGTGGCCGGGTATTGGAGTTTGGCTTGAAGTAACTGTGGGCGGATGTCGGGCGGCAACAGCGGAATGTCTGATGCATTCGAGGCCGGCCCGGCCGTTTTCAGCGGTGTCGGAATCCAAAGTTCACCCAGCGCGATCTCGGCACTGGACTGTTGCTTCGGCACTGTAGGTGCATCGACATCGGGCTGAACCAATTCGACGAGTACCTCCGTTGACGAAGGCGTCGATAGAATCGGTTTTTGCGGCAATTCGATCTTGGTCAGCAAGGCGATGACAGGCGCTTCGGATTCGTGGGAGCTCCGGCTCGTAATTGCCAGCGGTGCCAGAGGAGAATAGGGTTCCCGCTCATCGACACCCGCTGTCGGCAATTCCACATATTCATCATTGGCCGCTTCTGCAACGATCATCGCGCTCGGTGCGTCGGGAATTGCCAAGCCGCCATCCATCGATGCATTTGCAGCGTCCTGTTGATTGCCCGACATCCTGAGAGCGCGAAGCAGCGGCATCAGAGGATCGAGGTAATCGGCTGTCAACTCTGATGGGGTAGCAAGCGCAATCGCATTCGGATGATCGCCGCGGTGCTCGACCGAGTCGCTCGACAGGGGCTCAGTGCTCGGCTCGCCCTCATCGCCAAGCCGCGAAGGTACAAGCATCAATAGGGGCAAGCGCCTGTCTTGCCGCCGCACGTTGGACGCGAATTCATCCGCGAGCATCGGTAGCGGTTCATCGCGAAAGTGCTTTGGGTTCTTGGGCGCCGACCCATCGCCGAATATCGCCGCCACAATCATCTCGCCGGTGGGGGCTGGCATCGGCGACAGCAATTGCGGCGCTTCCGTAGAAACCTCGACAGGTTCCGGTGAAGACGCTGAAATTGCCGGCATGGGCTCGCGCTTGGACTGCTGAACTGGCGTCGAAGCGGATACCACTGCGGGTCGCGAGAGCACCTCTTTCACACGATCGACTCGCTGCGATAAATGAACGCTCGCAATGTCGTCGTGCGCTTCAATTCCAAGGATGGATCGAATCCTCGCGAGCTGTTCGGCTTGCACCGCTTCACGCCGCTGGGGCGGATGACCGAGGTTTGCACCGATGGCGCTTTTCTTCGGCTCCAGGCCCAAGACAGTACGGTCCCACCTCACATCGTCGCTATGATCTACCGCCGCTACGTTCGCTCGCGACCTTGCTTTCGTATCCTTCGAGCGAAAAATCATACGCGCGGCCTCGTGATTTTTCGGCGTCTCCCGGAGGCCCAGCACATTTCGAATCGCCTCGTCCTTCGCATCGACATCCGGTGCGGGGGACGATAATCCGGGTTTTCCCAAGCCGAACGCGACTTCGGGCCATGGAATACCAAGGCCGATCAACGAAATAAGCACGGCGAGGTATCGCGGAGGCGGCTTCATGAAAAAGGGGACCGCTCAAAAGTCCGAGGGGCCGTGCTTGAGCAGGAGCGTGCCTGCCAGACCATCGCGGTTCACGCCGGTGCCGATTGGAGCGCGCGGCGCGGCGCCCCAGTCCGCTGCTGCATTGAAGCGCGCAATATCCGTTTTGTTACTGATGACAAAGAGAATCTGGTTCATCCAGATCGATTCAAAGTGATTGCGCGTCAAGACTCGGGTACCGCCGGCTGGATCGCCAATCAATACCCGTCCGTCACGAACCCCTTTGATGACGACAAAATGGCTATAGCCATTTTCCTTGAGAAGGACGATCGCGGGGATACTCGCACTTTCAAGTTTGTCCAGCGGTGCTTCGAAACCATCAGCATGAAACCCGTGCTTCTCGAGAAACACCTTGAGATCCAAAAGGGAAAAGCCTTCTCGTTGAATTTTTTCCCGGTCGCCAAGTTGAAACATTTCCTCGAACGCTGTTTGCTCTTGAATGGGGTAACCGTATTGATAGGTCAGCAAAGTAGAAAGCGCGGCGGACCCGCAGCTGAAATCGTATTGCTGCCGAACCGTCGCGCTGAATCGTGCTTCCTTCAAACTCGTTACCGGAACTGTATATCCGCCCCCCACCTGTATTGGCAACTCCACCGAACCCGCTACGGCTCGGCCCGGAGAAAACGCTGCCAGCAACATCCATAGAATCGCTTGCGCTTTCATGATAATTCGCGTGGAGGTCTATTTGACTTGCACGTTGATAATCGTGGCGCTTTGAATCAAGACGTTGTTGCCGGAGTTCTGAACCACAAGTGGCACGCCGCTGACTCCATTGAAGGCGCCATCGGTAATGGCATTGTTTCCGGTTGTGAGGTTGGATGCACGGTTATCGCTGACGACGCCATTCAGTTTCATGTCGTTCAATACTCCCGGATCGGAACCGCCGCGTTGCTTGGCCAATGCCTTCTGATCCAGAACTTTCCCCCCGAATGGGCTTTTCAATGGCGCAACTGCATGCGTCACAGGCACGGTATCCTCGTCCTCCGCCATCACTGGCGTTGACGAAAAGAGAGTCCCCAACAACGCCAAACCGGTAATGAACCCACCGCGTTTGTTCAACATACCCGTCCCCTTTTAACCAACACGCCGGAGGCAAAAGGCGCCTCCGGCGTAAGCGCCGATTACCTGCCGACGTTCAGGTTAGCTTGCACGTTGACACTTTGCTGCGTCAGAGCTGCGATGCCGCTGTTCTGGCTGATGACGAGGATGCCAGCCGCAGACTGCGCGGTTGCGGACATGGTGTTGGACAGATTGAAGGTTCCAGCGTTAGGAGCATTGCTGCCTCCCGCGCCACCTGCCGCACCATTCCCGACTGCAGCATTTGCTGTACCACCGGTTCCGCCACCCGCTCCGCCAGTGCCGGTTGCGCCCGCCGCTCCCGTACCACCAGAACTGGTACCGGTTGCGCCAGTTGCTCCGTTTCCAGCTGTGCTCGTCCCGGTTGCACCGACTGCACCTGCCGCACCTTGCGCGGTGCCACCTGTCGAGCTGCCGTTCGTGGCGTTGCCGTTACTGGCCGTGCTCGTCGCATTACCGTTGGTTGAAGCGCCACCGCCGCCGCCGCTACCGGCGTTGTTGGTCGCATTGCCGCCCGCAGCTCCGGATCCGGTTCCCGAACCAGCGGTTGCTGTCGCAGGGCCCGAATTACCTCCACCGCCGGTGGCGCTGGTAGCACCCGTCGTGCCGGCGCCGCCGGTGGACGTCGCCGTGCCACTCGCCGCACCGGTCGTTCCGGTAGAAGCACCTCCTGTACCCGAGCCGCCTGAACCGTTGCCGCCATTGCCTGCATTGCCGGTTGTGCTGGTCGTGCCGCCTGCTGCGCCGCCGGTGCTACCTCCGTTGGCACTCCCACCCGTACCGCCGGCGCCGGACGGCGGTGTACCGCTCGTGCCACCGTTACCGCCGTTGGCCGACCCCCCGTTTGCATTCCCGGAAGTGCCGCCATCAGCACTGCCCGCACCACCCGATCTCGCTCCGCCGCCGCCGCCGGGGCCGCCGGTGCCGACACCGACCGAAGCGCTCAGAGCGCCACCAGTACGCGACGCGGTTTCCGACTCGCTGGACCCGCCGCGTGAGGTGCTCGAAGCGTCCGCTGCGCCGCCACGCGACAGATTCGCGGAAAGAGCCGAGCCGCCTCTCCCGGTGCCATCACCGCCGTTTCCACCCCTCGCATCCCCAGCACGACCACCATTGCCGCCATCTCCCGCACGACCAGCGTTGTAGGTTGCTGGACCGGCGGTAGCGCTGCCGTTCGTTGCGCTGCCGTTCACCGCGCTTGCGTTGCCGCCCGCGCCGCCTGCACCGCCGGCACCGCCGGTGGCAGCACCGCTGTTGCCGCCCGCACCGCCCGCGCCGCCACTTGCAGCGCCGCTTGCACCGCCTGAGCCACCGGCGCCGCCCGTACCGTTGCCGCCGTTGCCGCCGTTGTTGCCGCCCGTCGCATTGCCGCCCGTGCCATTGCCTCCCATCGCGCCGTTGGCGTTGCCGTTGTTGATCGCGTTATTGCCTATGTTGTTGACGCGAATGTTAGTGACCGAGCCATCCAGCCGGCTCAGCGCGACAGCTTTGCTGGTGTTGAACGAATTGCTAAGAGTCGACGTTGCGGTCGAACCGTTGTTGGCGGCCGCTGTTCCATGGCCATCAGCGTCAGCCAAGCCGGAGTTGTTGCGATTGCTACCGCTGCTCTTGTTGTTGTCCCGATCGGACTGGTTGCGGTTGTCCGACTGGTTGCGACTATCCACGCTGTTGTTTTGCGAAGCGGTGGAATTCTCGTTTGCTTGTGGTGCATTTCCCCCCTGTGTCGACGTTGCGGTTGCGGTCTGGTTACCGGTTGAGGCGCTTGTTGTGCCATCGGTACCATTGTTGGTCGGGTTCGCCCAGACCGGCGTTGCGATGGCGAAGGCCAATGCGACGGCCGACGCCAGGATCGTTTTCTGCATAAAAGTCCCCTAAAGTGGAAAGTTGAGATTCAACGATGGCTGGCGATACGCCAATCCAATTACGCTAATAGCAAGGTGCGTTCCACATATACTCTTGCGTGCAATACGTATCTGAATATTAAAGATAATTTTTCAAGAAAACGCGTCGATTTGTAGCCATCCGGAGCGACCTGCGGTATTCTCGGCAAATGTTGCAGGGCGCCATGTAACACCAATGAGACGGGACAACTATTCAGTCCGGCCGAATAATCCATCTTCAGCGAACTCGGTTCAGCATTCGTTCAGTAAAATCAAACAGTTAAATTCTTGTATGTACGTTCGCGCACACTTTGAGTGGTGTATCAGACAAGTGACAGACACGATAGGCTGCCGAATTGCGAATCGAATTTTGCGCAGAGCCGCGAAATACCCGCCATGACATGCTCAGACGTTGATGTCGTGCTTAGCCATGAGGCGATACATCGTCATTCGAGAGACGCCCAAGTCGCGAGCCGCCTGACTCACATTTCTTTGCGCGCGATGCAGGCCAGTCACGACCGCGTGACGTTCCGCGGTAACTCGGATATCGCCCAGCGCTTCCTGTAATCCCGTGTCCGCGCGTTGTTCCAAGCCGAGGTCGCCAACAGTCACGAGGCGTCCTTCGGCCATGACCATGGCCCTTCGGACGCGGTTGATCAGCTCGCGCACATTTCCGGGCCATAAATGGCCTTCCATCGCGCGCAATGCGTTTCTGCTGAAACCAGTCAAGCGGGGATTTTTTTCGGCCGCGAATTTGGTGAAAAAATATTGAGCGAGCCCTGCAACGTCCTCCGGGCGTTCCCGTAACGGGGGAATGGTCAAGTTCAAAACGTTCAATCGATAGAACAAATCTTCTCGGAATTTTCCATTCCGTACCGCTTCCTCCAGATTGACGTGCGTGGCCGCAATGATGCGGACGTCAATGGCGATGCTCTGCGTGGAACCAACGCGGTTAATCGTCTTTTCCTGAAGAAAGCGCAAGAGGTTGGTTTGAAGTTCGAGCGAAAGATCGGCGATTTCATCCAGAAAAAGCGTACCGCCCGCTGCCGATTCGAACATTCCCTGCTTTGAATGCGCCGCTCCGGTGAATGCGCCGCGCTCATATCCGAAGAGTTCGGACTGAATAAGACTGGCAGGTATCGCGCCGCAGTTCACCGGCACAAAAGGTTGCGCCGCGCGATTGGAATAGCGATGTAACGCTTGCGCCGCGAGGTCTTTACCGCTGCCGCTCTCACCCGATATCAGAACCGGGGCGTCGACACGCGCTACTTTTCGAATATGGCGAAGCAATTGACCCATGGCGGGTCCTTCGCCGATCAAAATATTGTCTTTGATGGAACGTGGCAAGAGTTTCGCTTGCTCGCGTAATTGGGCCATGCCAAAAGAGTGGCCCACCATCTGCGCCAATCGATCAAAATCGACGGGAAGCGTATGAAAGTCGACGAGTGAATCGACGATCAATTCACGCCATTCTCCGGATTCGCGAATCCCCGCAGGGAAAACGCCGATCCATTGGATATCGCTATACGCATTTAACAACGCTGCAATTTCGCCAATCTCTTGTTGGTCGATATTGGAAATGGCGATGATTCCAACATGAAAGTCGGATCGTCGCAGTAGACAGTTTGCCGCTTTGATATCTTGCGCAAAAAAAATGTCCCATTCGGACATTCGCCGCTTGATAGGTTCAAGCGCACCGTCATCGGAAATTGCAACGCAAATCAGTCTCCGCAGACCTAGCATTTATTTCTCCCGCCCACAGTTCAAACTACGCCGAGCATGGACTGATCAACTCGAGAACCGCAATCGCTTCGCAAGCGATTCAGTCGATCAATGCTGCCCAAATTTTTTAGATCTATCTTTTCAGGGTGGGCGGCTTTTTCGAATCTTTTGTTCACTCAGTAACTATTTTTTCCTTTGCTTGAACTTGCGTTTTTGTCAGGACCCATCGCGAGGGCACCTGCAGCACGGACTTCAGGTTAACTTCTAAAATATGACCTGTCTATAGCCTACACCCCGAGGACACGCCTTCATGCCAGCGACCGCTTAAAGGTCAAAGGCAGCACGGGCATGGCGACTTAGTACTCGATGTTCAGACGGACGGCTTCAAGGCTGACAACCTGAGGATCAGCACCTTCATCTGATCCGACAGGCGTTCGATGCGTTCCTGGAAGTGATTGAAGAACAAGAGACCGAAGAGCGCAACCGAAATCCCGAGCGCGGTGGCGAACAGCGCCGTGCCGATACCCGCCGACACGCCCGAGGGGTCCGAAATCCCCGAGCGCGCCAACGCCGTGAAGGTATCGATGATGCCGAGGATCGTGCCGAGCAGGCCTAGGAGCGGTGACGCGGTTACGATCGTATCGAGCATCCACAAGTGCTTGGCCAGTTGCGTGCGCGAATCGATGAACACCTCTTCGGACAGGTCTTCGAGATCGTGCCGCGACTCGATGCGCGGCAGGCGATCGAGCATGTGCTTGGCCGCGCGGGCCGGCACATTGTCCGCGGTCACCAATGCAGCAGGCGGAACCGCCCCGTGCTCGACCGCGTCTTCGAGCTCGCGTGTGCGCCTGGACGTCTGCGAAAAGAAGAACAGTCTTTCGATGGCGACAAAGACGGCGATCGCCAACGCCGCATACAGCGCGTAGAAGGTGAGGTCGTGGAGGATGTTCAGGTTCATTGAAGTCTCTTCGCTTCAGAAGTCCGACGCGAGCGTGAAGGCGATCGTGCGCGGCGCGCCGACATAGAACGCCTGCGCAAAATAAGTGGGCAAGCCGGCAATGGGATTTGCACGCACACCGAAGTTACTGCCCGACGGACCCGACAGGCTGAGGTACTGGCGGCTGAACAGGTTGTACACGTTCAGGCGAATCGTCGGATTCTTGAAGAAATCCGTCGACGGCAACTTGTAGCCTGCCGTCAATCCGAACAGCGTGTACCCGCCGATGCTGTCGTCGTTGACCAGCGTCGAGTAGCGCTTGCCCGTGTACTTCGCATCGACGCCGGCAATCCAACTCGCGTCCGAGTATTGCAGCGCGAAGCCTGCAAGCCACTTCGGCGTGTCCGGAAACTCCTTGCCCGCCGTGGCCTCGCGCTTGACGCCACCGCCGTACACGATGTCGCTCTTGATGCGCGTCTTGGTGTACGAGAGCGAACTGTAGGCGGACAGATTCTTGGTGATGCTGTATCCGCTTTCGAGTTCGAAGCCGCGCGTGGTCGAGTCGCCCAGGTTGATGGCCTGGCCCTGCTGTCCGCTGGTCGGATCGATCAGCGAAGCGATGCGCCCCTTGTAGTTGATGAAGAACACCGAGCCCGAGAACGTCACGCGGTCGCCAGCATAACGGTAGCCCGCGTCATAGTTGTGTGCCGTTTCCGGACCGACCTGTGGCTCGAGGATGCGATAGTTGGTCGCGACTCCGTTCACGAAGGTGATGCCTGCGGTCGGCGACGCATTGCTCACCGCGAGGTTCGAGTATGCGAAGTTGGGCGGCGCCTTGAAGTTCTTGGTCGCGTTGGCGAACAGGGACTGCTCGGTCGTCAGCTGATACTTGATGCCGATGTTCGGGAGGAATTCCGAATAGTCCTTCCGGATCGTGTAGTCGACGCCGCCACTGCCGGTCTGTCCGAGACCGGTCGGTGTCGTGCCTTGGTTGGCCGAGTTGCGGAACAGTCGGCCGAGCGTCGTATAGCGGCCGCCACCCTGGATCGTGAGCTTGTCCTGAAAAAAGCTCACCGTATCCTGCAGGAACGCCGACCTGCCGGTGCTGATGGTGTACCAGTCGCGGAACTCGGCCGGTGATCCGTCGGCGTTCTTGAGCCACTGATCGGGGTTGCGCAACCAGATGTCGGCTGCGTTGCCGTTGTTGTCGATCGTGACGTATGGCGCCGTCTGTTGATGGCGCGCGCGCTCGTACCAGTAGCCCGCGAGAATCCGGTTCCCAGCGACTTGCCAGTTGACTTTCGCCGTGACGCCCGGACGATAAGTTTTTGTAATGCTGCCTTCATACGCTGCGATCGTATCGAGTGTGTCGCGGTCGCCGTTGTAGTCGCGACCGCCGCCATGCAGGAACGCACCCGACTGTCCCTCGCGCAGCGTTTGCAGTTCGTTGCCACCCGTGCCGTAGCCGTACCAGAAATAAGGATCGACGTCGAGACTCAGGGTCGGTGCGAGTTGGAAATGCCCCTTCAAGGTCGCGATGTAGTTGCGGAAGGGATTCAGATTGAACCCGTAGTAGCCGTTGCCGTTGGTCGCGGATCCGCCGGGTGCAAAGATGCCGTTGTTCACGTTGTAGGATCCGGCCGCATTGTCGACCTGCGCTCCGGGGCCGGGAGTGACGTGAACGGGTGCGATCGTGCCGAAATCGGTATAGCGACCTTGCTGATCGATCTGCGCCTTGGTCAGTGTGCGGTAGTTGTTGTTGACGGCGCGGTTATAGAGAAAGCCCGCGCCGACGTAGCTTCCGCCACCCAGGGACAGATCGGCCTTGTAGTCGATGTGCTCGCGATAGGCATCACCCTTGCCTCTGAATTTTTCGGCTTCGGCATGCGAGACCGACAGGAACATCTTGACGCGGTCGTCGGCAAACTTGCCGGTGTCGTAGCGGAGGAAGGTCTTCGACAAGGCGTTGTTGCCGAGCGTCTGCGAGACGCGCACGCGCCGCGTGTCGGTCGGCCCGCAGGTCACGAGACCCACGTTGCCGCCGGTGGCCCCGACATGCGGCGCCTCGGTATCGGTCGAGCCTTGCGTGACGAACACTTCACACAGGTTGTCGGTGTCGGTGTATTCCTGCGGAAAGACGGTGAAGCTGCCCGAGTCATTGACCGGCACGCCGTCGATCGTGAAACCCAACTGGTCGCTGTTGAATCCACGAATCCGCAAGCCGCCGCCGAACAGGCCCGTGCCGTCGTAGCTGAAGGTGGATACACCCGGCAGGAGGTTGATGACCTGGTAGGGATTGTTGGTGGGCGCCTGCGTCTCGATCGCCTTGCGGCCCACCGAACTGCGCGCCTTCGGAGTCTCTTCCTGCTGGATCAGGCCCGTGGCGGTTCCGCCGGGCTGCCCTTCGACGTTGATCGTCCCGACGTCGGTCGTCGATTGCTGCGCGTTGACGCTCGCGGCCATGAACAGGCCCGAGACCAGCAGCGAGATTTGTGTGGCTTGCAACTTCATTGAAAAACTCCCGATATCGAATGAGCGAAAAGAAAGAAGCGGATGTTTAAGACGGGGCCTTGAAATCGAGGTCGACGGTGAAGCGATGCGTTTCTTCACCCGCAAAAGCGCCATCGAACGAGGGCATGCTGCCGCGCTTAATCGTCGTCAAGCCGGCGTTGTCGAGCAGGATCGAGTTTGACGAGTCCTCGATCCCGGCGTCCACCAGCGAACCATCGCGACGCAGGACGAACCAGATGCGAACCTTGCCTTCGGGCCGCTGGATGCTGGCCTCGCGGCCCGTCGGATAACGCTTGATGCCGTTCAGATAGCTGCGCACGCGGCCGGTATAGGTCGCGCTCGCATCGACGGCGGCCGCCGGTGGTGCTGCAGGCGGCGCCGGTGGGGCCGGTGGAGGCGAGGGCGGAGGAACGGGAGCTGCCGGAGGCGGCGGAGGCTCGACCTTGGGCACGGGAATCGGATTCGGGCTCGGTGCGGGTACCGGTTTGGACTCCACGACGCGAGGGACAGGCGGAGTCGGAGCCGGCGCCAGGGTGGGCTTGGGCGGCTGTACCGGCGGAGGCGGGGGCGGTGGAATCGGCGCGGGAGGAGGCGGCAACTCGGTGATCGTCACCTGAACCGGCTCTTCCTGATTCTGGCGCTTGGTCTGCAGCATGCGATGCCCCTGCGAATAAATCGCGAGAGCGATCACCGCGCACGCAGCCGCGCTGGCCGGAACGTTCCGGTGCCTGTAGAAAAAAGCCATCGCGCCGGACGCTCAGGACTTCTTCTTCGACGCGATCGAGAACGCCGGAAAGCCGTTGGCCTTGAGCGCGTCCATGACATCGATCAGGCGTTGCACTTCAACGCCCTTGTCGCTGTTGATGATGACGGCGACCTTGTTGTCCGGTCTTTCGAAGGCGTGGATGGATGGGGCCAACTGAGCCAGCGTGACCGACTTCCCGTTCACCTGAAGTTCGTCATTTTTTCCCAGGGTAACGAGCGCGTTGACCACCGACTTGATGTCCTGCGACTGCTCGGAAGTCGGCAGAACCGTTTTTACGCCCAGCGCGGGAATGACGTTGATGCTGATGAGCACAAAAAACACCAGGAGAAACATCATTACGTCGATCATCGGGATGATCTCGATGCGCGCCTTGGGTTTTTTGGGGGACTGCCAATGCCTCATGAAATGTTCCGTTTGCGAAGACAACCAGTTTCGTTACGCAATCTTACAGAGTCGTTACGGATTCCTAGCAGGCTCGGGAACGATCGTCGCAAAAAAAATGAATGGTGCATTGTTGCACCTCGGTATCTAGAAATTTAATTGTTTTTTAACAATAAATTGAGAGATACAGCTCATGCGATTACGCGGTTTGCCCGCATCGGAAAGTGTTGTAGCCGCGATGCAGGGCAAAGCGTTTCAGCCGCCGATATAGGACATTTCTATTTTTCTTGGGGGAAGTGTCGTAGCCAAGCCACGGAGCTCCGAGTATCGGTCGTCGCGGTCTGCCCAGACCGCACCCACCGCGCGAGCCAGGTCGAGATCGCTGGCAGCCGAGCGAACCAGATTTCTCAAGTCGGTGCCTTGGTTCGCGAATAGGCAGGTGTAGAGGCGGCCTTCAGGCGAGAGCCTCGCCCGCGAGCACGAACCGCAAAATGCGTGCGTGACGCTCGAAATGAAGCCGATCTCGCCTGCGCCGTCCCGGTAGCGCCAGCGCTCGGCGACCTCGCCCCCGTAGTTGGCATCGATCGGCTCGATCGGGAATAACGCGTCGATTCGCTCGACCGCACGTGCACTGGGCAATACTTCGTCGAGCTTCCATCCGTTCGACGCACCCACGTCCATGTATTCGATGAAGCGAAGAATGTGACCGCTACCGCGGAAGTGGCGCGCCATCACTTCGATCTGACTGTCGTTGAAGCCGCGCTTGACGACCATGTTGACCTTGATCGGACCGAGGCCCGCTTCGGCTGCAGCGTCTATACCGTCGAGCACGTCGGCGACGGGGAAGTCCACGTCGTTCATGCCGCGAAAGAGCCGGTCGTCGAGCGCGTCGAGACTCACCGTGACCCGCGACAAGCCCGCGGCCTTGAGCGCCCGAGCCTTCTTTCGCAACAGCGATCCGTTGGTGGTCAGCGTGAGGTCGAGACGCTCTCCCACGGGCCCCACCGATTCGATCTGCGCCAGCATCGCGATCAGGCTTTCCAGATTCTTCCTCAGCAACGGCTCGCCGCCCGTCAACCGGATCTTTTGGACACCGTGTGCGACGAACGCGCGTGCAAGCCGCGCGATCTCTTCGAACGTCAGCAGATCGGCATGGGGAAGGTAGCCATGGTCGCGATCAAAGACTTCTTTCGGCATGCAGTAGGTGCAGCGAAAGTTGCAGCGGTCGGTGACCGAGATGCGCAGGTCGTGCATCGGCCGATCGAGCGCATCGCGCAGCCGACCATTTGCCTCGATCGGCGCATCGACCCGCGGTGCGCGCAGGTCGTCACGACGATCGACGATAGGAATCACGACCCGTCGGACTACCGACGCCGGCCGATCGTGCTTCATGTGTAGGCGTTCTCGCGCATCCATCGTGTCGCGATCCACTTTTCTCCTGCGACCACCGGCGTTCCTCCATGCAGCGTACGACTCACCGGGCTCGGCCGATCGTATGCGAAGAAGACCGCGTTGCCCCGAATCGGCGCCACCTCGAATCCCACGTCGGGAAAGACCGTGGCCCCTCCGGCGTCGGGCGTGTTCAGATAGATAATCAGTGTACCTACACGTTGTCCGCCATGCTTGAGCAGCGACGGCGTTCCCGCATCTTCAGGCGAGAAATAGTCGTAATGGGGCTGGTATTCGGCGCCCACGTTGTAGTGAAGGATCTGCAGCGGCTCACCATGGGACAGCGGCCAGCGGGTGACCTGGGCGATGCGTCGATTGATGGTCTGCAACAGCGGCGAGGCATCGTGAAAAAAATAGGTTCCTTCGCTGGTGCGCGCCTCATTGAGCTCGGTCCCGCCGCTTGCGCGATTGACGGTTTCGGAGCGCTCGAGTTTCGGACGCGAAGCTGCGATCAGTGCATCGCACTCGTCGTCCTTGAGCAGGCCGCCGAACACGATGATGCGTGGGTGATGCAGGTTGACGAGGATGTCGACTCGATGATCGTCGAGCACGATCTCGCTCGCGCCCGAGGCCAGCGGGGCGAGCAAAGGCTCGGGCACTTCGATGGGTTCGTCGTCAGCGTGGGTATCCGCGAGGCTTGGCTCCGCCTCGGCATGATCGAAGCGCTTCTTGCCAGACGCGCGTCCGATCACGCTTTCTGCAAACGAACGCGCATGACCCACGGTGACCATCGCGTCGATCATCTCCGCGGGGTCGCAGCCGCGAGCTAGCTGCTCGTCGACCCAACGAAGCAGCTCGGGAGTGGCGTGGATCACCATGCGTGCCAGTAACTTCTTGTTTCCTCTCGTCGGATCGAAGCGCGATCAGTGTTTGTGCGTCTCGACCTGCGCGAGCGGCTCGGGCGGCGGCGGCGGCAAACGCTTTCTTTCACGAACCACGCGCGCCGCGGAGGGAGCTTGCGCCGTTTCGACGCGTGCCCGCGCAAGCTTGCTGGCGTCGGTCCCGACCAACTCGAGCCCCGCGCTCGACAGAACGTGCTGCAGATCGACGATCTGCATCGGTGGGGGCGTAGTGGCGACCTGACTGGGCTGTGACGGCGCCTCGACATGCGCAGCGTGCATCCACGCCGGCGCTTGGGAAGGTGCAGCAGCCGGCATCGTTGACGCCGCTTCAGCAGGCTCGGCTTCAACCTCCTGCATTGCGGGTCGCGCCGATGGCTCTTCCTTTTGTTGATGCGAGGGCGTCGCGTGCTGCTCTTCCAGGAAGGCACGCGCAGGCATGGATTCGATAAGCTCGTGACCAAGATCGCGCTCTAGCAAAGGCGGTGTCGAGGCCATCGTGGCGATCGTTTCCGGTGCTTCGGCGTGCACGGGTTCGAAGCCGTGCGGCGCATGCCTGACTTCGCCGCTATCCACGTCGTGCGTCTCTTCATCCACCACGAGGCGGGGTGCTTGCCCTTCGGACGGCTCGTCGTTCGACGTTGCGTCAGAAACCTCGCCGTCCCGCTCGCGACGATTGCGCCCGCGACCACCGCGACGGCGGCGACGTCCACTCGTGGTTGCGCTTGCGCCATCACCCGAAGCGGCGTGCTCGCTGGAGCCCTCGCCCGGCAGTACATCGCCGTCATCGTCTTGGTTCTCGGCTTCATCGAGACGACCAAGGTCGGTGACGCGGTTTGCGTCACTGCTCACCGCGTGTTCCGTGCGCTGGCCCTCGTCCTCACGAAGCGACGATTCGCTTTCGGTCTGCATCAGCGACGACGAGGCAACCAGCGCTTCGCTGGCGCGTTGCTTCAACGCGTCGTCGCTGCTCACGTCGATCGCCGTTCTTGCTTCGCCGCGCGGCTTGCGTCCCTCGCCGCGGGGCGCGCGTTCGGCACGCGGTTGATGCTCACCGGCGGTCGACTCTTTAGCCGCCTCGAGTCCATCGACCGGCTTCGGGCCGCGTCCACGGCGGGGCTCGCTTCGTTCGTCGCTGCGACCTTCGCCTCGACCCTCGGCACGCGGACCACGCGCGCGGGCCGGGCCCTCTTCACCACGAGGTTTGCGATCGGCTCGTTCCTTGCGCTCCGGACGTTCGCCATCTGCGACGGCAGCGCTCCCGATTCTTTCGGCGCGCTCGGTTCGTTCGCCACGCGGACGTTCGGTGCGCTCGCCATCGGCGCGACCACGTGTGCCACGACCGCCGCGTCCTCGATGCGCGGACCCGTCGCTGCGTGCTGCGCCATTGCGCGCCGTCCCCTTGCGCGCGGCCGGCCCTTCACGAGTCGCGCTGCTTGCGGATGCCGCCAGCGGCGTCGCGACCAGCGTTTCCTCGGGACCTTTGAACCAGCGCGCGATCCTTTCGAAGAAGGTCGGGGTCGATGCTCGCATCGCCGGCAGCACCGCGGCAGGCGCAGGCTCGACAACCGGAGCCGGGCGCTCGACCAGCGGCGCCGGCTGTTCGGGCGTGATGCCGCGTACTACCGCCTCCTGGCGCGGACGCACGTTGGCGTCGTCGCGTTTTCGCTGATACGCGTCCGGTTCCTGCGGCGGCTCGACCATGTCATAGCTCGACTTGCTGGTTTCCAGACGCGGGTCGTCGTGTTTCAAACGTTCTAGCGTGTAGTGCGGTGTGTCGAGATTCTTGTTCGGGATCAACACCACGTTGACCTTCAGGCGCATCTCGATCTTGGCGATGTCGGCGCGCTTCTCGTTCAGGAGGAAGGTCGCGACCTCGACCGGCACCTGCGTATAGACGGCGGCCGTGTTTTCCTTCATTGCCTCTTCCTGGATGATGCGCAGGACGTGCAACGCCGACGACTCGATGTCGCGGATGTGGCCGGTGCCATTGCATCGCGGGCACACCACGTGGCTGCCTTCCGACAGGCTTGGGCGCAGCCGTTGACGCGACAGCTCCATCAGGCCGAAGCGGCTGATCTTGCCGGTCTGGACGCGCGCGCGGTCGTAGCGCAATGCGTCCTTCAGGCGTTGCTCGACATCCTTCTGATTGCGCGCCGACTCCATGTCGATGAAGTCGATCACGATCAATCCACCGAGGTCGCGCAGGCGCATCTGACGTGCGGCTTCGTCGGCGGCTTCGAGGTTGGTACGGCTGGCCGTCTCCTCGATGTCGCCGCCGCGCGTGGCGCGCGCCGAGTTGACGTCGATCGACACCAGCGCTTCGGTGTGGTCGATGACGATCGCGCCGCCCGAAGGCAAAGGCACCGTGCGCGAATGCGCGGTCTCGATCTGGTGCTCGATCTGAAAGCGCGAGAACAGCGGCACGTCGTCGCGGTAACGCTTTACGCGATCGACCATGTCGGGCATCACGTGCGCCATGAACTGGCGCGCCTGCTCGTACACGTCGTCGGTATCGATCAGCAGTTCGCCGATGTCGGGCTGGAAGTAATCGCGAATCGCGCGGATCACGAGGCTGGATTCCTGATAGATCAGGAACGCGCCGCTTTGCGAACTGCCCGCGCCTTCGACCGCGCGCCACAGTTGCATCAGGTAGTTCAGGTCCCACTGCAGTTCGGGCGCACTGCGGCCGATGCCGGCCGTGCGCGCGATGATGCTCATGCCCGGTGGCAGCTCGAGCGAGTCCATTACCTCGCGCAGTTCCTGCCTGTCCTCGCCTTCGACCCGGCGCGACACGCCGCCGCCGCGCGGATTGTTCGGCATCAGCACCAGATAGCGGCCCGCCAGCGAGACGAAGGTGGTGAGCGCCGCGCCCTTGTTGCCGCGCTCTTCCTTCTCCACCTGGACGAACAGCTCCATGCCCTCCTTGACTGCGTCCTGCACGCGCGCGTTCTTGACGTCCGTGCCATCACGAAAATATTGACGCGAGATTTCCTTGAAGGGGAGGAACCCGTGACGCTCTTCTCCGTAGGTGATGAAGCAGGCTTCGAGGCTGGGCTCGACGCGCGTGATCACGCCTTTGTAGATATTCGACTTGCGCTGTTCGCGCCCGGCGGCTTCGATATCGAGGTCGATGAGCTTCTGACCTTCGACGATGGCGACGCGCAACTCTTCGGCGTGCGTCGCGTTGAACAACATGCGTTTCATATGGAACTCCTCGCGCACCGGACCTGAGCCCTGGTTGCGCACGATTGCTTCAAAAGCGCGAGGAAATGACTGCAGGCGGCTTGAATTGCCGTGGGACGCGAGTCACTCTGCGACTAGCGCAGCGATCGCGTCCAGGGCGCGAACCGAACGGAAGCAGCCCGATTCGAGATCACGATGGCATGGCCGAACGCCGTGCGAGCAGCGTCCGTGCGCAATCGCGCAACGTGGACACCAGGCAGGGCAGAGTCATCGGGTTCATGCAAACGCTCTCAACGAAGGGGTACAACACGTTCGATCCAAAGCGCCGACGCTCATTTATGTTTTACGTCGACGCTTCACGAATTCTTGAGCTACCGCGATGTCATTTCGCATCCGCTGCGTACTGTGCCGAACGGCGCTCTGGCGCCATCCTTGGCCTAGTCGCGCAACGTTCGCGCGTGTGCCCGTCACGGTGGGCAGCACGACCGGCATGTAGAATCTTTCCGCGCGTTGATGAACATCCGGCGCGCTGATCAAGGGCTGTCCCCAGTCCGCGCACTCACGCGATTCGACATGCAATTCATTTGTCGGGGCGCCGTATTGCGATCGGTGATCAATGCATGTTCCGATCGCGCTTTGTCGCTGCTTCGTCGATGCATAGCTTGCGATCGGCTGGCGCGTAACGGCCCTTCAACAGCCCAAATTATATTTCAAGATGAACGAGTTAGGCGAACGCGTTCGCAAATCGCACGATCGGCTAGCCGCCAAGCTCCGGACGGCCGGGATTTCCCAGCCCTCCGCCGAGGCGAATTCGCAGAGGAATTCCCTGTCGCTGTTCGCCGCCGATCGCGCGTCCCAGATCGAAATCGCCGAGGACGACGCAGGCCAGCGCCTCGACAACTTCCTCCTGCGTCGCGCCAAGGGCGTGCCCAAGAGCCACGTGTATCGCGTCATTCGCGGCGGCGAAGTGCGCGTGAACAAGAGGCGCGTCGATGCGAACTATCGATTGCTGGAAGGCGATGTATTGCGCGTTCCGCCGATGCGGGTTGCCGAACATGTCGCCAAAAATGCGGCCGATCGCGCCGCTCTTTCAGCGAGCGACGACCCCGGATCAACCAAACGCGAGCGCGCGATCGCGTTCGAGATCGTCTTCGAGGACGACGACCTGGTCGTGATCGACAAGCCCGCAGGCGTCGCTGTCCACGGCGGCAGCGGCATCAGCTTCGGCGTGATCGAGCAGTTGCGCATGGCCCGGCCCGATGCACGCGTCCTCGAGCTCGTGCATCGGCTCGATCGCGACACGTCGGGTCTGCTGATGATCGCCAAGAAGAGGAGTGCGCTCGTCAGGCTGCACGACGATCTTCGCGAAGGGCTGGTGAAGAAGCGCTATCTCGCGCTGGCATGCGGCGCCTGGCCTGAAGCGAAGCGCCAGGTGAAGGTGCCGCTGGTCAAGTTCACGCAGGCCGGCGGCGAGCGCCGCGTGCGACCCGCGGTGAAGGACGAGGCGGACGCCATGCCGGCTTATACGATCTTTCATCGACTGGAGATCTTCGATGGTCCCGACGTCCCGTTCGCCCTCGTAGACGTCGAGTTGAAGACCGGTCGCACGCATCAGATCCGCGTCCACCTCGCGCATCTCGGCAGGCCGATTGCGGGTGACGACAAGTACGGCGACTTCGCGCTCAACAAGCGCATCGCTCGTGGGGGCGCTTCGACGGGTCCTGCTTTCAAGCGCATGTTTCTCCACGCGGCCCGCCTGCAGTTCGCGCATCCGCGCAGCGGCGATGCCGTCGACCTGGTTGCGCCGCTGCCACCCGAATGCGCGCGCTTTCTCGATCGATTGCGTCACGTGCTGCCAGGCTCTGCATGAATCAGCGTGAGCGACACTTGCGACGCGACCATCGTTTTGACCTGATCGTCTTCGATTGGGACGGCACGCTAATGGACTCGACCGCCATGATCGCGTCGAGCATCCAGCGCGCCTGCGTCGACCTCGACCTGCCCGTGCCTTCGACCGAAAAGGCCAGCCACGTGATCGGGCTGGGGCTCGTCGATGCGCTAGCGTACGCGGTTCCGGACCTGCCTAAGCATCTCGTTCCGCAGATGGCCGAGCGCTACCGGCATCACTACCTGTCGCGCGATGCCGACCTCGTGCTCTTCGCCGGCGTGCGCGAAATCATCGTCTCCTTGAAGGACAGGGGTCATTTTGTCGCGGTCGCGACCGGCAAGAGTCGGGTGGGGCTAGACCGTGCGCTCAATACGTGCGGGCTGCGAACGCTGTTCGATGCGACGCGTTGCGCCGACGAATGCCGATCCAAGCCCGATCCGCAGATGTTGTGGGAACTCGGCGACGAACTCGGCGTGCGCTGCGATCGCATGCTGATGATCGGCGATACCACCCATGACCTGCAGATGGCCGTGAATGCAGGCGCGCAGGCGCTCGCGGTCAGCTATGGCGCACATCTGCCGGAAACGCTGGCCGGGCAGGGCGCCCTCGCCGTGCTGGATTCGCCGGAGGCGTTGCATGCATGGCTGGGCGAGCATGCCTGAAGGCCAGGGTTGACGACCGTCTCGAAGGCTATACTCGCCCTCCCGATTTCAGCCGCGTTTTCTCATAGCCCGCAACATGTCCGACGATCGCATTCCCCCCTCGTTCACGTCCGAAGACGCGCGTTCGGAGCCGCGCATGGAACCGCTCTCGCCGAGGGCAACAGCGGAAATCCGCAACGCGCCGGCCGGCTGGGAGCGCGACACCCTCGAGCGCCTCATGTTCGCCACCTTGCGCGAGCAACGCGACGCGCGACGCTGGCGCATCTTCTTTCGTCTCGCATGGTTGCTGATTTTCATCCTCATCATCGCGACCGTGTGGAATGGCGGCGTCAAGGCCGACAAGGCACTGGCCGCGCGACACACCGCGCTCGTGAACCTGCGCGGCGTGATCGATGCGGACGGCGACGCGTCGGCCGAGAAGATCAACGATTCCCTGGACGCCGCCTTCAAGGACGGCGCGACGGCCGCGGTGATCCTGCGCATCAACAGTCCCGGCGGCAGCCCGGTCCAGGCGGGCATGATCAACGACGAGATCAAGCGCCTGCGCCTCGAGTACCCGGACAAGCCACTCTATGTCGTCGTCGATGAGATGTGCGCATCGGGCGGCTACTACGCGGCCGCTGCGGCCGATCAGATTTTCGTGGACAAGGCGAGCATCGTGGGATCGATCGGCGTGTTGTCCGACGGTTTCGGCTTCACCGGCGCGATGGAGAAGCTCGGTGTTCAGAGACGTCTGCAGACGGCGGGAAAGAACAAGGGCCTCGGCGATCCGTTCTCACCCGAAAGCGACGAGCAGAAAGCACACCTGCAAACCATGCTCGACGAGATCCATCGCCAATTCATCAAGGTGGTTCGCGACGGCCGCGGCAAGCGGCTGAAGGATTCGCCCGATCTCTTTACCGGCCTGTTCTGGACGGGTGCGCAAAGCATAGAACTCGGACTGGCCGACGGCTACGGTACGGTGGACAGCGTCGCGCGCGATATCGCCAAGGCCGAAGTCGTGATCGATTACACCGAGAAGCAGAGCATCAGCGAGCGCTTCGCGCGAAAGCTCGGAGCATCGTTCGGGTCGTCGTTCGTCGGTGGATTGTTCGACGCGGGGGCGAGGGGTGCGCATCTGCGCTGAACCGTGAGCGGAGGGGCGGGCGACGCACCGGGCGACCCGAGTCGCCCGTGCCGTGTCCTCACATCAGGATCACGTCGTACTGCTCCTGCGTATAGATCGACTCGACCTGCAGCGAGATCGGCTTGCCGATGAAGTCTCCCAGCATGGCAAGGTTCTGCGATTCCTCCTCGAGGAACAGGTCGATCACCGATTGCGACGCGAGCACGCGAAATTCGCGCGGGTTGAACTGACGCGACTCGCGAAGTACTTCACGCAGGATTTCGTAGCAGGCGGTGCGCGCAGTCTTGATCTCGCCCTTGCCGCCGCAGGTCGGGCACTGTTCGCACAACACGTGCGCGAGCGATTCACGCGTCCTCTTCCTCGTCATCTCGATCAGGCCCAGCTGCGTAAAGCCGTTGACCGTCATCTTCACGTGGTCGGCCGATAGCGCACGCTTGAGTTCGGTGAGCACGGCGTCCCGGTGCTCGGCGTTTTCCATGTCGATGAAGTCGAGCACGATGATGCCGCCCAGGTTGCGCAGACGCAGTTGTCGTGCGATCGAATGTGCGGCTTCGAGATTGGTCTTGAAGATCGTGTCGTCGAACGAGCGGCCGCCGACGAAGCCGCCGGTGTTGACGTCGATGGTGGTCATCGCTTCGGTCTGGTCGATGATCAGGTAGCCGCCCGACTTCAGATCGACTCTGCGCGCCAAGGCCTTCTCGATTTCGGCATCGATGTTGTAGCGCTCGAACAGCGGCCTTTCGCCGACGTAGTGCTGCATGCGCGGCGCGATCTTGGGCGTGTAGGCGTTGGCGAACTCGAAAAGCTTTTCAAAGCTCTCGCGTGAGTCGATCTGGATGCTGTTGGTCTCCTCGCCCGCGAAGTCGCGCAGCACGCGCTGCGCGAGTCCCAGGTCCTGATACAGCAGGCTGGTCGCGGGCAGCGTACGGCTTGCACGCAGGATGTCGTCCCACAGCTTGCGCAGGTAGGCGATGTCGGCCGCGAGGTCTTCCTCGCTGGCATCTTCGGCCATGGTGCGCACGATGAAGCCGCCGCGTTCGTCGGGCCCGAGCAGCCGCAGCATCTTGCTGCGCAGTTGTTCGCGCTCGGCTTCGCCGCCGATGCGTTGCGACACGCCGATGTGGCCGGAATGCGGGTCCTGGGGCAGATAGACCAGCATGCGGCCGGCGATCGACATCTGCGTGGAAAGCCGTGCGCCCTTGGTTCCCAGCGGTTCCTTGACCACCTGCACGAGCAGCGACTGGCCCTCGTGCAGCAGCTTCTCGATCGGCTCGTGATTGCCGTTGCTGGTGGTCCGTTGCAGAGCGGCCGCCGGCGAACGGACGTCGGCGAGTTCTTCGGCCGGCTCGTACACGATCGCGGTCGGTTCACGTCGCGGTTCGTGCCGCCAGATATCGGCGACATGCAGGAAGGCTGCGCGATCGAGCCCCGCATCGATGAAGGCCGACTGCATCCCCGGCAGCACGCGCACCACCTTGCCCAGATAGATGTTGCCGACCAGCCCGAGCGATGCGGTGCGCTCGACGTGGAGTTCCTGCGCGATCCCTTGAGCCAGGACCGCGACGCGCGTTTCCTGGGGCGTCACATTGATCAGGATGTCTTCGCTCATGTTGTTGATCTTTTGCTGAGAGTCGGCATGCGGCGGATTGTACGGTCCCTTATACGGCTCCTTACTCAGGCACGATGCCGAAGCGCTTCAACAATTGCGCGGTCTCGAAAAGCGGGAGTCCGACGATGCCGCTGTGGCTGCCGGCAATGTGCTCGACAAAGGTCGCCGCGCGTCCCTGAATCGCATAGGCGCCGGCCTTTCCCAGCGGTTCGCCGCTGGCCACATAAGCATCGATCTCGTCTACATCGATCACGCGCATGCGTACGCGCGATTCGGACAGCGCCATCTCCATACGCGAGTCATCCGCCACCGCGATCGCGGTCAACACGCGATGCGTACGACCCGACAGCATCGTCAGCATGCGACGCGCATCGTCTTCGTCGGCGGGCTTGCCGAGGATCGCGCGTTCCAGAGCGACAGTTGTGTCGCCAACCAGGATGGGTGCCGGCGGAAGAGAACGTCGCCGCAACCGATCGACCGCGGCATGACCCTTGAGCGAAGTGACGCGTCGCACGTAGGCGCGCGGCGTTTCGAGCGGCTGCACCGCCTCCAGCGCTTCGATGTCCTCGTCGTCGTCAGCCACGAGCAGCTCGTGATGGACGCGCAGGAGTTCGAGCAGCTCTCGCCGGCGCGGACTGTGCGAGGCGAGATAGACGAATGGCATCACGTTGTTGATCCGGACATTTCAGGCGCGGTGATAGGGATGCTTCTGCGTGATCGACCATGCGCGATAGAGCTGTTCGGCAAGGACCACGCGCACCAACGCATGCGGCAGCGTCAGGCTCGAGACGCGCATGCGCATGTTGGCGTCCGTCTTGAGGCTCGCGTCCAGCCCGTCTGCGCCGCCGATCAGGAAAGCCACGTCGTCACCATCGGCACGCCATTGCTCGATCATTGCGGCGAGATCCATCGATGTGAGATCGCGGCCGCGTTCGTCGAGCGCGATGCGGGGGCCATGTTTGGGAAGCGCTGCGCGCAGGCGATCGGCTTCGGCGGCCATCAATGACGTCGTCGTCTTGCCTTTGATCCGGGACTCGGGTCGGATCTCGCGCAACGCGAGCCTGAGGTCGACGGGCATGCGCGCCGCATAGTCGTCGAATGCGACATCGACCCATGTGGGCATGCGCGCGCCCACGGCGGCGATGACGAGTTGCATCGCGACGCGATGCGATCCGACTACCTGGAAGCCGTGCGCCGCCGCGCAGCGCCCGGCGCTTTGGCAGCGGGCCTTGCGGCCGATTTCGCAGCAGCCTTCGGCACGGATCTCGTCTTCGCGGCAGTCTTCGTTGCGGTCTTCGCTACGGACTTGCGCGCAGTCGTGGTTCGTGCCGTCTTGGCGCCGGCGCCCGCGGTTTTGCCGGCGGTCCCGGCCGCTTTCTTCACGGGCGCCGCGTGTGCAATATCGCGCGGGCTGGCCGTTGCGCTCTCGTCGTGCGACTTCATCGATACGGGCTTCACGCCCCACAACTCTTCGAGGTTGTAGTAGGTGCGAATGGTCGGCTGCATGATGTGGACGATCGCGTCGCCCAGGTCGACCAGCACCCATTCGCCGGTCTCTTCGCCTTCGACGCTGACGACCTGGCCGCCCGCGCTCTTGACCTTGTCGCGCACCGACGCGGCGAGCGCCCGGGTCTGCCGATTCGACGTGCCGCTGGCGATGATCACGCGGTCGAACAGTTGTGTGAGGCCGGTGCTGTTGAATACGCGGATGTCCGCGCCCTTCACGTCTTCGAGCGCATCGACGATGACGCGCTGCAGTTTGCGGATATCCATTCAACTCCGATACAGATGGTTGGCTCGAATATAGTCGAGAACGGCGGATGGAACCAGACGGCTCGATGCGGCGATCGCCGATGCGTCGCCCGCGACTAGCGTGGCGCGGATGTCGGTGGCCGAGACGTCGTGTGCGAAATCGTCCAGCAGGTAACTGCGGCCCGATGGCTGCGTATGCAGAGCTTCCACGTCGCCGCGCCGACTCGACCACTCGCGAGCTACCTCGGCGGACATGCTCAATACATCGAAGCCCGGACGCGTGGCCGCAGCGAGATGCGCATGGTCCCAGAGCCTGCGCCAGTCTTTCCAGGTGTCCAGATGCACCAATTGGTCGGCGCCGAACAGAAAGATCAGCGAGACCGCGGCGCCGACTTCGCGGCGCAATTCCTCGAGCGTGGCAATCGTATAGGTCTTGCCCGCACGCCGCAGTTCGCGCGTGTCGATCACGTAATGCCCGTGCGGTGCGCGATGATGCGCGAGCGCGGCTTCGAGCATCGCCTCGCGCTCTTCGCCCGATGCGAAGAGGCCGTGCTTCTGCCACGGCTGCGAGGCGGGCACGAAGCGGATCTCGTCGAGGCGAAGCGCGACGGCGAACGCGTCGGCCATCGCGAGATGCGCGGTGTGCAGCGGATCGAAGCTGCCGCCCAGGAGGCCGATGGTGCGCATCAGACCCAGTCGCGCGGCGCGAGGTAACGCATCGCCAGGGTCGCCTCGGCACTGTCGGGGTCGGGCCTCGCGTCGTAGCGCCAGGACGCGATCGGCGGCATCGACATCAGGATCGATTCCGTACGGCCGCCCGACTGCAAGCCGAACAACGTGCCGCGATCGAACACCAGGTTGAACTCGACATAGCGACCGCGCCGCAACGCCTGCCACGCGCGTTCGCGCTCGCCGTAGGGCGCGTGCATACGCCGCTCGAGGATGGGCAGGTAGGCGGGCAGGAAGGTATCGCCCACGGCGCGCAGCATCGCGAAGCTCTGCTCGAAACCGAGAGCGTTGAAGTCGTCGAAGAAGATGCCGCCGACGCCGCGCATCTCGTTGCGATGCTTCAGAAAGAAATAGCGATCGCACCACGCCTTGAACTCGGGATGGAGGTGCGCGCCGAACGGTTCGAGCGCATCGCGGCAGTGGCGATGAAAGTGGATTGCGTCGTCGTCGAAGCCGTACGTGGGCGTGAGGTCCATGCCCCCGCCGATCCACCATACATCAGCATCGTTCGCGTTTGCATCTGGCGGTCGCGCGACAAAGAACCGCACATTCATGTGCACTGTCGGCGCAAACGGATTGCGCGGATGCAGCACCAGCGACACGCCCACCGCATCGAAGCCGCGGCCCGCGAGTTCGGGGCGCGCATGCGTCGCCGACGGCGGCAGGGTCGAGCCGCTCACATGCGAGAAGCCGACTCCCGCGCGCTCGAACACCTTGCCGTCCTCGAGCACGCAGGTGATGCCGTGACCGCCCAGCGGTTCTCCCGCTGCCTTCATCCAATCGTCGCGCAGGAAGTTTCCACCGTCGACCCGCTCGAGCGCGGCGACGATGCGCGCTTGCAAGGCGAGCAGATAGTCCTTGACGGACGCGACGTCGATCACGGCGATGATTGAAGCACCGCGCGCGTTGCCGCGCATGATGTCGCAGTCGATTCCATACTCCACGACATCGTCACCTTCAGCGCCGCGCAATCGCACGCCAGCCGATGTCGCGTCGATACTGCACGCCGGGAAAGTGGATCGCGTCGGCGATTTCATACGCGCGTTTCTGCGCCATGCGAACGCTATCGCCCAGCGCGGTGACGCCGAGCACGCGTCCGCCGCTTGTCACGAGCTTGCCGTCACGTTTGGCGGTGCCCGCGTGAAAGACGATCGCGTCTTCGCTCTCGTCCCTGGGCAGACCGTTGATGACGTCGCCGGTCCTGGGCGCATCCGGATAGCCATCGGACGCAAGCACGACCGTCAATGCGGTGCGTCGATCCCACTCGATCTCGATGTCCTCGAGCTTGCCGTTCAAGGCCGCGTCGATCACCGACACGAGGTCGGACTTCATGCGCACCAAGATCGCCTGCGCCTCGGGGTCGCCCATGCGCGCGTTGAATTCGACGACGCGTGGTTGCCCGTCGCCATCGATCATCAGGCCCACGTAGAGGAATCCCACGAAGGGACGGCCTTCGGCAGCCATGCCGGCCATCGTCGGCCGCACGATCTGCTGGAGCACCTTGGCGTGAATCGTGGGGGACACGACAGGCGCCGGTGAATACGCGCCCATGCCGCCGGTGTTCGGTCCGAGGTCGCCGTCGAGCAGGCGCTTGTGGTCCTGCGCGGTTGCGAAGGGCAAGGCGGTGCGGCCGTCGCAGACCAGAAAGAAGCTCGCCTCTTCGCCTTCGAGAAAGCCTTCGATCACCACGCGTGGAGGTTGCGCAAGTGCCTGCGCGCCGCGCGGAAGCCAGCGATCGATCGCGCGATGCGCTTCGTCGGCGTCGGCCGCGACCACCACACCCTTGCCCGCGGCCAGGCCGTCGGCCTTGAAGACCACCGGCGTCGTCGGCCGCGTGGCGAACTCGGCATCGACATGCGCGTGCGCGGCATCGGCATCGGTGAAGCTGCGATAGGGCGCGGTGGGAATGTCGTGGCGTTGCATGAACGCCTTGGCGTAGTCCTTCGACCATTCGAGCTCGGCTGCCGCGCGGGTCGGGCCGAAGATGCGCAGCTTCGCCGCATCGAACAGATCGACGATGCCGTCGGCGAGCGCGGCATCGGGGCCGACCACGGTCAACTGGATCTTCTCGCGTTCGACGAATGCCGCCAAGACGCGCGGGTCGCTGGTCGGGAAGTTCATCATGCGGCGGTCGAGCGCGGTGCCGCCGTTGCCCGGCGCGACATACACGCGCTGCACCTTGGGCGATTGCGCGAGCTTCCACGCGAGGGCGTGTTCACGGCCGCCGGAACCGACGACGAGGACTTTCACGGCGCGTTCAAATCGAGATCACGGCGGAGGTGTACACCTCCTGCACATCGTCGAGGCTTTCCAGCGCATCGATGAGCTTCTGCATCTTCACCGCATCGTCGCCGCCGAAGTCGACTTCGTTCAACGGCTTCATGACGATCTCTGCGACATCGGGCTTTACCCCCAACTTGTCGAACGCGTCCTTGACCTTTGCGTAGTCGTGCGGCTCGCACGTGACTTCGAGGCCGCCTTCGTCGTCAGAGAGGACATCGTCGGCGCCCGCGTCCAGCGCGATCTCCATCACCTTGTCTTCGGACGTCCCGGGCGCGAACAGGAACTGGCCGCAATGCTTGAAGAGGAATGCGACCGAGCCATCGGTGCCGAGGTTGCCACCGAACTTTGAAAACGCGTGGCGCACGTCCGCGACCGTTCGCGTCTTGTTGTCGGTCATGCAATCGACGATGACCGCCGCGCCGTGGATGCCGTAGCCCTCGTAGCGGATTTCTTCATAGTGCACGCCGTCGAGCGTGCCCGACCCGCGCTCAACCGCGCGCTTGATGTTGTCGGCCGGCATGTTCTGCTCCTTGGCCTTGTCGATCGCCAGTCGCAGTCGCGGATTGGTTCCGGAGTCGCCGCCGCCCAGTCGCGCGGCCACCGCGATTTCCTTGATCAGCCGAGTCCAGATGCGCCCGCGTTTTTCATCCTGGCGACCCTTGCGGTGCTGGATGTTGGCCCACTTGGAATGTCCTGCCATGTGATGCTGCCTTTAGAATCGGGGCCTCGAGAGCGGCGCGATTTTATCATGCGGCCTCCTGTCTTCGACCCCCTCAAGGACTCATCACCATGCTCGAAGCGCTACCGATCGCGGTTGCCGAAGACGCGGCCGCATCCGATTCAGGCGCGTCCTGCGCCATCCTGCCCGCGCTCGCCAATCGGCACGGCCTGATCACCGGCGCGACCGGCACCGGCAAGACCGTGACCCTGCAATTGCTGGCCGAGCGCTTCTCGAAGATCGGCGTGCCGGTGTTCGCAGCCGATGTGAAGGGCGACTTGTCGGGGATCGCGAAGGCCGGGCAATTGACGCCAAAATTCGATGCGCGCCTCAAAAGCCTCAAGCTCGATCCTCCCGCGTTCGATGGATGCACGGTCACCTTCTGGGACGTGTTCGGCGAGAAGGGCCACCCGTTGCGAGCGACCGTGTCAGACATGGGCCCGCTCTTGCTCGCGCGCATGCTCAACCTCAACGACACGCAGGAGGGCGTGCTCAACATCGTCTTCAGGATCGCCGATGACAACGGCCTGTTGCTGCTTGACGCGAAGGACCTGCGCGCGATGCTGCAATACGTGGCCGACAACGCAACCAGTTTCCAGACGCAGTACGGCAACATATCAGCGGCTTCGGTCGGCGCGATCCAGCGCGGCTTGCTCTCGCTCGAGAGCCAGGGCGCCGACAAGTTCTTCGGCGAGCCGATGCTCAACCTCGACGACCTGATCCAGACCGATCAGAACGGACACGGTATCGTCAACATCTTGGTTGCCGACAAGTTGATGAACGCGCCCAAGCTGTATGCGAGCTTTCTGCTGTGGCTGATGTCGGAGCTGTTCGAGAAAATGCCCGAGATCGGCGACCCCGAGAAGCCCAAGCTCGTCTTCTTCTTCGACGAAGCGCACCTGCTCTTCACCGACGCGCCCAAGTCCCTGCTCGACAAGATCGAACAGGTGGTGCGCTTGATTCGCTCGAAAGGCGTGGGGGTCTATTTCGTCACGCAGAATCCGCTGGACGTGCCCGACACCGTGCTCGGTCAACTCGGCGATCGCGTGCAGCACGCGCTGCGCGCGTTCACGCCGCGCGACCAGAAGGCGGTGAAGGCGGCCGCGACGACCATGCGTCCCAACCCCGGGCTCGATATCGAAGCGGCGATCACCGAACTCGGCGTGGGTGAGGCGCTCGTGTCCTTCCTCGACGAGAAGGGCAGGCCGCAACCGACGATGCGCGCCCTGGTCATGCCGCCAGGTGGGCAGATCGGCGCGATCGACGATGCCGAGCGCCGCGCGATCATCGAGGCGTCGATCGTTGCGGGTGTCTATGAAAAGTTGCTCGATCGCGAGTCCGCCTACGAGATCATCAAGGGGAGGGTCGCACAGGCTGCGACTACCCCAGCGTCCTCGTCGGGCGGTGGATCGAACGCCGCGGCATCGGCGACCGCATCGGCGACCGTCCGCACGCCCACATTGCCGGTTCCACCTGCGGGCGCGCCGGCGGGCGCCGAAAGCGGCGGGATGTGGGGAAACATCGGCGGGGTGCTGTTCGGCACCACAGGCCCGCGCGGTGGGCGGCACGAGGGCATGGTCGACTCGATGGCACGCAGCGCGGCGCGCACGCTGGGTTCATCGGTGGCTCGCGAAATTGCGCGCGGGGTTCTGGGCTCGATCCTCGGCAAGCGGCGTTGAACGCGGGCGTCGTCGCACTTGGCCACCTGCCGAGAGGGTATTGAAGCAGGCCGTTTTGTTTCGGTTGGTAACATCGGTCAACTTTCTGCACCCGACCTCGTTCCAACTGCATCGACATCCACCAGAGCTCGCCATGAAGTCATTCGCACGGATTGTGTTGGGTGCCCTAGCCGCGGTTGCCGCGTGCAGCATCAGCGTCGGTGCGTTCGCGGACGTGCCGGGTCGCGTGGGTCGCATCGCTTATGTGCAAGGCGATGTGCAGGCCTATTCGGAAACCGATCCCGAGTGGAAGGTGGCCTATGTGAACCAGCCGATCACGTCGCGCAATTCGGTCTTCGTGGGCGACGCGGGTCGCGCGGAAATCACCGTCGGCTCGACCACCCTCGCGATGGATGCGGGCTCGCAGGTCGACATCCAGCAGCTCGACGACAACACCTTCAACGCCAACGTCGTGCGCGGTCGCGTGTCGATGCGCATCCATCGCCTGGATGCGAACGACGAGTACAACATCGCAGCGCCGGGCGGCGACTTCGCACTTCTGAAACCGGGCCGCTATCGCATCGATGCGCTCGAGGACAGCAGTGGCGTGACGGTGTTCGCGGGGCAGGCGAGCGTGCAGACCGCCAATGGTCCGATGCTCGTGAACGCCGGCAGCGCGTTGCGCGCAGCCAGCGATCCGTCGAATCCCGACGCGCAGGCCAGCTTTCGATCGACCGCATCCGTTCCGGTGCCGCTCGATGACTGGGTGGTGGCGCGCGAGACGCGCTTTCGCGATGGCCAGGCGTCGCGCTACGTGTCCCCGCGGATGACCGGGTACGAAGACCTCGATGCCAACGGCCGTTGGGCGACCGAAGCGGACTATGGTCCGGTGTGGTACCCGACCACGCACGTGCAGGCCGACTGGGTGCCTTATCGCTACGGCCGCTGGGCCTATGTCGCGCCTTGGGGCTACACATGGATCGACGATGCGCCGTGGGGCTTCGCGCCTTTCCACTACGGTCGCTGGGTACAGGTCGGCAGCCGCTGGGGTTGGTGCCCCGGCGCGTATGTCGCGCGACCGGTGTATGCACCGGCGCTGGTGGGCTTCTATGGCGGGTCCGGGTTCTCGGCTTCGTTCTCGGTTGGTAGCGCGGCGGCGGTGGGCTGGTATCCGCTCGCGCCGTGGCAACGCTATTCGCCGCATTACACCAACAACGTGACCTATATCCGGCAGGTCAACAACATCACGATCGTCAATCCCCCGGCTCGCTTTGCGCGTGAACGCGACGGCCATGATTGGAACCGTTTTCACGGCGGCACGGTGGCGCCGACGGACGCATTCGCGAGCCAGCGTTCGATCTCGCGCGTGGCGATGGCCGCACCGCGCGACCTGGTGGCGCGCGCTGCGCCGGTCAACGTCGCGGCGCTGCCGCGGCCGGAGGCGATACCGGCCGCCATCCGCAGCGGCCCGCGTGCAGGCGAAGGGATCGGGCGTCCCGAATTCCGCTCGCCGCGCGAATTCGCCGCGCGGCCTTTCGAAGGTGGCCGCGCCCGCGCCGAGATCAGGAATCCGCAGCAACCGCAGACGCAGGCACCGCAGCAGCAACAGGTACAGCGAGCGCCGCAGGCGCTGCAGGTACAACAAGCACAACAAGCACAGCAGGCGCCGCAAGCACAACAGGCACAACAGGCACAACAAGTTCAGCAGGTCCAGGAAGCGCAGCAACGGCAGGCGCGCGAGCGCAATGCCTTGCCTCCCAACTATCGCCGCATGCAGGACGCAGAGCGGGCGAACGAGCGCAACACCGCGGCGAACGTCCAGCCGTTCCAGGGGCCGGCTGTACCAGGCCAGCCGGATCGTCCGGCCCAGGTCCAGCACAGCCCCAATGCACCGAGCTTCAACGCGAACGCACGACCGATGCAGCAAGCCGTTCCGCAGCCGGGTGTCGAAGGCCAGGGTGTGGTCGCGACCCAGCCTCGGTTCCAGCCGAGAGTGCAACCCAACAATCGAGGGGAGCGCGGGGGTGAACGGTTCAACGAGCGGGGTGCGGAAGGCGAGGCGCGCATCGCCCCAGCGGCCCCGGCGCAGCCGCAGATCCAGAGACCGCAACAGGCGCTACCGGCCGTCGAAGCCCCGGCGCCGCGTCTCGGCCGACCCGAGCGCGAGATGCGCAACATCCAGCCGAGGCCGCAGCCGGTCGAGCGTCCGCAACAGGTCGCGCCGATCGCACCCGCTCCACCGCCCGCACCCGTCGTCGCTGCTCCCCCGCCGCAGCGCATCGAGGCGCCGCGGGCTCCGCAAGCCGAAGCGCGGATTCCTGAGCGCGGGCCGGGACGTGAGGGTCCTGGGCGCGAAGGTCCGGGACGCGAAGGTCCGAACCGCGTCAATCAGGAGCGTTGATAGGCTCGATGCTTCAGGTCTGAATGATTCGGGCCTGAAGCTTCGCGCGTTCAGCCGTGGGCGCGCGTCAGCGTCCGCAGAACGCGAAGTCGACGTCGGGCTTGCGGCCTCCGATCAAATCGGCGATTGCCAGGCCCGAACCGGCGCCATGGGTCCATCCCAAAGTGCCATGGCCGGTGTTCAACCACAGGTTGCCGAGCTTGCTGCGGCCGATGTAGGGCACGTTCGACGGTGTCGCGGGTCTCAGACCCGCCCAGTACTCGACCTTCTCGATATCGAGGACGCCGGGAAAAATTTCTTCCGCACGCCGCGTGAGCGCTTCGCAACGTACGCGATTCAATTCGGTTCCGTATCCAGACAACTCCGCAGTGCCCGCGACGCGAATCCGATCGCCCAGGCGCGAAAAAACGATCTTCAATTGATGATCGGTGAGGCTCACGGTGTTGGCGAGCGCGCCGGGCTTGATCGGCAGCGTCGCCGAGTAGCCCTTCGCCGGGTAGATCAGGGTCGGGACGCCGACGCCGCGCAGCATCGGCGCTGACCACGAGCCCATGCACATCACATAACCGTCGGCCCTGAGGGTTTCTTCGGCACCCGGTCCGTTGAGCTGGCCGTTCTTGACCACCACGCCGGTGATGCGCCCGCCTTGTTGCTGCAATGACAACACCTGCGTGTCGTAGCGAAATTCGACTCCTTTTGAAGCGGCCATCGCCGACAGTTCCTGTGTGAACTTGAAGGCATCGCCCGATTCGTCTTCGGGCGCGTGCGCGCCGCCCACCAGGCGGGTGCGAAACGACGCCAGCGCGGGCTCGAGCTTCACGATTTCGTCGGGATCGAGGAAGTTCATCGTGCATCCGAACTCGCGCATCAGCTCGAGTCCCGGCCGCGCGGCTTCGTATTCGGATTCGCTTTCATAGAGGTGAAGGATGCCGCGCTCGAGCGCGTCGTACCGGATCCCGGTTTCCCTGCGCATCGCGATCAGCGTCTTACGGCTGTAGAGGCCGAGATTGGTGAGCTGGATGGTGTTGAATCGCGTGCGCGCAGGCGTGCAGTTTGCGAGGAAGGCCAGACCCCACCACCATTGATGCGGATCGGCGTTCAGGCGAAACAGGAGCGGCGAGTCCTCCTTACCGAGCCACTTGAGGATCTTCAGCGGTGCGCCGGGCGTTGCCCAGGGTTCGGCGAACGACACCGAAATCTGCGAACCGTTTGCGTAGCTGGTTTCGAGACCGGCGCCGGGTTGACGATCGATGACGGTGACGTCGTGTCCGTCGCGACGCAGGAACCAGGCGGATGTGGCGCCGAGTATGCCGGCGCCCAGAACGAGAATTTTCATGAGATCGATTAAGGCAGCGCGCCGTTCGATGCCTGCATGATCGCTGCCTGCGGAACGCGCGTCGCCTTCGAGATGCGGTGGCGAATTATAGGCAAGCCCGGATTGGCGGGCGTGCTGCGGGCGATCTCGATATCAGGCAGCATCACGGGGTGTGAAATTCGTCAGCCGACTTCTTCTTGAGGAGCAACCCCATGTCCGAATCGATTGCCCAGGCGAAAGCCATCCGCATGCATGCCACCGGCGGCCCCGAGGTGATGCAACTCGAAACCGTCGAGGTCGCACCGCCTGCAAAAGGCGAGGTCACGATCCGCCACCAGGCGATCGGCCTGAACTTCATCGACATCTATTACCGCACCGGCCTCTATCCGAGCACCATGCCATCAGGCCTTGGGTTCGAAGCCGCCGGTGTCGTCGAGGCGGTGGGTGAGGGCATCTCGCACGTAAAGGTCGGCGATCGCGTGGCGTATGGACAGGGGCCGATCGGCGCCTACGCGACGCGGCGCACGATGCCGGCCTTGCAGGTCGTCAAGCTGCCGGCGAGCATCTCGTTGGAGGAGGGCGCGGCGATGATGCTCAAGGGCCTCACGGTGCAATACCTGTTTCGCCAGACCTATCGTCTGCAAGGTCACGAGACCATCCTGTTTCATGCGGCCGCAGGCGGAGTTGGACTGATTGCCTGCCAGTGGGCCAAGGCGCTCGGCGTCAAATTGATCGGCACGGTCGGATCGCTCGAGAAGGCCACGCTTGCGAAGCGTCACGGTGCGTGGGAAACGATCGACTACACCAAGCAAGACATCGTCAAGCGCGTCCTCGAACTGACCGATGGCGCGAAGGTGCCCGTGGTCTATGACGGTGTGGGCAAGGACACCTGGGAAGCGTCGCTCGATTGCCTGCAACCGCGCGGTTTGATGGTCAGCTACGGCAACGCATCGGGCCCGGTCGCGGGCGTCAATCTGGGCGTCCTCGCGAGCAAGGGCTCGTTGTTCGTGACGCGACCCACATTGGGCACGTATGTCACGACGCGGGAGAAAGTGGAAGCGGCCAGCAAGGAACTCTTCGGCATGGTGAGCTCGAAAAAAATTCGCTTCGATGTCGAGCGGAGCTATCCGCTGGCCGAGGTCGCGCAAGCGCATGAAGATCTCGCCGCGCGCAGAACCATGGGTTCGAGCGTGCTGCTGCCGTAAGTCCACGCGCGTGAGCCGAGCGGCGCTGGTACCCGGCGCGGGCCGCATCATTCTGCTGCTTGCGTTGGTCGCCTTCGGCAGCGCGATGTCGATGCGCGTGATGGATGCAGCGATCCCGCAACTCGCAATCGACTTCGGCGTCGGCATCCGCCATGCGGCCAGCGTCGTCACGGTCTTCGCGATCGCCTACGGGTGCCTGCAGATCGTGTTCGGTCCCGCGGGTGATCGCTTTGGCAAGCTGCGCGTGATCCTGTTCGCGTGCGTGTGCGCAGCGCTCGCATCGGTTGCGTGCGCACTGGCACAGAGCTTCACGATGCTGCTTGTCGCGCGTGTTGCCGCTGGCGCATCGATGGCGTCGATGATGCCGTTGGCGATGGCCTGGATCGGAGACAACGTCGCCTACGAGGAGCGCCAGCCGGTGCTCGCGCGCTTTCTCGTCGGACAGATCGCGGGGCTCGCGATGGGGCAGGCCGCTGGCGGCATCGCGACCGATCTCGTGAGCTGGCGGCTGCCGTTCTGGTTCCTCGCGTTGTGGTTCGTGGCAATGACGGTCTTGCTTATGCGCCTGGTGCGCACGCCTGCGCAGCGTGCGATACAAGGCAACCAGGCGAGCGTCGGACTGGTTGCGCAGATCGGGGCGGTCCTCGCGCAACCCTGGGCACGCCGCGTACTCGTCACGGTCTTCCTCGAAGGTGCGGCGCTCTACGGGCCCTTCGCGTTCTTCGCGACGCATCTGCACGTCAAGTACGGACTGTCGTTGGCGTTTTCGGGCTCGATGCTGGTCGCCTTCGCGGTGGGCGGTGTGTCGTACGCATTCGGCGCCGGGCGATTGCTCGGGCGGCTGGGCGAGGCGGGCCTTGCGCGCGGCGGGGCCATCCTGTTGGCGATCGGTATCGCGATCGTGGCGCTGGGGCCAACCGGGGTGCCGACTGCGCTTTTCGCGGTGCCCGGCCTGTTCGCGGCGGGCCTGGGTTTCTACATGCTGCACAACACGCTGCAGATCAACGCGACACAGATGGCGCCCGAAGCGCGCGGCACCGCGGTCGCGATATTCGCTTCGTGCTTCTTTCTCGGGCAGTCGGTTGGCGTGGCGCTCGGCGGTTTCCTCGTCGAGCGCGTGCAGACCACGCCCGTGATGACCGCAGGCGCGCTGGCGCTGCTGGCAATCGGTTTGACCTTCTCGTCGATGCGGGCGTCGCGTGACCGCGCGACTGCTTAGCCATGGTCGCGTTGTCGGCCATCGGCTGACCCTCGATTCAGTATCGCTGTCACGGCGTTTGCCGCTGTGCTGCGTGCTTGAGGGTGTGCGCAGGAACTATCGTGCGAAGCACATCAAGCAGAGGGAGATCTCATGAAGACCTTACGGATTTCGCTGGTGGCGATGACGTTGTGCGCGGCGAGCGGTGCATTCGCTGTCGAACCCGCGACGACGGATGCGGCCAAGGCGCAATACGACGCCGAACGCGCACGGTGCATGAGCGGCACGTCCGGACAGGATCAGGCCTCCTGCCTGCGCAGTGCCGGCGCCGCATACGAGGCCACCAAACAAGGTCGGCTGCGCGACGAGAACACGGCCTATCGAGAAAACGCCATGGCCCGCTGCCGCGCGCTTCCCGCGTCGGATCGGGCCGATTGCGAGTCGCGCGTCGACGGGGCCGGTCCCGGGCTGAACACCAGCAGCGGCAGCGTCAAGAACGGCGGCATCATCAAGGAAACCGTGACGACCACGGTCGGCCCGTCGACGTATTCTCCGGGCGCACCTGTGCCTGCGCCGCCGGCCACGATACCCGCACCGCCCGCGAACGCTCCGCCAGTGCCGCTGCCGCCCTTGCCCACGACCCCGACAACGCCGCCGACCCGTTCGAACTGACCACCTCGCGGCGAGACGGGGAGCCTGCCGGCCTCTCGGCTGCGTTGGTGCTCACGCCCGCAAACCTAATGCTGGCGCGGCTTTCCGGGCAAGGTAGAATCCTTTGCGTTCGTGCCGGTGAGGTTGTCAGCGCACGAGAATAGTCGGCGGGTCGTGCCGAACTGAATAAAAGGCGAGGAAAGTACCGATGCCGTCCGGAAAGATTCTCGTCGCCCAAGGCGGCGGGCCGACCGCAGTCATCAATCAGTCGTTGGCCGGCGTCGTGCTCGACGCGAGACGCCTTGGCGGAGGACATGTCGTATACGGGGCGCGCCACGGCGTGCGCGGCATCGTCAACGAAGACTTCGTCGACCTGACAGGAGAGACCAGCGCCAATCTCGAGCTGGTCGCAGCCACGCCATCGTCGGCGCTGGGCTCCACGCGCGACAAGCCGGACATCGCCTATTGCCGCGAGGTCTTTCGCGTATTACAGGCCCATGGAATCGGTTACTTCTTCTACATCGGCGGCAACGATTCGTCCGATACCGTGCGCATCGTCAGCGAGGAGGCGAAGAAGGCCGCCTATCCGCTGTCGTGCATCCACATACCCAAGACGATCGACAACGATCTGGTGGGTAACGACCATACGCCCGGTTTTCCATCGGCAGCGCGTTTCGTTGCGCAGGCTTTCACCGGCGCGAATCTCGACAACCGTTCGCTGCCGGGCGTCTATGTCGGCGTCGTGATGGGACGGCACGCAGGTTTCCTGACGGCCGCCTCGGCACTCGGCAGAACAGTCGCCGACGATGGGCCGCACCTGATCTACCTGCCCGAGCGAAGCTTCGTGCTCGAGCGCTTTCTGGCCGACGTCAAGACCACGCATGAGCGCCTTGGACGTTGCGTGATCGCAGTTTCCGAAGGCATACACGACGAGGCCGGTGAATCGATCATCACGCGGCTTGCGAGGAACCCGGAGTTCGATCCGCACGGCAACGTGCAGTTGTCGGGTACCGGTGCGCTCGCCGATCTGCTTTGCGACGAGATCAAGACCAAGCTCGGCATCAAGCGCGTGCGCGGCGACACCTTCGGCTACCTGCAGCGCTCGTTCATCGGCTGCGTATCGGACGTCGATCAGCGCGAGGCGCGCGCGGTCGGGGCGAAGGCGGTCCAGTGTGCGATGTCGGGCAATAGCGAAGGCTCGGTGGCTATCAAGCGCGCCGGCTCGTACACCAGCGCTTACGCGGTCGAGTACGAACTGGTCCCGCTAACGGTGGTGGCCGGCAAGACCCGCGTGATGGAAGACGAGCTGATCGCGGCCAACGGCACCGATATCACGGACGCTTTCCGGCGCTATCTGCTGCCGCTTCTCGGTTCCGACATGCCGGAGGCTGCGCGCTTGCAGGCGCCGGCCGTGACCAAGGTGCTCGCCAAGCAGACGACCGGCGCCTGATCCACATCGAGTAGCGCGCTGGCGCGCAAGGCGCCGCGCATAGCAAACTAAGCAGCGAGCGCCTTGTCGAGAATTTCGATGACGTCGCGCGACAGGCGCTCGGCATTGCGCACACGCAATAGCGCGGCGTTCGCGGATGCCTGAAGGGCCGGCGGCAGCTTGCGCCACCGCTCGAGCGACCGCGCGAGGCGCCCTGCGACAGTCGGATTGATCGCATCGAGAATCAGGATCTGCTCGGCCCAGAACGCGTACCCGCGTCCATCGACGCGATGGAAAGCGGCCGGGTTGTTGGCAAAGAAACCGCCGAGCAACGCGAACACCTTGTTGGGATTGGTGGGTGCATAGGCGGTGTGATGCGTCAACGCCGTCACGGCATCGAGCACTGCATGGTCGGCTTCGATGGTCGTCGCCTGCACGCGCAGCCATTTATCGACCACCAGCGCGTCACGATGGAATTGCCGATGGAACGCTTCGATTGCCTTGCCGCGGCGATTGGCGCCGCGGCCACCGTCGACGCCATCCGGTGCGTTGACGATCGCCGTGAACGCAGCGAGCCGATCGGTCATGTTGTCGGCCGACGCCCACTGACGATCGACCAGCGTCTGCGCATCGCGATCGTCGAGGCGCGCGAGATAGCCGAGCGCGCAATTCCTGAGCGCCCGTCGCGCCGCCTGCCCCGCCGCGGGCGAATAGCGTCCGGTGGTCTGATGAGAGTCATAGACCGCACGCCAGTCGTCGGCGAGCGTGGCAGCGAGTGTGTCGATCAAAAAGAGCCGCGCGCGACGCACCGCAGCCGGCTCGTAGATCGGGAGTTGCTCGCCGATCACGCCTTCGCCGGGCAGCGTTATCGCGGCTTCCTTCAGGCCTGGGGCCAGCCGCGAGTCGCGCAGCGTCGTGCGG
This sequence comes from Burkholderiales bacterium, assembly GCA_038254545.1. Taxonomy (GTDB): domain Bacteria; phylum Pseudomonadota; class Gammaproteobacteria; order Burkholderiales; family Burkholderiaceae_D; genus CAHJXF01. The sequence goes on along the minus strand of JBBSGB010000001.1, from coordinate 110,598 downwards.
TAGGCGTCGATCAGTACCTCGCCGATCGCAAGCGGGCGGCCGCTTTCGGCGTCGTGCGTGAGACGGATCAATTCGCGCGTTGCCAGGCGCTGGCCGGCCTCCCAGCGATTGAAGGGATCGATGTCGTGCGCGAGCAGCAACGCGAGATCGATATCGCTATACGCATATTCGACGATCACCGGCGCGGAAAAATCGCGCAACAACGACGGCACCGCACCGCTCGCGACGTCGACAAACACGAAGTCCTGTTGGTCGTCGATCAGATCGAGCACACGTGTGGTCGATGGGCTGTTCTTCCCATCATCCGTCGCATCTGTCGTCGAGGAATGCGCGGCGGGCTCGCCTTCAAGCACCAGCGGAATACTGCGGCCGTCGCGATCGAGAAGACCCATCGCGAACGGAATGTGGAACGGTTGCTTGGCGTTTCCCATCGCCTTCTCGCCGCCGACCTTGGGGCAGAGTTGTCGCAGCCGCAGCGTTAGCTTCCTCGTCGCGCTGTCGTGGGCAGTGCTCGCCAAGACGCGCGGCGTGCCCGCCTGGCTGTACCAGCGCCGAAAGCGATCGAGCTCTCTCCCGGGCTTCTGCTTGATGTAGATCGATTCCATCGCCGAGACGAAGTCGTCGCACGACACCGCCTGGCCGTCGTGGCGTCGGAAGTACTCGTCCATGCCGGCGCGAAAACCTTCGCGTCCCAACAGCGTTTGCTGCATGCGTATGACTTCAGAGCCCTTCTGATAGACCGTGGCCGTGTAGAAGTTGCCGATCTCCTGATAGCTCTCGGGTCGCACCGGGTGCGCCATCGGGCCGGCGTCTTCCGGGAATTGCGTGGCGCGCAGATTGCGCACGTTCTCGATGCGCAGGGTCGCGCGTACGCCATCGGCATCGCATTCGGCATCGGCGTTGGGGCTGCCGTTCAGTTGCGCGGCAGCCATGTCGGCCGAGAATTCCTGATCGCGAAAAACCGTGAGGCCCTCCTTCAACGTCAACTGGAACCAGTCGCGGCAGGTGACGCGATTGCCGGTCCAGTTGTGAAAATATTCGTGGCCCACGACGCCTTCTATATTTGCGAAGTCGGCATCGGTCTCGGTGCGCGGATCGGCCAGCACGAACTTGGCGTTGAAGATGTTGAGGCCCTTGTTCTCCATCGCGCCCATGTTGAAGTCGCCGACGGCGACGATCATGAAACGATCGAGGTCGAGCTCGAGGCCGAAGCGTTCTTCGTCCCATTTCAGCGAACGTTCGAGCGAGGCCAGCGCGTGTCCGGCCTTCGAAAGGTCGTGCCGGTCGGTGTAGACCTGCAAGAGCACCGAGCGTCCGCTTTTTGTCTTCACGCGACGCTCGATATGTGCGAGCTTTCCCGCGACCAGCGCGAACAGATAGCTCGGTTTGGGAAACGGGTCTTCCCACTTCGCGTAGTGCCGTCCGTTCGGCAGGCGCCCAGCTTCGACGAGGTTGCCGTTCGACAGCAACACCGGGTAACGGGCGCGGTCGGCCCGCAACATGACCGTGTAGCGCGACATGATGTCGGGTCGATCGGGAAAGAACGTGATCTTGCGAAAACCCTCGGCCTCGCACTGGGTCACGAAGTTTCCGCCCGACAGGTAGAGACCCATCAGCGAGGTATTGGCCGCAGGCGAAATGCGGACGGCGATGTCGAGCACGCAGCGCTCGGGCAACTCGGCGATCGTGAGCGTCTGCTGATCACCTTTCGTCGCGAGGCGATATGCGCGAGAAGAGAGCGGGCGACTGTCGAGCGCGATCAGCAGCAATTCGAGACCCTCGCCATCGAGTTCCAGCGCCCCCGGGTTCTGTCGCACCAGGTGGAGCCGTGCGGCGACCACGGTAGCGGCGAGATCGAGATCGATGCCCAACTCGACCTGCTCCACCCGGAACACCGGTGGGCGATAATCCTTGCGATAAATGGTTTTAAGCGTCTCGGTCTTCATGGGCGCCAGCGCGTGCGGCCGGATGGGTGCGGCGTACGCATTATTTTACTTGGGCGCGCCACCAGCCACATTTGCCCCTGGACTTGGAAACCTCGAACCGCTCTCCCGAGTCGAACTCGACTCGCAAGTTCGCTGCGCGAGTTTGCCTCAACACTGAGAGATGATCATGAAAGCTATCTCGCTTCGGCCTGTCGCGCGCTTGCTTGCCGTGCTGACGGTCCTGTATGTGCTGGTGGGTTGCGCGACCGGGCCGCAACTGCTTCGCACGCAGGTCACGACCTTCAACGAATGGTCCGCTCTGCCCGCGGAAAAGACTTACGTTTTTGCGCGAACGCTGGAATTTCAGAACAGCCTGGAGCTCAAGTCCTACGAGGACATCGTTCGGGACGAATTGACGTTGCAGGGATTCAAGCTCGCGACCGATCCAGGCCGCGCCCAACTCGTGGTGACCTTGCGGCCGTCGATCTCGAGCACACAGGTGCGCGTGCGCGACCCGTGGCCCGATCCGTTCTGGAGACCGTACGGCGGCTGGTATGGCCGCCGAGGCTTCGGTTGGTACGATCCGTATTGGAGCTTCCCGGATTCTTTCTCGGACTATACGATCGACGTGTTTCGCCGCCGTCTCGAACTCGATATCGATTCGAAGACCGTCGCCAGCAAGCGCTACTACGAGGGACGGGTGGAGAGCACCGGTGAAACCGATGGGCTTCCCGCCGTGATGCCCTATCTGATTCGCGCGCTCTTTACCGACTTCCCCGGCAACAACGGCCAGACGCGGCGCGTCGATGTTCCCATCGCAGCAGCGGTGGCTCGCAAGTGAGGTGCCGACGACAAGCCATGTTTGCGCGAAGTGCGCCAGCTTGCAGAGGTGCGGCTCATGCAGGCTAAGGCGTTTCATGCCCAGGAACTCGACGCATTGCGGCCGTCCTTGTTGCGTATCGCGCGCCTGCATTTGCGCAACGACGCCTGGGCCGAAGATACCGTTTCCGAAACCCTGCTCGCCGCTCTCGAGAGCAGCACGGTCTTCGAAGGCCGCTCGAAGCTCAAGACCTGGCTGGTCGGCATCCTCAAGCACAAGATCATCGACTGTCTGCGTGCCAGGAGCCGCGAGACTCAGTTGATCGACGAGGGGGACGACGGCGACATCGAAGGCGCGGTCTTCAAGGACGACGGCCACTATCGCGAGCCTGTGCACGAGTGGTCGGCGCCGGGATCCACGCCCGAGGCGATGCTGAGTCGCATCCAGTTCTTCGAGATTCTCGAGGTCTGCGTCCAGCAATTGCCGGCTGCGCAGGCGCGGATTTTCATGATGCGTGAGTGGATGGAGTTCTCGACCGACGAAATCTGTAATCAGATGACGATCACCGCGACCAACGCAGGCGTGCTCTTGCATCGTGCCCGCCTGCGGCTGCGCGAATGCCTCGAACTTCGCTGGTTCAACCAGATGCCCCAATGAGATATTCACCATTCCTTTCGTGTCGTCAGGCTTCACGGTTGATGTCGGCTACGCTCGACCGCGATCTGAATCCGCTGGAGCGCATCGCTCTGCGGCTTCATCTCGCGATCTGCGACGCCTGTCCGACGGTGATTCGTCAGCTCGATCTGATCAGGCGTTCGGTTCGCGAATGGCGCGACGGCATCGAGCAATGAGCTTTCGGCCTTGAGGATGCTTGTAATGATCCCTGCAACGCGCGACCAACGCCCAGGTTGAAGTCCCACCGGCATCGTTTGGAGGCCAGATGACACACCCCTTCAAGACCAAGAGAAATGCAACGTTGTTGGCCACGCTGGCTTTTGCCGCCACACCGATTGCTCCCGCGTTCGCCGCCTGTTCGGTGGATTCGGGCGACACCCGTGCGGCGCTGATCGAGCTCTATACGTCCGAAGGCTGTTCGAGTTGCCCGCCTGCGGACAAGGCGCTGTCGATGCTGGGGGGTGCCACCATTTCGAGTCTGGCACCGCGCATCGTTCCCCTCGCGCTTCACGTGGACTATTGGGACTCGATCGGCTGGAAGGATCCCTTCGCGCAGCCGGCATTCACCCAACGGCAAGACTGGGAAGTCCGGGCAAACCAGCATCGCACCTCGTTCACGCCACACTTTTTCGTCAACGGTCGCGAGGTCCAGGACTGGCGCGCTGACCTCGGTCAAAACCTGCGCAGCGCCTCCGGACCTGCTCCCGCCCGCTTGCAGGTGCGCGCAGAGCCGCGCGGAGCAAATGCCTTGCGCGTCGTGGTCGATACCTCGGTGTCCGCCACGCGCGAAATCCAGCGCGGACCGCTGCAATTGTTCATCGCGGTCACCGAAAGCAAATTGCGTTCGCAGGTCAAGGCCGGCGAGAACAGCGGTGCGACGCTCGATCACGATTTCGTGGTCCGCAACTGGATCGGCCCGATCGCCGTGCAAGGAAATGGTGGCTCCGTCGATCGCGTGGTCGACGTGCCGCAATTGTCGCGAGGCCAGGTGTCCCTCGTCGCGTTCATTCAGGACCCGAAGACCGCCGAGGTTCTTCAGGCCGTCGATACCGGCGTCTGCAAGCCGAGCTGACCCTTCCGACCCATGGCCGAATCGACCGTACTGAGAAACACGACCGGCGCATTGCCCGCCACGAGGCGCCAAGACGGAATCGTATTCCCGCTCTGGTTACGAATCACGCATTGGCTCAATGCGATCGGCGTGATCGTGATGGTGATGAGCGGTTGGCGCATCTACAACGCATCGCCGTTCTTTCCGTTTCGCATCCCCAACGAAATCACGATCGGCGGCTGGCTCGCCGGCGCATTGCAGTGGCACTTCGCCGCGATGTGGATCGTCTTCTTGAATGGCCTTTTTTATCTGATCGCCAACCTCGTCAGCAGGCGGGTTTTCACGCAATTCTTTCCGCTGTCGCCGCGCGCGATCTGGAACGACTTCATGGCCGCACTGCGCGGCAGGCTTTCGCACGACGATCTGAGTCATTACAACGCGGTTCAGCGATTCGCATATCTGTTCGTAATTGTCGATATCGCGGTATTGATTTTTTCCGGTCTGATGCTGTGGAAGAGCGTCCGGTTTCCCCTGCTGCGCGAATTGATGGGCGGCTATGAAATCGCGCGCCGGGTCCATTTCCTTGCGATGGCGGGCATCGTCGGATTCTTCGCGCTGCATGTCGTGATGGTCGCGCTCGTGCCGCGCACGTTGATTGCCATGATTCGCGGTCGATAAGGAAATCCTTCGCGCCAATTGCCGCCGGAACTCGCCAGCGACGGCGATCTGATCGTTCGCGATGCCTTGCGTTGGGTGGATGCGCCCGCGCGCCGCGTGTTCATGCAGCGCGGGCTCACGCTCGGCGGCTTGTCGCTGCTTAGCGGATGTTCGCTCGTGGACGGGGAATCGGTCGAGAATCTGCTGGGCAAGGTCTCGCGATTCAACGATCGCGTGCAGGCGGCGATTTTCAGCAGCACCGATCTCGCGCCGACCTATCCGGATTCGATGATTACCCGGCCCTTTCCGTTCAATGCCTATTAGGGCATCGACGAAGTTCGGCATGTCGATCCCGAAGGTTTCAAGCTCGAGATTTTGGGTCTGGTTTCCGACAGGAAACCGTGGACTCTCGATCGGCTCCGCGCGTTGCCGCAAGTCAGCCAGGTCACCCGCCATATCTGCGTGGAGGGCTGGAGCGCGATCGGCAAGTGGGGTGGCGTCAGGTTTTCCGATTTTCTGAATCAGATAGGCGCTGACACCACGGCGAGATATGTGGGCTTCAAATGCGTGGACGACTATTACTCGAGCATCGACATGCCGACCGCGTTGCACCCGCAAACGCAGTTGAGCCTGACCTACGATGGCAAGACGCTGCCGGCCGAGTATGGATTTCCGATGAAGCTGCGCATGCCGACCAAGCTTGGATACAAGAACCCCAAGCATATTTGCGCGATCTTCGTCACCAATGAGTATCCCGGTGGATATTGGGAAGACCAAGGCTACAACTGGTTCGGCGAAAGCTGAATCTTTCTTTCCGCAGTAGGCGCCCGTCAGCATCGAGCATCTGGCGCCGTTTCACGGAAACTGAATCCGGACGATTCGAGCCCAATTGCCGCAGTCTGCAAATGAATCGATGGTTTCAGAATCGACGTTGTTGAATCAACTTTAACCACCTCTGGAGACAACCATGAAAGCACTACTCGCCGCAGTCGCATCCGCGTGTCTGATGTCCGTTGCCTTTCAAGCGTCCGCGATGGACGACATGAAGAAGGACGGCATGACCAAAGAACAGATGATGAAGCACGACGAAATGATGAAGAAATGCGCCGACAAGGCGGGCATGTCGAAGGACGAGATGTCGAAGTGCGATGCCATGATGAAGAAAGACGGCATGAAGCACGACGACATGATGAAGAAGGACGACATGAAGAAGTAGTCGCCTGTTGCGTTTATAGCGCGCTTCGCGATTCGCGGGACGGCGCCGATTTCGGCGACCGTCCCGTTATCATTTGGGCCTTCGCGCCCAAACTGCTGAATGGGCGCCCTTTCGAAACGGCTGCCGATGTTCACGATCGAAAAGCGCATCCTCTTCCAGCATTGCGACCCCGCGGGGATCGTCTTCTATCCGCAGTACTTCTATCTGCTGTCCGAAGCGATGGAAGAATTCATGCTTGCCGCCGGCAAGCCGCAACACGAGCACATCAACGTCAAGCGGCGCGGTTGGCCGATCGTGAAGCTCGACGTGGACTTCGTCGGCATGAGCCGCTACGGAGAGACCGTATCGATCGACGTGATCATCAGGCGCATCGGCGGCGCGAGCATGGCGATCGACTATCGAATCCGCGGTGCGAACGGCGATCGACTGCGTGCCTCGACGACGATCGTGCATGTCGATCTCGAGACGGACAAGGCCATACCGATTTCGGACGACCTGCGCGCGGCCTTCGAGCCCTATCGCGTAACGCCGTGAGATAAATCGTTCATAGCAGGGCCCGGCTGTTTCCAGCTAAAATGAAACGATCGTTCTTATTTTTTAATCCGATCGACCGCTCGTATTTTTTTAATCCGATCGGCCGCTCGTATTATTTCGGCGCCCGTCCATGAAAGTCTTCGATCTCACCTGCGACGCAGGCCATCGCTTTGAAGGATGGTTCGCGTCGGCCGAGCAATACGCCAGCCAACGCGAAGCGCTGGCGGTGCGTTGCCCATTGTGCGAGTCGAGCGAAATCAGGCGCGAGCCTTCGGCGCCTCGGTTGAATCTGGGTAGCGAAGAGGGTGTTCAGGAGAATGTAGCCGCGCCGCAGTCACCGGCGGGCGGCGACGACTCCACGGTGGTCGCGGCAGTCTTCGAACGCCTGCGCCGCATGGTGGCCGAGACCGAGGACGTGGGCGCCCGGTTCGCAGAAGAGGCGCGCCGCATTCACTATGACGAGACGCCCGCGCGAGCAATCCGCGGTATCGCCTCGGGCGAGGAGCAGCGCGCACTGCACGACGAAGGCATCGAGACGATCCGGTTGCCGATCCCGCGCGCACTGACCGAAACGCTGCAATAACGACCGCACGACATCGCGCGAGCGCACGATGAATCGTCGGCATCTGGAGACACGATGGACCTGAATTATTCCGAGGCCGACAACGCGTTTCGCGACGAAGTGCGCGCATGGCTGGCCGTGAATCTGGATGAGGATATGCGTTTCAAGATCCTCAATCACCGTCGGCTGCAGAAGGACGACTTCGTACGCTGGCACCGCAAGCTCGCCGAGAAGGGTTGGGTGGTTCCCGCATGGCCGGTGGAATGGGGCGGCACCGGATGGAACGCGACCCAGCGTCATATCTGGGACGAAGAATGCGCGGCCGCGGGAACACCGCCGATCCTGCCGTTCGGCATTGCGATGGTGGCGCCGGTGATCATGAAGTTCGGCAACGACGAACAGAAGCAGCACTATCTGCCGCGCATCCGCGACGGCATCGACTGGTGGTGCCAGGGCTATTCAGAGCCGGGATCGGGATCGGATCTCGCGTCGCTGAAAACGCGAGCCGTGCGCGCGTCGGATGGCGACGGTGAGCACTACGTCGTCAACGGGCAGAAGACCTGGACCACTCTCGGCCAGCATGCCGACATGATGTTCTGCCTGGTGCGTACCGAAGAGACAGAGCGCAGACAGGAGGGCATTTCATTTCTTCTGATCGATATGAAGACGCCGGGCCTCACGGTGCGCCCCATCATCACGCTCGACGAGGACCACGAGGTCAACGAGGTCTTCTTCGATGACGTCAAGGTGCCAGTCGAGAATCGCGTCGGCGAAGAGAACAAAGGTTGGACCTATGCCAAGTACCTGCTCGGTCACGAGCGGACCGGCATAGCCGCGGTCGGTCGCTCGAAGCGCGAACTCGTGTTCCTCAAGCGCTTGGCCGGTGAGCAGACCAAGAACGGCAAGCCTCTGATCGACGATCCGCTCTTCGCCGCCAAGGTCGCGAGCCTCGAGATCGAATTGATGGCGCTCGAGATCACGGTGCTGCGCGTCGTGTCACAGCAAGACGCGCAGCAAGGCGCGAAGAAGGGCCCGGGACCGCAAGCCTCGCTGCTCAAGATCAAGGGGACCGAGATTCAGCAAGACTTGAGCGAGCTGATGCTCGAAGCCGTGGGCCCGCTGGCGGTGCCGTTCGACAAGGCGTTTCTGGAGGGTGAGGGCGACGACGCGCTCGATCACGATGCAGCGCCGCTCGCCGCGCATTACTTCAACTACCGCAAGACGTCGATCTACGGCGGATCCAACGAGATCCAGAAGAACATCATCGCGCAGATGATCCTGGGTCTCTGAACGCAGCGAGGACGCGATGGATTTCGAATTCACATCGGAACAAACTCAGCTTGCCGACACGGTCCGGCGCTTCATCGACAGGGACTACGGTTTCGAAGCGCGCAACAAGATCATCGCATCGTCGTCGGGTACGAGCGACGAGGTCTGGTCGAGGCTGGTCGATCTCGGATTGACTGCGCTGGCCGTCCCCGAGGAAAGTGGCGGCTTCGGCGGCAAGGCCGTCGATCTGCTCCTGGTCATGCACGAACTGGGTCGCGGCCTGATGACCGAACCTTATTTCGCGACGCTGTTCGCGGCCGAGTTCATCAAGCGCGCTCCTGCCGACGTACGCAACCGCACGTATGCCGCAATTCTCGAAGGGGTCGCCGACGGCTCGATCAAGATGGCGGCCGCATTGACCGAGGCGCAGTCGCGCCACGACCTCTTCGACGTGAAGACCGTGGCCGCACGTGCGGCCGACGGCTATGAGCTTTCGGGGCGAAAGGCCATCGTGCCCTTCGGAGCGCAAGCGGATCGCTTGATCGTCTCGGCGCGCCTCGACGGCAGCGATGATGAGAGCCTCGCGCTTTTCATCGTCGATGCGCACGCGAAGGGAATCACGCGTCGCGACCGGCGCACGCTCGATGGACAACGTGTCGCCGACATTGCGTTCGACCGCGTCGAAGTCGCAACGGATACATTGCTCGCGCGAGGCGTTCCCGCGCGCGAGCTTCTCGATGCGGTTTCCGATTACGGCGTCGCGCTGCTTGCCGCCGAAGCAGTCGGCGTGATGGAAGCGCTGAACGCGGCCACGCTCGAATACGCGAAGACCCGCAAGCAATTCGGCCAGCCGATCGCGCGCTTCCAGGTCCTGCAACACCGCATGGTGGAGATGTTCATGCACTTCGAGCAGGCGCGATCAATGGCCTATCTCGCCGCCGTCAAGGTGGATACAGACAATGCGCAGGAGCGTCGCAGGATCGTCTCGGCCGCCAAGGTCCGCATCGGCCAGGCCGCGCGCTTCATCGGGCAGCAAGCCGTGCAGATCCACGGCGGCATGGGCGTCACCAACGAGTTGCCGGCCGCGCATCTGTTCAAGCGCCTGACGATGATCGAGCTCACGCTGGGCGACACCGATCATCACCTGCAACGTTTCATCGCGGCGTCGAAGGATGATGCAATCGACCAGCACGGCGTCGCGCAGCGGGATGCCCGAGTGCCGCTTCAGCGCGCCGCCTGAGCCCGCGCGTCGCATCCTGCAGATGGCACGCTACGCATTCGAGGACTTCCATGTCGGGCAGCTGATCGAGACCGGTCAGCGCTTCGTCGGTCCGGAAGAGATCATCGCCGTCGCGAGCCAGTTCGATCCGCAGCCTTTCCATTTGAGCGAGGAGGCCGGACGGCATTCGATCTACGGCTCCTTGATCGCGAGCGGCTGGCATACCGTTTCGATCGTGATGCGCATGAGCTGCGACGCCTATCTGCTCGAGTCGCGCAGCATGGGGTCGCCCGGCGTCGACGAACTGCGGTGGTTGAAGCCGGTGCGCGCGCGCGACACGATACGCGCCCTGTTCGACGTGATCGACGTCCGCCCGTCGAAGAGCAAGCCCGATCGCGGCATCGTGGTGTCGGCATGGCGCGTATTCAACCAGCACGATGAAATCGTGATGACGATGCGCGGCATGGGCCTGTTCCTTCGGCGCGATGCGTGATCCTTCAGACCTCAACCAAAAGAAAAACACATGCGCACGTTCAACTCGCTGGCCGAACTCGAGCAAGTCGTCGGCCAGGAAGTCGCCATCAGCGATTGGGTTTCGATCGATCAGAAGCGCGTCGATCTGTTCGCCGACGCGACCGACGATCATCAATGGATCCACGTCGATCCCGAGCGTGCGAAACAAGGGCCGTTCGGCGGTCCGATCGCGCATGGATTTCTCACCTTGTCGCTGCTGCCGCACCTGATGGCCGAAGCGATCGAGATGAAGAACACGGTCCTTGGCATCAACTACGGTCTCAACAAGGTCCGCTTCCCGTCGCCGGTGCCGGTAGGCAGCCGCCTGCGCGCACGCTTCAAGCTGGCCTCCATGGACAAGCTTCCGCCGCAGATGGGCTTTCCGGGCGCGCAGTTCGTATGGGAAGTGACTATCGAGCGCGAAGGCAGCGACAAGCCGGTGTGCGTTGCCGAGAGCGTCACGCGGCGCTACGGTTAATTTCGCTCGCCTGTTGCCGTGACGGTCTTCGATCGGTCGCTCGCGGCCTGATCGCGGTCTAAGCCGCTGGTACGCGGCAAGCGCCGCCTTGAAGAATTCGTCGGCGGCGCATCGCGCTGGATTTTCGCCGCGCACGCGACCGCCAGTTCTCGACTGCGCGTCAGAAAATCGGCAATGATTTCCAGATCGCGATCGCGGTAGCTCGACCAAAGCGCGAACATCTGTTTTTGGATCGGGGCATAGACCGCCTTGATGGGTTCGATGGCCACAGGATTGATTCGCAGATGGACCCGGCGCCGATCCTCGTTGTCGCGGACGCGCTCCACATACCCTGCGTTCTCCAGACGACCGAGCAAGGCCGTCATCGCTCCGGTGGTCAATCCGGTCGCCACCGCCAACTCTCCGGCCGAGACCTGCTTGCGCAAGTAGATCAGATCGAGGCACTCCAGATCGGTGGTGTGCAGGCCAAAGCGCGCGGCAACGATTTGGCTCGTCATGACGCTTTGTGCTCCCTGCTGCCGAACCTCGAGCCCGACACGGGCAACCAGCTCTCGATGCCGCGCCGACAGGTCAGCGGCTTTCTCCAAGGACTTTGGCATGGTCAGGTTTTGTCAGCATTAGGTCAGCCGCGCAGCGGCGGCGAAGGCGGACAACATTGCTGCGCAAGTGGCGAGGTCCAGCGGCAGCCGCAATCGACTCCGGCGTATCCATTGCCGTGCTGCACTGTCGCTTACCGAACCGGGTTCCGCGCGCTCGAAGGCAAGCGCCTTGGGGATGAAATCAAACGCCGACCAGAGGCGCATGACGCCGTGACTGGCGAGCGCAACCAGAAGCCAACTGCGAATTTCCGGTCTTGACAGGTGATGATTGGACCAGGGTGCGACTTCCGTGAACCACGATGTCCTGGCCCAGTTCTCCGTTCGACACCGGCGTTACCGCGCTGATCTACCGGCCGGGCGCGTCGTCATCGTGTTGCCCGCCCTGACGCAAATCGAGAGACTCGAAAGACACAACCCGGAGCGTGTTCAGCGTCGTGCGTACTGCGAAGACCCGAACAGCACATCGCGCGCCTTGTCATCGGTCAGCGGCTTCCTCGCCTTGGCGAGAACCTGCACGCCGCGCTGCGCGGCCGCGCGCGCGGCGATCGTGTCGAACCAGCGCTTGACGTTGGGGAAGTCGTCGAGCTCGACGCCCTGGTTCTGCCACGAGCGAGTCCACGGCCAGGTCGCGATGTCGGCGATCGTGTAGTCGTTTCCCGCGAGGAAGCGCGACTGACCGAGACGCTTGTCCATCACGCCATAGAGACGACGCGCTTCGTTGGTGTAGCGATCGATCGCGTATTCGATCTTCTCGGGCGCGTAGAGACGGAAGTGATGCGCCTGGCCGAGCATCGGACCGACGCCGCCCATCTGGAACATGACCCACTGAAGGACATCGTATTTGCCGCGCAAGGACTCGGGCATGAATCTGCCCGTCTTCGCGGCGAGATAGATCAGGATCGCACCCGACTCGAACATCGAGATCGGCTTGCCGTCGGGTCCGTCGGAATCGACGATCGCCGGGATCTTGTTGTTCGGGCTGATGGCGAGGAACTCGGGCTTGAATTGATCGCCCGCGCCGATATCGACCGCATGCACGGTGTACGGCAAGCCGCATTCCTCGAGCATGATGTGAATCTTGTGGCCGTTGGGCGTGGCCCAGCTGTAGACGTCGATCATCGTTGTTCCAATCGGTTGATGAGTGGGTTCGTCGCGCAACTCATGCGCCGATGACGCGTTGCGCATAAGTCCATCCGAGTTCGGCCATCATGCGTGCGCGTGCCCCGGCCTCTGCGGCCTGAGCACTTGCGGCCGTACCGTCGACCACGCGTTTCATGATGCCTTGCAGGATGCCGGCGATGCGGAACATGTTGTACGCAAGGTAGAAATCGATATCGGGAATGCCGGTGCGGCCGGTGGCCTTGCAATACATCGCGATGTATTGGGCCTGCGATGGAATGCCGAGCGCGGCGAGGTCGAGGCCGGAGATGCCGCGAAAGCCCGAGGGCCTGATGTGCCAGCTCATCAGGTGATACGAGAAGTCGGCCAGCGGATGGCCGATGGTCGAGAGCTCCCAGTCGAGGATCGCGAGGATGCGCGGCTCGCTCGGATGGAAGATCAGGTTGTCGAGCCGGTAGTCGCCGTGCACGATGGCGGGTTCATTGACTGCGGCGCCGTCGTCGGCGGGGATGTGCTCGGGCAGCCATTCGATCAGGTGATCCATCGCTTCGATGTGCTCGGTCTCGGACGCCTTGTACTGCTTGCTCCAGCGACCGATCTGTCGCGCGAAATAATTTCCGGGCTTTCCGAAGTCCGAAAGGCCGAGCGCAGCGTAGTCGACCTTGTGAAGTGCGGCGATGACGCGATTCATCTCGGCATAGATCGCGCGGCGGTCGTCGGGTCGCATGCCGGGCAGGCTCTGGTCCCACAGCACGCGACCATCGACAAAATCCATCACGTAGAACGCGCGGCCGATGACGCCCTCGTCTTCGCACAAGGTGAACATGCGTGCGACCGGCACGTCGGTTCCGGCAAGGGCATCCATCACGCGGTATTCGCGTTCGATCGCGTGCGCGGAAGGCAGCAGCTTCATCGCGGGGCCGGGCTTGGTGCGCATCACATAGGCGCGCGCGGGCGTGAGCAGCTTGAACGTGGGGTTCGATTGGCCGCCCTTGAATTGCTCGATGGTGAGCGGTCCGGCAAAACCGTCGATGTTCTCCGAGAGATAACGCTCGAGGGCCTCGACATCGAACTTCTGTCGATCGGAGACGGGCATGGTTCCGATGAATTCTTCGTACATGGCTACTCGGCAGGCCGCCTGAACTTCATGTACTGACCGTACAGCACTTCCATCGTCGTCTCGCGCTCGTTGGGTTGCAGCAGGTCCGACGGCGCGTAGTTGGTCATGCGCACCACCCAGTCGTTCGCATCGTCGCCCACGTCGAGCGCATTGATGCAGCCCGGCGCCTGCGACAGATTGCCGAGGAAGAATCTCTGACCGGTCAGCGCACGCGAAACGATGGCGCGGTTGACGCCGCCGTGCAAGACCATCAGCACGGTTTCCCATGACTTGTCGGCGCGTAATCTGTCGAGGCTCGGGAGCACGCGATCGAGCAATTCCCCGATGCTTTCGCCGCCGAGAAATTGCCGGTCCTCGGCGACCATGCCTTCGAAGGCGCCGACGAAGGCATCGCGCAACGTCTCCTCGGGAATTGCCGAGAGACGGCCACCGCGGATTTCTTCGAGCTCGGGCCATACCTCGATTTCGATGTCCTGGGATGTTTCGGCCAGTACGCGCTGCGCCGTCCCCACGGTCCGTGGCAACCCGCTGGTAATCACGCGATCGAACTTCAACGACAATTGCGCGAACACCACGCCCGCTGCGCTGGCCTGCATGCGGCCGGTCTCGTTCAACGGAACTGACTCGGGCAGATAGGGCCTGCCTTCGCTGTCGAAGTAGGTGACGCTGCCATGGCGCATCAGGAAGATGCGGCGACGCGAGCGCTTCTGAAAAGTCGGTGAGCCGTCGTCCATCGATGGTGTGAGTGAATAAATCAGTCGAAGCGCGCCATGCGCTTCTCGAGAAATGCGGCGATCGCTTCGCCGCCGTCGTCATGATGCAGACAGGCGACGAAGGACTCGCGTTCGTTGATGAAATGTTCGGCCAGCGTCGCGTCGTTGGCTTTTGCGATCAAGCCCTTGATGCGACTCAAGGCATGCGGCGACATGGCTGCGAGTCGCTCCGCATGTTCGAGTGCCGCGGTCAGTGCTTTTCCATCGTCGGCCAGCGTGTTGACGACACCGAGCGCGTGCAGGCGCGAGGCCGACCACGCGCCGCCTTCGAGCATCATCTCGGCCGCAGTCTGACGCGGCAATGCACGCGTCGTGAACCACGAGCCGCCGCCATCTGGCGAGAGGCCGACCTTCGCATAGGCCATCACGAATTTCGCGGTCGAACCCGCCGTGATCAAGTCGCACGCGAGCGCCAGCGACATCCCCGCGCCCGCCGCGAAACCTTCGACCGCTGCAATGACCGGTTTCGCGCAATCTGTGATCGCCCGAATCATCCGATGCAGGCTGTCGATCGAATCGGCCTGAACTTGCGGCGGTTGGATTCGATTCTCGAGCAGTCGATAGAGATTGCCGCCCGCACAGAACATGCCGTCGGCGCCGGTCAGAACGACCGCGCGTATCGAAGCACTGCATGCAACATCTTCGAATGCGTTCATGCACGCGACGTACATCTCGGGGCCAAGAGCATTGCGAAAGCCGGGGTTCGAGAAGGTCAGCACCAGCGTGCCGCCATGGTGATCGACGCGCAATTCAGCGGCCATCAGTGCGCCAGGGTCAGCAGTGAAACACCGAGCATCGCGCGACGCGTCAACCACGGCGAGGGACGATAGCGCGGATCGCCGTAGAACTCCTGCATGGTCCGCAATATCGTGAGCAGCTTCATCGGCCCGAGCGCATCGCCCATCGCAAGAGGCCCGTTCGGATAGTTCAGGCCGAGCCGCACGGCCAGATCGATGTCGGTCGGTGATGCAATCTTCTGCTGCGCGATGTCGCACGCGATGTTGACGATGATCGCGAGGATGCGTTGCGCGATGAAGCCGGGCGAGTCGGCAATCATCGTCACCGGCACGCCATCGGATGCGAACAGGCCATGCGCCTCGTCGCGCACTTCGGGGCGCGTGAGCGGGGTCGTCATCAGCGTGCGACGCAAGGCCAGCGGCATCAGTGTGTCGATCGCGACTGTGCGTTCCGGGTCGAGTCCTTCCTCCAGCGCCGTGGTGGTGGCATCGGACCCGAGCGGCGTGACTACGATCAACGCGTCGTCGGAGGGAACGTCTTCGGTCTCGACGCTCGCACCCATCTTCTGCAGCAGCCACTTGAGCTCGCCATGCGTATCGGCGTGCGCGCGGGTGATCCACACCGATGCCGGCAGCGCGATCGGCGCGCGTGGCTCGATGGCTGGTTGCACGTCCGCGCCATAGGGATAGAAGCCACCGCCGCTTTTGCGACCCAGCCGCCCGCCCACGAGGCGTTGCGCCGTGATGACGGAAGGACGAAACCGCGGCTCGTCGTAGAACTGTCGATAGATCGCCTCCATCACCGGATGTGATACGTCGAGCGCCGTCAGGTCCATCAGCTCGAAGGGACCCAGACGAAAACCCGCGGCCTCGCGCATCACGCGATCGACATCGACGAATTCGCAGATGCCTTCTCCGACGATGCGCAACGCCTCCGTGGTATAGCCGCGTCCGGCGTGATTGACGACGAAGCCCGGCGTGTCCTTCGCGCGCACAGGCGTGTGTCCGATGCGGCGGGTGAGTTCCATCAAGGCATCGCCCACTGCAGGATCGGTCACGAGGCCGTCGATGACTTCGGCCACCTTCATCAACGGAACCGGGTTGAAGAAATGCCAGCCCGCGACGCGTGCGGGATGTGAACATTGCGCCGCGATCGCGGTCACCGAGAGTGAAGACGTATTCGATGCGAGAATTGCATCGGCGCCGACAATATTTTCGAGTTGATGGAAGAGGGCGCGCTTGGCGTCGAGATTCTCGACGATGGCCTCGACGATCAACGTGCAATGCGCCAGCCTTGCTAGTGCATGAGCGGATTCGATGCGATCCAATATGGCATCGCGTTCGTCAGCGGCGAGTTTTCCCTTTGTTACCCGTGAACCGAGCGCGCTAACAATCGACGCGAGCGCTGCATCGACGGCAGCCGCATTGGCGTCGTAGAGATACACGCGACAACCGGATTGTGCGAGCACCTGCGCAATTCCTCGCCCCATGGCACCGGCGCCCACCACTCCGACCGGGAAGTCAATTTGGCGCGGGTCTAACGGCATTGTCGAGGAACTTGCGAGGTGAATTTCTAGCAGTAATCATCATAGGAATGCCACGCACGGCGATCGGGTCGCAAGCGAACCACGCCGATACCGATGGGCAATGTTAGCCGAAATGGGAGTTCGACCTTGCTAGTGTGGGGAACATCCAGCTACCGGGAACGCTATTCCGAAACGTGTCGGACCGATGATCAATAGGACTGATTCGTTTGACGAAAATCTTTACATTAATGAGAGAAAGAATGCCGCGGTCAACTTTAAGTCTTTGTCCGATATTAAAAAAAATGTTGATGGCACGCGGATTGCTTATGAATAACGAGGAATACTTTATTTTATAAAACCCTAGGGAGGGCAGTATGAACATGATGAGAAAAGTCGCTATGTCGCTGGTCGTCGCCGCGGCCGTCGTCGCACTTCCGGCGCAGGCTGGCAACATTGTGCTGACGGGTCACGATGATGATTTCCACGGGGATTCCGCGGCGTTTGCGCAAATCAACTCCATGTTGACATTCGCGCGAGCCGGATCGGTCTTGCCGGTTTTGTCATTCGATCACGGCAGCCAATTGACAAGCGCGTTGACCTCGCTCGGTATCGCGTTCACGAATGTCGATCCCAACTCCGTCCTTTCCGCCTCCTTGTTCAATCACGCGCTCTACAGCGCCATTATCGTGGCGTCGGACCAATCTTGTGGCGGCTGCGACAACAATGCGACAAGCTCGGCAAATCTGGCGGCACAAGCAGCAGCAATTGCAGCGTTCTTCAACGCTGGCGGCGGAATCGTCGCCCTGTCTGGAGCAAGCAATCTCTCCTACTACAACTTCGTTCCCGCATCCGCCTCGGGTTTCGGGTCGCCGCCCTCAAGTGGATATGTCCAAACCGCCTTTGGCGCCTCGCTGGGCATCGGCGCAGTCAACGGTGATCCGACCCACAACTTCTTCGCAAATCCGGGCACGGGTGGTGTTTCTTCGGCATACGGCATCGTTGAAGTGCTGAGGGTCGCGGGAGCGTCGGACGTTGCGGAAACGATTGCTTGCGCGGGATGCACGATCGGGGGCGGTGGCATCGGTGGCGGTACGGTGCCGGAGCCCGCAAGCTTGGCATTGTTCGGTGTCGGAATCGCCGGCCTCGGCTTCTTTCGCCGGCGCAAGGCTGCGTGAAAGCTGATTGAGTCGGCTTCGAGGACGGTCTCGAAGTTGCCGGTAGCACATGAGATCAAGCCTGGGCTTCCCCGCCCAGGCTTTTTTGCGTTCAAGCACGGCGAAAAATTTCTCGGCCTCGCCTGCGTCGACGATTTTCAGGCCATGGTTTTGAGTCTCCAGCGTCATTCGCGGTACGATCGAAGCGCATTCAGGCGGCCGTCGATGAGTGGTCGTGATGGTGCTTACCGTGGCTTGATCTCGAGAGTCTGACGACGACGCATGATCCGCGACAGAGAAAGTCACAATCTATTCCTCGAAGCGATCGCGCGCTTCGTGCGCGATCGCTTGATCCCGGCTGAGAACGAAGTCGTCGAAACCGATGCGATACCACAGCCGATCGTGAGCGCGATGCGCGAGATCGGCCTGTTCGGCTTGACCGTCCCGGAAGAGTACGGAGGCTTCGGGCTGACGATGGAGGAGGAGGTGGACGTCACCTTCGAACTGACGCGAGCCTCGCCCGCGTTTCGTTCGATCATGGGAACCAACAATGGCATCGGATCGCAAGGCATCGTGATCGACGGAACACCCGAGCAGAAGCAGAAGTGGTTGCCGCGTCTCGCGTCGGGCGAGTTGATCGGCTCATTCGCATTGACCGAGCCCGGCTCCGGTTCGGATGCCGCGTCGCTAACCACGACAGCCATCAGGGACGGTAGCAGCGAGGGCGCCGTCTATGTCGTCAACGGCACCAAGCGCTACATCACCAACGCGCCCGAGGCAGGACTGTTCACCTTGATGGCACGAACCGACCCATCGCAGCGCGGCGCCGGTGGAGTCTCCGCATTCATCGTCGAAGCGGGCACGCCCGGCATAACGGTCGGCAAGCCCGACAAGAAAATGGGACAGCGCGGTGCGCACACCGCCGACGTGATCTTCGAGAACTGCCGCGTACCTGCGGAGAATCTGATCGGCGGCGTCGAAGGGCAGGGCTTCAAGACCGCGATGAAGGTGCTCGACAAGGGGCGGCTCACGATCGCGGCGGCGTGCGTGGGCTCGGCCACGCGGATGCTCGACGACACGATCACCTATACGCTCGAGCGCAAGCAGTTCGGCGAACCGCTCGCGCATTTTCAGCTCGTGCAGGCGATGCTGGCCGACAGCCAGGCCGAGCTCTATGCGGCGCGCGCGATGGTGATCGACGCGGCGAGGCGACGCGATGAAGGGCAGGACGTGAGCCTGCATGCGTCGTGCTGCAAGCTGTTCGCGTCCGAGATGTGCGGGAGGGTCGCCGATCGCTGCGTGCAGGCGCACGGCGGCGCCGGATACATCAGCGACTATGCGATCGAGCGCTTCTACCGCGACGTGCGCCTGTTTCGCATCTTCGAGGGCACGACCCAGATCCAGCAGCTCATCATCGGCCGTGGACTGGCGAAGCGTCGGTCCACAATCGGCTATTGACGTTAGCGCGATGGCGCTGCGCGAGGGAGCCACGCGCTTTGTGAAAGCGCAACCGAGGGCGACGCCACGTCGAGGATCTGCAGGTCCGAATGCACGTTTCGCTGTGCAGTCACTGATCTTTGCGGCAAAATCCGTGCCGCGAGCGAACTCGAAGTAACACTAAGGTGCTCGCTCATCCAGGGGGAAATTTGATCGTAGCGCTGACAGGTCAACCGGCATACGCAGTCGAAGGCGCAAGCGCATCGCGCGCAATCGGCACCCCCGTCGGCGCCTTCATTGCAAGGCGAGATCGCAGCTCGCGTGCGCAACCGCCTCGCCACGCGCATGTCAGCCTTGCTTCGACTCTTGGCGTTCTTGTTTTTCTTGCGGGAGCGGTCCCGAACGCGTTTGCGATCGGGCTCGGCCCGGCATCGCTGCGCTCGGCTCTTGGAGAACCGCTGCGCTTGTCGTTGCCGGTGACGCTTCAGGATGGCGAAGATGTCGGATGCGTACAGGTCAGGCCGCGCGGCGACAATCTGCCCTCGGTGTTCAATACGCGCGCGTTGGTCGTTCAAACGCGCGGCCGAACGGAGATCGAGATCAGCAGTTCGCAGCCGGTCAACGAGCCGGCAATCGGGGTCGTCGTATCGGTCGGTTGTGTGGCGCCGGTCGCCCGCGACTATGTCCTGTTCCTCGATCCACAGGTGATCCCTGCGCTTGCCACGCCACCGGCCGCTGCCTCTACACGAGCCACGACCGGATCGACCCGCTCGGTGCGGCCCGTGCCGGTGCGGCGCGCAGCAGCAAATCAGCGTCGTCGCCTCGCATCCCGAGCAAGCGCTTCTGCGAACACGGGCGCGACTGTTCCCCGCATTGCGCCGCGCGCCGCGGCGACTCCGCGAACACAAACCCTGCCCTCGCGAATAGCGACGCGCGAGGCCATACGCCCACCGGCGAAGTCCGCTTCCACCGAAGAACAACAGTCGCCGAACCGTGACCGCCTGACGGTCGTTCCCACCGAGCCGCAGAAAAGTGCAGGGGTCTCGGGAGATCCCGCGCGAGTCATCGCGGCCGCGCCTCCGGGCTCGGCAGCGCCTCCCGCATCGCCGAAGGTCTCGCCGAGTCCGCCGGCTGCCGCGGCGCCGCCGACCCCGGCGGCGGCGGGCCCGCCGTTGCCATCGACGCCCGCAACTTCATTGCCGCGAACGACGCCAGATACGGCGACAATCCCGCCAGCCGCGGCAACGGTGAGCACTGCAGACGCGGCCGTAGCTGCGATGGCGCGCGAAGAAAAATTGCGCGGCGAACAGGCGGAGTTGCAGAAGCAGGTCAAGACGCTGAACGATCAGATCAACGCCCTGCGCGTGCAGACGACCACGCTCTCGACGCGCAATCAGAGCCTCGAGGCAGCGACGTTCTCACCCACCCTGGTATGGCTGTTGATCGCGCTGGCGGCGATTGCGATCGCCGTTGCCGGATGGTTGGCGCTGCGTTACGGGCAGTTGCGCCGATCGATCGATGGTTCGGCCTGGTGGAGCGGCAACACGGTGCAGGCGCCGACGTCGGGAGCGGCAAGCACGAAGGCGCCGGCCGCACCGATGTCGGCCGCGATCGGCGGCAATACGCGACTCGGGGTTTCTCCCGCAGATCCGCGCACGTCGTCTACGACGGCCGCGGCCGCTGCGGCGGCCGTATCGACATCGAACGTGCAGGATCGTTCGCGTCCCGCGCCGCGCGGTACGCGTTATTCGACCGCCATCGATACCGACTTCACGGTGTCCGACATCGAAGCCGCGATGGCGACGGTGCGCACGGTTTCGCCACCGCGCGCGGCACCACGATCCGGTCCTCCGCTCGGGGCGACCGATTTCGCCGCGCTCGGTGGCCCCACGCTGCCGTCGCCGTTTGCCGACCCGCCGCCTCCTGCATCGAGCGTGAATCCCGAAGCGGGTAGAGCGAAAGAGGTACCGGAATCCGGCACCACGGACCGAGACAAGGACCGATCAGGGACCTTCGTCGATTTCGACATTCCTCCGATCGCAGCATCCGGCACGGATCGTCAGGCACCGCGCACACGCGCGCCGGAGACGAGCGCCTCGTCCGATGAAGAGACCTCCCCCCTTGACTTCAAGCTCGACATTCCCGCGCAGTATGACGATCCGCTCACGAGCAACAGCCTGAAGACGACCATCGTCGATCGACCCGAGCCTTCGTCCGCCGTGGATTTCGAACTGCCGAGCGCACCCACGCCCCTGGACTTCGAACTGCCATCGCATACCGCCGTGATGCCCTTGTCTTCGGCGAATCACGAGTCCACGGATCACGAATCCGCGAATCAAAAGTCCGCGAATCAAGAGTCCAATTTCGAAGGAACGGACGCGATGCCCGTGCGTCACGCAGCGACTGCGCTTGACGCCATCTTTCCGCCGCTCGGCTCTCCCGGGGTCGACACCATTCTCAATCTCGACGAGCAGGACGGAGCGCCGCTGATCTCGACCGAGGTCGATCGCATTACCACCACCGAGGTCGAAGGCGCCCAGCGCGAAGCGCAGCAGGCTTCCACTCGCTTTCGCCTGGTGCGATTTGCCGACCTGATGCATCAGGTCGATGACGTCGCGCATACCGATCCGTTGCGGGCGATCGCGATGCTGCGTCAATTCGTATTGCGCGACGAACAAATCCCCACGCTGCTGTGGCTGCGCCTGTTCGAGTTGTACAAGCAGGTGGACAAGAAGCCGGTCTATGAAGCGCTCGGCGAGCATTTCGCGCGCCGCTTCCATCGGACCATGGTGGGCTGGAACAAAAGTCTCGACGATCGCACGCCGCAGACGTCGTTGACCGCAAGCAGCGAAATCGACCGCGATATCAAAGCTCGATGGGGCAGCGAACAGGGCCTCGAACGCTTGCGATCGTTGCTGTGCGATCGCAATCAACCCGATGCGATCGTATTCAATGCCGTGCTTCAACGCGACCTGCTCGATGCGGCCAGGATCTTCCCGCTCGACAACAATTCGCTGACCGATTTCGGCGGCGACGCCGCTCCGCAGCCCCCATCGAAATGACCATGCTGAGGCTTCACGGCTTTGCGGCCAGCAACTACTACAACAAGGTCAAGCTCGCGCTGCTCGAGAAGCAGATTCCATTCGAGGAAGTGCTGCAATGGTCCGATGGCAGTGCCGCGCGGCTGGCGGCGTCGCCACTGGGCAAGGTCCCTTACCTCGAGACCGAGCACGGCTTCATTAGCGAGACGCAGGCGATCAACGAGTATCTCGAAGCGACCTGTCCTGCACGTCCGCTGATGCCGAGCGATGCGTTCGAGGCAGCCAAGGTGCGCGAGATCGTCGCGTTTGCGGACCTCTATCTCGAGTGGGAAGCGCGACGCACCTACGGGTGGGCATTCTTCGGCGGCGCAGCCGATAGCACAATCAACGCACAGGTTGCCGCCCGTCTCGAAAAGGCTGTTCCCGCTTTTTTGAAGCTGGTGCGGCTCGCGCCGTTCGCTGCCGGCTCGACTTTTACGCTGGCCGATTGCGCGCTCGCGGTTCACTTGCCCCTGGTCGATTCGGCCGCCCGGATCGTGCTGGGCCGCGACCTCTATGCCGGCACTTCGTTGCCTGACTACGTCGCGATGGTCGGCGAGCGTCCTTCTGTCCAGCGCGTCAACG
Organism: Burkholderiales bacterium; assembly: GCA_038254545.1. Lineage (GTDB taxonomy): Bacteria > Pseudomonadota > Gammaproteobacteria > Burkholderiales > Burkholderiaceae_D > CAHJXF01. The sequence continues at coordinate 87,549 of JBBSGB010000001.1, read as the reverse complement.
CCGATCGAAAGGCCAACACCGAATTGATGTTGGCCGCGCGGGCCAAGCGCTGACGGCGAATCAACGCGACGCCTTGAGCAGAGGCCGCAACGCCGGCCAGACATTGTCGAGCAGCCGAACCTGCGCAGCCTCGCTGGGGTGAATGCGATCGGACTGGAACAGGTCGTAGCGTTCCGCGAAACCGGCGAAGAAGAATGGCGTCAGCGACGTCCTGTAGCGCTTTGCAGCCTGCGCGTAGATCGCAGCGAAGCGATCGGTATAGGCCTTGCCGTAGTTGGGCGGCAACTGCATGCCGATCAACTGCACGGCCGCGCCCGCCTTCTGAGATCGCGCGATGATCGCGGCGAGGTTCTGCTCGGTGGTGGGCAGCGACAGCCCACGCAGTCCGTCGTTGCCGCCGAGTTCGACGATCACGATCGCCGGGTGCAGGCGCGCCAGCAACTCGTCGATGCGCGACAGTCCGCCGCTCGTGGTCTCGCCGCTGATGCTCGCATTGACGATGTCGTAGCGGAAGCCTTCCTTGCGAAGCCTCGTGTCGAGCAGCCTGACCCAGCCGCTGTCGCGCTTCAAGCCATACTCCGCCGAGATGCTGTCGCCCAGCACAAGCAGCGTGGACGCCGTCGAACTCTGCGCGGCATCGGCGGTCGATCGCGTGCCGGCAGCGAGAATGCTCGCGCAGAGGGCGATGGCCGCAAGGAATTTCAGTGATCCGTGATGCGTCTTAGGGCGCAGTGAAACGTTCGAGAACATGTCGAAAAGGAAAGAGCAGCGATGAACGATGCCGGCCCGGCAATAAGGAAGATCGAAGCGTTGGCGCGGATGAACGATGACGCGGTCGCCGCGGACGCCACGTATGCGAAGCCGATGATCGAGGCCGAAGGATTGACCAAGTGCGTGGTCGATGCGATCGGCACGTTGACGATACTCGACCATATCACGCTCAGAATCGCTCTCCGCGAGACGGTCGCGATCGTGGGCGCGTCGGGGTCGGGCAAATCGACCTTGCTCGGCTTGCTCGCCGGTCTGGACCATGCGAGCAGCGGCCGCGTTGCCCTGCTCGGTGTAGATCTGTCCACGCTCGACGAAGACGGACGCGCGAAGTTGCGCGCGCGGCGTGTCGGCTTCGTGTTCCAGTCGTTCCAGTTGCTCAACCACCTGAACGCGCTCGAGAACGTGATGCTGCCGCTCGAACTCGCGGGCGCCGATCGCGCGCGCGAACGAGCGACCGCAATGCTTGCGCAGGTCGGCTTGTCGACGCGTGAACGCCACTATCCGAAGACTCTGTCGGGCGGCGAACAGCAGCGCGTGGCATTGGCGCGGGCCTTCGTCGTCGAACCTGCGATCCTGTTCGCCGACGAGCCGACCGGAAGTCTCGACGCCGCGACCGGCGAAGGTGTGATGGACCTGATCTTCGCGCTCAACCGGACCCACGGATCGACGCTCGTGATGGTCACACACGACACCGCGATCGCATCGCGCTGCGCGCGTCGCATCACGCTGGCCGCCGGCCGGATTGTCGATGACGCGGTCGATGGCGCGGTGGCTGACACGGTCGATGCCGTGATCGATGCCGCGCGCTGATCCGCGGAACTATCGCTGGCTGGCGTTCGGTCGAAGTCCCAGCACGTCCTGCATATCGAACAGCCCATGCTCGCGATGCGTGAGAAAGCGTGCAGCAGCCAGGCTTCCTGCCGCATAGCCCGCGCGACTACTGGCGCGATGCGTGATCTCGATGCGCTCGCCGATTCCCGCGTACAAGACCGTGTGGTCGCCGACGATGTCACCGCCGCGAATCGCCGAGAAACCGATGGTCGATGGCTGGCGTTCCCCAACCACGCCTTCGCGTCCATGGGATGCAACGTCATCGAGCCGGACCCCCATCGCATCGGCGACGATCTCGCCCATCCTGATCGCGGTACCCGAAGGCGCATCGACCTTGTGGCGATGATGCGCTTCGATGATCTCGATGTCGTAGCCGCTGGCGGGCCCGCCCGTCAGCGCCCTGGTCGCGTCCTCGATCAGCTTGAACATGACATTGACACCTACGCTCATGTTGGGCGCGAACACGATCGCGATGCGCTCGGACGCGGCTGCGATCGCGTCGCGTCCTGCGGCGTCGAAGCCGGTCGTGCCGATCACGAGCTTGACGGCGAGCGCCGTGCACGCCTTCAGATGCGCGAGGGTCGCTTCTGGTCGCGTGAAATCGATCAACACATCGCTCGCCGACAATGCCGCGTCGATGTCCGACGAGATCGTCACGGTCGAACCCGACCGAGTCGAGGCGCGCTCGCCAAGCACCGGCGAGTCGTCGCGATCGAGCGCTGCGGACAGGACGAGGTCGCTTGCCTGATCGACCGCTTCGATCAGCGTGCGGCCCATGCGACCCGACGCCCCTGCGATGGCGATGCGTGGCATGTCGCTCGTGAAAGGCGTCACGGAACTGTCGTCACCGACGCATCGTCGCAAACGTCCGCATCAACGCGGCGCGTCGCCTTCGCTCGATGCCGGTGGCGGTGCAGGCGAATCGGCGGGCGGCGTTGAAGGGCGCGTCGGCAGCTTGACGGGCTCGGCCTTGATCGTCGTGCCACCTACGTCGGAACTGGTCGATCCCGGGGTCTGCGGTTTCGCGGGTCCGAGCGGCGGCGCCTTCGCGACCTTGGTCGTCGCAAAATTTCTACTCGCCGCGAACTCTTCTTCGGTCGGCAACGGATCGCCTTCGAAACGTGCGAGGCGATCGTTCTCGAAATAGATCGTGAAGCGGCGCTCTTCGATACGACCGCGCCCAGGCTGGAAGCGGAACGGATAGTCCCAGCGATTCGCGTGGAAGGGGTCGGCGAGGATGGGCGTGCCGAGCACGAACTTCACCTGCTCGCGCGTCATGCCGGGCTTGAGCTGGTCCGCCATCTCCTGCGTGACCACGATGCCCTGTTGGACGTTGATCTTGTAGGTGATGCTGAAATTGTCGAGTTGATCGCGGGACAGAAAGCCGCAGCCCGACAGAATGAGCGCGCCGGTTGCAAGCGCGGCGATCGCGAGCGACGAGATGTTGCGAGGGAAAAGCGCAGAAATCATGCGGCGACGAGCAAGTTGTCTCGTGAGAAAGTGGGTGGTAGAGCCCTGCATCGGCCCGACGCGAAGGCGCTATGATAGCCGCAACCCATCCCGCTCCCGACGCTGTCCTCGCGCGTGGTGGTCCGCGCCGCAGGCCTGCACCGGGCCTGCGCTTACGCACCAAGGACATCCATGTCGAGCCCGAGTGAACTCAAGACCATCGGCCTGAAGGCCACGTTGCCGCGTCTGAAGATCCTCGAGATCTTCCAGACCAGCGACCATCGTCACATGAGCGCCGAAGACGTCTACAAGCAACTGCTGGCACACAACATGGACATCGGTTTGGCGACGGTCTATCGCGTATTGACCCAGTTCGAACAGGCCGGGCTGCTCGCGCGCAATCATTTCGACAATGGCAAGGCGGTGTTCGAACTGAACATGGGCACGCATCACGATCATCTGGTGTGCCTGACCTGCGGCAAGGTCGAGGAGTTCTACGACGCGGAGATCGAGAAGCGGCAGCAGCGCATCGCCAAGGAGCGCGGCTTCACGCTGCAGGATCATGCGCTGTCGATGTACGGCGTCTGCACGAAACCGAATTGCGAAGGCCGCGCGCGCGGCCGCAGTGAGCCGGATATGCATCCGCATCCGCACACGACGACGCATTCGCATTGAAGAGCGTGCGCGCGCGAACGAGGCTTGCTTGATGTGCCGTTGTTTCGTATGACCGGCGCATGACCGGCATCCGCATCGGGCAAGGCTTCGACGTTCATGCCTTGGTCGCCAGCCGGCCGCTGATCATCGGCGGCGTGACCATTCCTCACGAGAAGGGCTTGATCGGCCACTCGGACGCCGACGTGTTGCTGCACGCGATTACCGACGCGCTGCTCGGCGCTGCAGGGCTGGGCGATATCGGCAGGCATTTTCCCGACACGTCGGCCGACTGGGCGGGCGCCGACTCGCGACACCTGTTGAGACAGACCATGGCGCTGCTGCGCGAGGCGGGCTATGTCGTGGGCAACATCGACGCGACCATCATCGCGCAGGCGCCGAAGATGGCGCCGCATGTCGATGCGATGTGCGCCAACATCGCGGCCGACCTCGCGATCGATGTCGCGTGCGTCAACGTGAAAGCCAAGACCACCGAGCGACTCGGCTTCGCCGGACGCGGTGAGGGCATCGCCGCCGAAGCGGTCGCGCTGATCGCAGTAGCCTAGCGAACGCGCAACGCCGTCGCGCCGGATCCGGTCAAGTGCGGCGCGGAAAAACAATCTGCGCAAGCAGGCCGCCGCCTTCACGCGCACTCAACTCGAAGCGCGCGCGATGGCGTTGCGCGATGCGCTCGATGATCGCCAGACCGAGTCCCGCACCGTTCGCCTGACCGCGTGCGGTGTCCAGGCGCGTGAAAGGCTGCTTCATGCGCCGGATCGCTTCGTCGGGAATGCCCACGCCGCGGTCGGCGACTTCGAGGCGCGTGGGCTGGTCGCGCGTGCTGATCGTGAGACGAACCGCATCGGCACCCGGCGTCTGGCCATAACGCCGCGCGTTCTCCGCGAGGTTCAACACCACGCGTTTGATCTCGGTCGGGTGCGCGCGGACCGGCGTGGTCGCCCGCAGGTCGGCCTCGATCACGAAGCGATCGTCGGTCGGGATCTCGGCCACGGTGTCGCGCACGATCGCCGTCAGGTCCACCTCGTCGAAGACCGCGTCGGCGTCGAGCGGCCGTGCGTAATCGAGGAACTGTCCGATGATCGCGTCCATCTGCTCGATGTCGCCCTGCATCGCTTGTCGCGATGCTTCGTCCTGCACACTCAGCTCGGCTTCGAGGCGCATGCGCGTGAGCGGCGTTCTCAAGTCGTGCGAGATGCCCGCAAGCAGCAGTGCACGATCGGCGTCGATGCGGGCGAGATCGTCGACCATGGTGTTGAAGCTCGCATTGGCCGCGCGGATTTCGCGCGGTCCCTGGTCCGGTAGCGGCGCGGGCTTGCCACCCTGGCCGATCACGACCGCCGCGGTGGCGAGACGTTTCAGCGGAAGATTGATCAACCGGCTCATCGCGACGGCACCCAGCAGCGACAGCGCCAGTGCCGCCGCACCCCAGCCCAGCCATTGCAGTCCCGCGACGACTTCGAGCCGGTCGCGTTCGAACGCGACCCAGTAATCGTCGTCTTCGATCGAAAAGCTGACCCACAGTCCTTCCTGCCCGTTGACGCTGCGGACCATGCGCGTGTCGCGTCCCAGGCGCGCACGCACGTATTCGAGCATCAAGCCGTTCGACGCGGAGTCGCGCAACGGCTCGACCACGTCCGACGGTTCCAGTGGATAAATGCGGATGCTTTCGTTGCTCGCGAGATCGGCGAGCAGATCGGTGCGCTTGGCCGGGTCCGAGTGGACCAGCGCGGAACGCGTGACGTTGACGACCGAGACGATGGTCTGGGCGATCTGCTGCGCGCGCGGCGCGCGCTCGATCACGCGAAAGCTCTGGAACCACGCCGCCAGGCTCGCCCCGATCAACAGCGCGAGCAGCAGGAAGGTTCGCCAGAAGACGCCGCCGGGCATGTCCGGTCAGGATCCGTCGCGACTACTTTTTGTGGTCGTCGTGGGAAGCCGCGGGATGGGCATCATTCGCGGCTGTATCGGGGGCTACCTTTGCAGTCTCGCCCGCGGACTCCGCCCGTGTGGTCGGCGGCGGGCCGTCGGGGATGAAGACATAGCCCAAGCCCCACACCGTCTGGATGTAGCGCGGGCTCGACGGATCGGTCTCGATCAATTTGCGCAAGCGCGAAATCTGCACGTCGAGGCTGCGATCGAACACTTCGTACTCGCGGCCGCGTGCGAGCTCCATCAGCTTCTCGCGCGACAACGGCTGGCGTGGATGCCGCGCGAACGCCTTCATCACCGCGAACTCGCCGGTCGTCAGCGACTTGGTCTGCCCGTCGTGCGTCAGCGTGCGCGTCTGCAGGTTGAGCATGTACGGACCGAACTCGAAGGTCTCGAGATCCGATGCCGGCGCACCCGGAGCCTCGGGCGCGCCACGCCGACGCAGCACCGCATGGATGCGCGCCACCAGTTCGCGCGGGTTGAAGGGCTTGGGCAGATAGTCGTCGGCGCCGAGCTCGAGCCCGATGATGCGATCGACTTCATCGCCGCGCGCAGTCAGCATGATGATCGGCGTGGTGTCGTTGGCGCCGCGCAGCTTGCGGCAGATCGCAAGCCCGTCCTCGCCGGGCAACATCAGGTCGAGCACGAGAAGGTCGAAGCGCTCGCGCGTCCACAGCTTGTTCATCGCGGTCGCGCTCTCGGCGAGAAAGACATTGAAGCCTTGTTCGGTGAGGTAGCGGCGTAGCAGGTCGCGCAGTCTCTGGTCGTCATCGACGACGAGGATCTTGTTGGGGGCGGTGGCAGTCATGGCGTGCATGGTAATGCGCGGCCTCGCAGGCTGTCACGGCTATCCTCGCCTGGGGGCCTCGCAGACATTGCGAAACATGACGACGCGATGCGTGCATGCGGCGCGCCGCATAGCGGAACGAATGATTGACTCGGTGCGAGGGGACACACTAAGTTACAAAAGTTGGAGGACCGGCAACGACGGGAGAAGGTCCCAGGTCCTACCATGTTGTCCTTGGGCCGAGGCCCGTCGTGTCTTACGGATTGTGATTGCCGCCACCATGTCGTCGTTCAACGCATACGCTAGCGCAGCGCGAGTCTTCAAGCGTGCCCGCACGACCGTCGCTGCCGCATGCGCGATCGTGCTCGCCTGTTTCCTTGCGACCGCGGGCGCACAGGCACGCGGAATCGACGCCTACGGCGATGGACACTTTCGCATGGTGCAGGTACGGGGGCCGGAAGATCGCGCGAATGACCGAGCGATGCGGCAGGCTGCGCGCGCGCAGCGCCAGCAGCAGATGCAAGGGGAACGTGCGGTGCAACGCGAACAAATGCAGCGTATGCCCGAACGCGAACTCGCGGCGCCTCAGGCACCGGGTTTTCGTCCACCCGAGCCAAGTGATGCGGGCCAGATGGGCCGGCCGGGGCGATTGACGCCGGACGAACGCCGCGCGTTGCGGCAGCAGATCAATCAGGCCGGCAGGGACGTCTATCGGCCCAACTCGCGGCCGTAGTTACCGTCCGGTAATTACTGCCCTTTGACCGCGGCCATCAATTTCCGCCGCGACACCAGCAGGCCGTTGGCCTCCATGTCCTTCAGATGCAAATGCGTCGAAGGCGGCACCGCGGTCGATCCGACGTGGCGCTCGAGCACCTTCAGGAAAGGCTTGATCAGCCGCGGATCGAAATGCGTTCCCGCCTCGCACATCATCTGCTCGATGGAGATGCGATGCGGCCACGCCCGTTTGTACGGTCGCGCGTTGGTCAGCGCGTCGTAGACGTCGGCCAGCGCGCAGATGCGCGCTTCGAGCGGAATGCGCTCGCCGGTGAGATTGTGCGGATAGCCCGCACCATTCCACCACTCGTGATGATGACGCGCGATCACGGCCGCCATCTGCAGGGTCGGATCGTCCGAATACTGGAGCAGGAAGCCGCCCACTTCGGCATGCGCACGCATCGCGGTCAACTCGCCGGGGTCGAGCGGACCCGGCTTCAACAGGATCAACTCGTTTACGCTGATCTTGCCGATGTCGTGTAGTCGCGCGGCGTGTTCGATGCGTGCGCTGTATTCCTCGTCCATGCCGATCTCGGCGGCGAGCATTCCCGCGAGACGTCCGACACGAAAGCAGTGCTGGCCGGTCTGGTCGTCGAAGAACTCGGCGGCTAGCGCCCAGTTCTCGGCCATGTCGTAAGCGACGGTGCGAATCGAGGTCTTCAGCGATGCGGTTCGCAGGCGGGCGAGATCGTCGTGAATCGCGGTCAGTTCGTCATGCTTCTTGATGACGCGCGACGCGACGCGCTGCGAAGGATGCTCGGTGTTCGGCCACATTTGCGATGGATCGTCGGCGAGCCAGTGGCGCGCATTGGCGAACGGGTCGAACGACTCACGCTGCCCGCGATGTGAAGACCGCGGGATGTTGCCGTCACCGAGGATCGCGACGCCCTGTTCGCTCATCTGGTGATAGAACTTGGCGTGCTTGACGCTGGTGGTGTATTCCACCAGCTCTTTCGCATACGCCATGCCGACCTCGGCTTCTTCGCGGCTGGTGGGACGGCTGTGAACCTGCATCAGCGCGCGCAGCACGTCGTCGTGATACAGGTGAGTGTGCTTGCTGCGGTGGTAGAGCTCGCGCAGATCGTTCCTGGCATCGGCTTCGCGCTGCGGCTCATGGCTGGCCCAATCGCAGAGCGAGGACGCTATCGAAAGCTGGATATCGACGCGCGGATTCTTCGCGTGCGCGAGCCTTACCTTGGCCGCGTCGATCAGCATCTCGGCGGTTTCGCTGTCGTCGTGCGTAAGCAGATAGACGGTGCGGTTGTATTCGAACGATGCGCGACTCGAGTCATCGATCAGCGGGTTGTCGACGGCTTCGGCAGCCACCATCATGTAGCGCAGCGCTGCAACCTCGTCGCCCAGGCGATGCGCGCAAAAAATGCCGTTGACCGCGCTGGAAAAGCGTACGTGCTCGGCTTCGGGCGTGGCGATCCGATAGCCGAGCGATTTGTCGATGACTTCGAGCGCGTCGCGATAGCAGCCCATTTCCTTCAAAAGCGAGCCGGTCATCATGTACGACACGCATTCGAAGAACGGGTCACCGAGTTCGCGCGCGAGGGTGAGAGTGCGCTCGAAACACTTGCAGGCTTCTTCGAAGTTGGCGCTGTCGTAATAGACCGCACCCAGCGAGTTGCAGGCGCGACGCTCGAGATTCTTCAGGCCATGGCGACACGCCAACTCACGCGCCGCGATGCCCCGGGAAATGCCGTCGAAGCTGCATCCGATGCGCTGGAAATAGAAGCAGGCCTTGATCAGAAGCGTGATGCGATCTTCGATGTGCTCGAGGCCTTCAAGACGCATCAAGGCCAGCGTCAGGCGATCGACCTCATGCCGATTTTCGGCATTGAAATTCCTGACGGCATCGAGCAGCGAAAACTTGACGGACGCGAAGGGGACGCACGTCGCATCGACATGGACTTCGGCGTCGCTATCCACGCGCAGGTCCACAGGCATCCTCTGTTCGATCTTGCTTGCGGGTAGATCGTTACCCGAAGACATGCTGCTCATGAAATTTCGCAATCAGGTTGTAACTACCGTAGCCTTCGAACCAGTCGCCCACGACAACCATGCCATCTCACCAGAACAACCTCGGAGCCCTATCATGATCGCTGATCTGCAAACCCTCGCCGACATCCTCTCCAACGCGCAACCGCCGCAATATGTGTTTGTCGCCGATGCCGATCTCGTTCAGGTCGGAGGCGGTACGCCCGCTGTCGAATACTGATCAATCTCATCCGCGAAGGGTCTCGCGGACTTTCGCGCGGCAACTGGAGCGGCGCCCGATGTTGCCGCTTCTGCTGTTGATTGCCATGCTTAGATGAGGGTGTTCTATTCATTTACCATAGCTCAATCAGGCTCGTACTTTTGAAAAGAGGGGTAAGTCGAGGGCAAGTCCAGTTTGTTGTGATCCTACAACGCCATCGGCCGCATGCTCGATGGCGCCGAAAGTAATCCCGGGAGCGCACCGGTTCCCCGGTCTGGCGAGCAGTCCTCTAAACTCGAAGACTCATTTACTTCGGTGTCGGTTTCGAATTGCTGCCACATCTCGTGAACCTCGTCGTCCTTGGCATCGATACCTCCGGCACGTCGTGTTCGGTGGCGCTCGCGCGCGGATCCGCGCTTGAACCTCATATATATGCCCGGCGCGCAGCCGTCGGAAATGCCCACTCGAAGTACGTGCTGCCCATGGTCAGGGATGTGCTGGCCGATGCGTCGGTGTCGCTGTCTCGATGCGATGTCATCGCCTATGCCGCGGGTCCGGGCTCTTTCACCGGACTGCGCGTCGCCTGCGCAGTGGCGCAAGGCCTCGCATTCGGCGTGGATCGCCCGGTGGTCCCGGTCGGAACGCTCGACGCCATCGGCCTTTCGGTCATCGAATCTCCGACCGAGCCGCCTGCGGAAATTCTTGTCGTGATGGACGCGCGTATGGGCGAGGTCTATTGGACCTTGCTGCATAGTGCCTCTGGCCGATTGACCGTGGCAATGCCGCCCGCTCTCGCCACGCCCACAGCACTTCGCGATCGAATCGCTGAACGCATCGGCGGTCCGATCGCGCTGGGCTGCGGCAATGCGTGGGCGGTTCACGGCGACGCGCTCGACGGCTTGGTGGAACGCGTGATTCATCGCGACACCGCGAATGCGGTCGACGTCGCGAAGCTCGGTCGCATTGCGTGGATGGACGGCAAGGCGATTGCGCCCGAGAACGCGAGCCCGCTCTACGTGCGCGATGACGTGGCCCTGACCACGGCTGAACGCGAAACGAAGCGTCAAGACCTTGCGGCGGCTCGCATTTCGCCGGCCGTCCTTCACGGAGCCTGACGCCGTGAGTGCGCAACCGATCGCGACGATCCACGACCCGGCCAGCGTCGCGCTCGCGCCGATGCGTCTCGCCGACATCGCCGATGTCGCGGCGATCGAGCGGTCGCTCTATGCCGCGCCCTGGACCGAAGGCAACTTCGTCGATTCGCTCACGGCAGGCTATTGCGCGTGGGTCTTGCGCCCGTCCCATCCTTCGGGCGATCCTGTGAAGCAACATGCGCAAGCGATCATCGGTTACTTCGTGCTGATGGCCGCGATCGACGAGGCCCATCTGTTGAATGTCAGCGTCGCCATACCGTGGCAACGATGCGGCCACGGTTTATACCTGTTGCGCAAGGCGACCGCGCTCGCACTCGAATATCACGCGTCTTCGGTGATCCTCGAAGTGCGCCCCTCCAACTCGCGGGCGCTGGCGGTCTATCGGTGCTTCGGCTTTCGCGAGCACGGCCTGCGCCGCCGCTATTACCCGGCCAGCGCCAGCGATCAGCAATCGCGTGAAGACGCGATCGTGATGCGCTTGCAACTGTAACGGCGCCCGATGAAGGCTGTGAAGAAGGACCCGATGCGGGATCAACAACTCCGTGCAATCGAAGCGATGGGGCTCGGCCCGATCTGGGTCCGCCGAGAAGTCGATGCACCGGCGGCCATGCAAGAGCAAGAACCGATCGAGGATCGCGCCGCCACGATCGCCATGATGCCCTGGGATCGATTGATCGAGACCGTCAGTGTCTGTCGCGCATGCCGCCTGTGCGAGACGCGGACGCAGACTGTGTTCGGGGTCGGCCCGGTGGATGAAAATGCGCTTCCCCACTGGATGATCATCGGCGAGGCCCCCGGTGCCGACGAAGATGCGCGAGGCGAGCCTTTCGTCGGTCAGGCGGGACGCCTGCTCGATGCGATGCTCGCGTCGGTGGGGCTCTCGCGCGAACGCAACGTCTTCATTGCCAACGTGCTGAAGTGCCGGCCGCCCGGCAACCGCGACCCTGCGCCCGACGAGGTCGCGCAATGCCTGCCGTTTCTGAGGAGGCAGATCGACTTGCTGGCGCCGCGCCTGATCCTGGTCGTCGGCAAGTTTGCCAGCGCCGCACTGCTGGGTCGCGAGGCCAGCATCGCGAGCCTGCGTGGCAAGGAGCATCGCGTATCGATAGCCGGCCGCGACATCCCGGTGGTCGTCACCTATCACCCGGCCTATCTGCTGCGCTCGCCGCAGGAGAAGGCGAAGGCGTGGGCCGATCTGTGCCTGGCCAAACGCATAGCCGAGAGCACCAGCGCAGAAAGCGCAGCGTGAGCGCGAGGGCGCGCTGCAGCGCGCAGCTCGCAATGCGTATTAGTTCCGTCCTTCGCGAACCAACAGCAGCGGATCGGCGCGGCGCAGGTTCATGCGATGACGTCTCACCACCAGCAGCATCGAGCCGACCACGAAGGCGCCGAAGAGAAGGATGATGTGCGGCACCGAGAGGTCGTAGCGAACCAGGATGGTGTAGAGGAACAGCATCATCAGCACCGAGAGGTTCTCGTTGAAGTTCTGCACCGCGATCGAATGGCCCGCGCTCATCAGCACGTGGCCGCGGTGCTGGAGCAGGGCGTTCATCGGCACGACGAAGAATCCCGCTAGGCCGCCGATCGCCATCAGTAGCAGGCTGGCCAATGCGAGGTAGAGCGGCACCTGCATGCCGAATCCTTCGAGCACGAAGTCGGGGAAGCTGTCGCGCCGGAAGAAGGCGAGGCTCATCACCAGAAGGCCCATCAGGATGCCCACCGGCAACACCGACAACGCGCGCTTGAGCGGAACGCGCGCGGCAAGTACCGCGCCCGCGGCGATGCCGATGGCCACCACCGCCTGCAGCGTCGCGCCTTGCGTGAGGTCGAGCCCCAACGCGGATGCGGCCCAGCGCAACACGATGAATTGCAGTGTCGCCCCCGCGCCCCAGAACAGCGTCGTGACCGCGAGCGAAATCTGACCGAGTTTATCGTGCCACAAGGTCGTGAAGCACTGCGCGAAATCGACGATCAGGCGCGCCGGGTTGCGTTCCTGATGCGCATAGCGAACACCCGTGTCGGGAATGCGCAGGTTGATCAGCGCGGCCAATGCGTAGACGCCAGCGATGACGACGATGGCCGCCTGCGGCGCCGTGTCGATGCCGGTATCGACCCACGGCATGTCGAACGACAGCATCAAGGTCGAGAGCTTCTGGCCGACGAGCTGGCCGCCCAGCACGGTGCCCATGATGATCGAGCACACGGTCAGCCCCTCGATCCATCCATTGGCCTTGACGAGCGCTTCGGCGGGCAACAGTTCGGTGAGGATGCCGTACTTAGCCGGGGAATATGCCGCCGCGCCCAAGCCCACGATCGCATAAGCGACCAGCGGATGCGCGCCGAACAGCATCACCATGCAGCCCACGATCTTGATGCTGTTGGTGATGAACATCACGCGACCCTTGGGCATCGCATCGGCGAACGCGCCGACGAAGGCCGCAAGCACGACATACGAAAGCCCGAAGAACAATTTCAGCAGCGGCGTCATCCACTCCGGCGCGGAGATCTGGATGAGCAACGAGATCGCGGCGATGAGCAACGCATTGTCGGCCAGCGACGAAAAGAATTGCGCTGCCATGATCGTGTAGAAACCGCGCTTCATGCGTTAAGCCTGTCTCCAGATTATCGAGCCGCTTGATGCGGCCGGATGAGCGTGCATCCCTGCATGCTGCGGCATGGATGCACCTGGTGGCTTGTGGCGCGCCGCTACGGGAATCTATACGTCCCCTTTGCGCGCAGGGTTATAGCATGAATCGTTTGCACGACCGCCGCATTGTCGGCGGCGCTGTTCGGCGGATCAAGACATGGGCCTGGGGAATTATCATGGCGCCTCTCCACCTTCGCAATCAACACGCCCCACATCTCTCGCCCGTGTCTCGACCCATCAAAGCGCTCGTCTCGAGACGAGCCATCGCACACAACATCGCCATCGTTCGCAAGGCCGCACCGCATTCGAAAGTGTGGGCCGTGTTGAAGGCCGACGCCTATGGTCACGGCCTGATCCGCCTGCTGACCGATAGCAGCCCCGCGCTCGTGCGCGCCGACGGCATCGCAATCCTCGAAACCGCCACGGCAGAAACCCTGCGCGAACTCGGCTGGCGTCTGCACGTATTGCTGCTCGAGGGTTGCTTCGACCCGGCCGACCTCGATCTCGCGGCGCGCCTCGGCGTCACGGTCACGGTCCATCACGACGAGCAGATCGCGATGATCGAGGCCGCTCGAATCGATCGCCCGATCGACGTCTATCTGAAGATGAACACCGGCATGAACCGCCTCGGCTTTTCGTCGGCGCGTTATCGCCAGGCGCATGAACGCCTGGTCGCGACTTTGAAGGTCGGCACCATCACCTTGATGACGCACTTCGCGAACGCCGACCGACCCGAAGGCGTGACCGAGCAACTGGCGGCTTTCGAGCGTGGCACGGGTGGCTTGACAGGCCCGCGCTCGCTCGCCAATTCCGCGGCCATCCTCGCGCATCCCGAGACCCATGCCGATTGGGTGCGTCCGGGGATCATGCTTTACGGCGCTTCACCGTTTGCCACGCGCACTGCCGCCGACTTCGGCTTGCTACCCGCGATGGAACTGCACAGCGAATTGATCGCCGTTCAACACTTGCAGACCGGCGACGTCGTCGGCTACGGCCACCGCTATTCGGCCGAGCGCGAGATGCGCGTCGGTATCGTCGCGTGCGGCTATGCGGACGGCTATCCGCGCGTCGCGCCGACCGGCACGCCGATCACGGTCGATGGCGTGCGCACGCGCACGATCGGCCGCGTTTCGATGGACATGCTCACCGTCGATCTCACGAACGCGCCGCACGCGACGGTCGGCAGTGCGGTCGAGTTGTGGGGAGCGCAACTGCCCGTCGATGAAGTCGCGCAGGCTGCGGGCACGAACTGTTATGAACTCCTGTGCGCGCTCGCGCCGCGTGTGCCCGTCATCACGGTCGACTGAGCGCGTCGACTCAAAGAAGGATGCATCGCGCGTGGCCAAACCGAAAACCGTTTATGTGTGTTCCGAATGTGGCGGGCAGACTTCGAAGTGGCAGGGCCAGTGCCCGCATTGCTCCGTATGGAATACGCTGATCGAAGGCGTCGCGGAAGCGCCGAGCCCGACCACCCATCGCTTCGCATCGCTGACCGCATCGACGCCGGTTCGGGCACTGTCGGAAATCGATGCGGCCGAAGTTCCACGCTTCTCGAGCGGCATCGAAGAGTTCGATCGCGTGCTGGGCGGCGGCATGGTCGCGGGCGCGGTCGTGCTGATCGGCGGCGATCCCGGCATCGGCAAGTCGACCTTGTTGCTGCAGGCCATGTCGGTCCTGTCGATGACCAAGCGCACGCTCTACGTGAGCGGTGAGGAGTCGGGCGCGCAGATCGCGTTGCGTGCGCGCAGGCTCGCCGGCGAGGAGAGCGGATGGGGCGCGGATTTGCGGCTGCTCGCCGAAATTAATCTCGAGAAGATCCAGGCTGCGATCACCAGCGAGCGGCCCGACGTCGTGGTGATCGATTCGATCCAGACCCTGTATTCGGAAGCGCTGACGTCGGCGCCGGGTTCGGTCGCGCAGGTGCGCGAGTGCGCGGCGCAGTTGACGCGCATCGCCAAGCAAGTCGGCACGACCATCGTTCTGGTGGGCCACGTCACCAAGGAAGGCACGCTCGCCGGCCCGCGCGTGCTCGAGCACATCGTCGATACGGTGCTGTACTTCGAAGGCGACACGCATTCTAGCTTTCGCCTCGTGCGCGCGATCAAGAACCGCTTCGGCGCGATCAACGAGCTCGGCGTCTTTGCAATGACCGAGCGGGGATTGAAGGGCGTGTCGAATCCGTCGGCGTTGTTCCTCTCGCAGCACGGGCCGGACGGAAAGGGCGGCACCGTGCCGGGCTCGTGCGTATTGGTCACGCAGGAAGGCACGCGGCCGCTGCTCGTCGAGATCCAGGCGCTGGTCGATACCGCGCACAACCCCAATCCCCGCCGCCTCTCGGTCGGGCTCGAACAGAACCGGCTCGCGTTGCTGCTCGCGGTCCTGCATCGCCACGCGGGGATCGCGTGCTACGACCAGGACGTGTTCGTCAACGCCGTTGGCGGCGTGAAGATCGTCGAGCCCGCGGCCGACCTCGCCGTGTTGTGCGCGATACAGTCGTCGCTGCGCGGCAAGCCGATGCCGCGCGGGATGGTGGTGTTCGGCGAGGTCGGACTCGCCGGCGAGATCCGGCCCGCGCCGCGCGGGCAGGAGCGATTGCGCGAAGCGGCCAAGCTCGGGTTCGGCAGCGCGTTGATCCCGCGCGCCAATGCACCGAAGGGCGCGAGCGCGAAGATCGAAGGAATGGCGATCATCGCCGTGTCGCGGATCGACGAGGCGCTCGATGCGTTGCGGTCGGGTTAGCGACCGGCGGCCGGCGCACGGCTTTGACCGCGCTACGACCTAAGCGCTGCGATCAGGCTTTCTGCCGCTCGCTGACCAGCGATCACGGCCGCTTCCAGCGTCGCCGGGTAGTGCAGGGTGGGCGCGGCTTCGGACACGAAGTCGCCGGCGATTGCGACATGAAGATGCGAGGTCTCGACATCGGGCCGCGCGAGCGCTGGCGTACACGCGAAGGTGGCGCGTTTTTCGACGATCAGCCGCGCATCCATCGGCTGGCTCGGCATTCCGCACTGGCTTGCAAGCTGTCTCGCGATCGTCGCGAGCAACTCGGTCTGTTCGAGCTCGCGATGCGAGCCGTCGGCGCTGATGACGACGGCGACCAGGCCTCGTGCTGCGTTGGGCTGGTGCGGCCTTCCATCGTCGAGGCGCTCGGAACGATTGAACGCCCATTGCCCGAACAGGTCGAGATGCGGCGCGGGTTCGAGCGCGAGCATGCGCGCGGGCCATTGCGGCGGATCGCGGTATTGCAGGTAGGCCGTGACGATCGGCTGGAACTCGAAGGCTTCGCAGCTTGCGATCAGCGGGCGATAGCGCGCATCGCGCAGCGCGGTCGGCGTCAGCAGGCGCACCACTTCGTACGGAGGAACGGCAAGCACGGTGCCATCGAATCGCTCGGCATCTGCGAGATCGGTGGTGGAACCGGTCGCGATCGACACACCGTGCTCTTCGATCTTCAGGTTCTGGATGCGCGCGCCGAATCGAATGTCGGACGCGCCGCGTTCTAGGGATGCCGCAGCGGCATCGGGCAACAGGCTCCCGAGATCGACGAGCGGCAACAGCAGGTCCGAGTCGCGCGCATCGGCGCCGAGGCTGTCGCGCATGACGTTGAGAAACACTTGCGCGGACGCGATGTCGCTGGTTGTGTTGAGCGCGGCGATGCACAGCGGTTCCCACAGCTTGCGCGTCAGGGACGCAGGTTGTTCCCACGCATCGAGCATGGCATCGACCGTGCAATCGCTTTCGAGAGTCCAGGCCATGCGCTTGGCGCGCAGCATGAAGGTCGCCATTGCCCAGCGCTCGTCGAAGTCGAGCTTGCGCGCCCTGAGAATGCCGATCACGAGATGCCACGGCGCGCGGTGCCGCGATGCACGAAGCTCGAAGCCGCTGGTGGCGACGATCTGAAGTGGCGTGCGCTCGAACGCGTCGTCGAGATTGATGCCGAGCTTGGCGAGCAGGGCCAGCGTATGGCGGTACGCGCCGATCAGAATGTGCTGGCCGTTATCGAGCGCGATCTCGCGACCATCGGCGGTTTGCCACTGCACGCGCCGCGCGCGGCCGCCGAGCGTCTTCGATGCTTCGAACACCGTGCACGCGATGCCGGCTTCGGCGAACCGGACCGCCGCCGAGAGTCCGGCCCAACCTGCGCCGACGATCGCGACCGAAGGCCTTGCCGACCTGCCCACTAGAGCGACGCTTTGCAACTTCTGTTCCGATACGGCTGCCTGGGATACATCGCCTTGATCGCCCGGAAAGCGGAGCCAGGATTGGTGGGGAGGCGGAAATTGTACGTTGCGCTCCGATGCAGCATTCCGTATCGGTGGAATCGGATTGCGTTGCGATGTCCGGCCGACCAGAATGCGGACTGACCACGTTCAACCCGAGGCAGGAGTTCGATGAGCCACGACCATCATCACCATCGCGACGACGAGCCGGTTCGCGGTGGCGATCACCAGCACCCGTACGATCACTCCGGCAGCGAACTTTCGGAGATGGACTTGCGCGTGCGCGCGCTCGAATCCCTGCTGGTCGAAAAGGGCTATGTCGATCCCGAGGCGCTCGATGTCCTGATCGAAACCTACGAGACCAGGATCGGTCCGCGCAATGGCGCGCGCGTCGTGGCGAAAGCGTGGGCCGACCCGGGTTACAAGAGGTGGCTGCTCGATGACGCAACAGCGGCAATCGCGTCGCTCGGCTATGGGGGCCGACAGGGCGAGCACATGGTCGCGCTTGAGAACACGCCGACCGTGCACAACATGGTGGTCTGCACTTTGTGCTCCTGCTATCCGTGGCCGGTGCTCGGCCTGCCGCCGGTCTGGTACAAGTCGGCGCCGTATCGTTCGCGCGCGGTCGCCGATCCGCGCGGCGTGCTCGAGGACTTCGGTTTCGAGCTGCCGCCCGAGGTGGAATTTCGCGTGTGGGATTCGACCGCCGAGATCCGCTATCTGGTGCTGCCGATGCAGCCTGCCTCGACCGTCGGTTGGGGTGAAGAGACCTTGGCCGAACTGGTGACGCGCGACTCGATGATCGGCACCGGCCTGGTCACCGCTCCTGCCTCTCGCGCCGAGGAGCCCTCATGAACGGCGCGCAAGATCTCGGCGGCATGCACGGCTTCGGACCGGTACTGAGCGAGCCGCACGAGCCGCCGTTTCACGCCGAGTGGGAACGCCGCGTGCTGGCGATCACGCTGGCGATGGGCGCCACCGGCCAGTGGAACATCGACATGTCGCGTGCCGCTCGCGAGAGCCTGCCGCCTGCGCAATATCTGTCGAGCAGTTATTACGAAATCTGGTTCGAAGGCCTCAAGACATTGCTGCTCGCAAAGCGTCTGGTCACTGCCGAAGAAATCGAGGAGGGCAAGTCCAGGGCGCCGCCGCCCCCGCTTGCGCGCGTGCTGGCGGGCGATCAGGTTGCAGCGGTGCTGTCGCGCGGCAGCGCTAGCGATCGTCAGACAAATAGGGAGGCGTGGTTCGCGGTCGGCGATAGGGTTCGCACGCGACAGATCAATCCACCGACGCACACGCGCCTGCCGCGCTATAGCCGCGGCAAGCAAGGGCGCATCGTCGCCGTGCACGGCGCGCACAGCTTTCCCGACACCAACGCGGTCGGTCTCGGCGAACAACCGCAGTGGCTCTATACCGTGCGCTTCGGCGCAGCCGAGCTGTGGGGGCCGGACACGAGCGGCGCGTCGGTCTGCGTCGACTGCTGGGAGCCTTATTTGGAACCCGCACCCGCGGCTCCGTCTCGCTCGATTCCGTCGTCATGAAACTGCCCGAGTTGCGTGGCGCGCTACCCGGTCTGCCCTGCGATGGCGACGAGCCGGTCTTCAACGCACCGTGGGAAGCGCAGGCGTTTGCGATGACGCTCGCCCTCCACGAGCGCGGCGTGTTCGGCTGGAACGAATGGGCCGCGAGCCTCGCCGCAGCGATACGCGATGCGCAGCTCGCCGGCGACCCGGACAATGGCGAGAACTACTATGGCCATTGGCTGACGGCGCTTGAAAACATCAGCACCGCGAAGGGCCTCGTCACCAACGGAGCGCTTCTACACCGTCGCGACGAATGGGACGATGCGGCGCGACGCACACTGCACGGTCAGCCGATCGAACTCCAGCGACCGTAAGCGTTTTCGCGCCGTGTCCTGCTAGCGCGTACCGACCCAGGTGCGCCATGCGATCCACAGTTTCCTGATCGGCGTCAACGCGATGCGCTGGTTCAGCACTTCGAAGCGTTCGGCCTCGACCTCGTCGAGCAAGGCACGATAGATGGCCGCCATGATGAGAGCAGGCCGCTGCGCGCGCCGGTCCGCATCGGGCAACAGGGCGAGCGCTTCGGCGTAGATGCTGCGCGCGCGTGCCGCCTGGAAGCGCATCAGTTCGGAAAAGCCGGCGCTGCGTTTTCCCATCAGCAGGTCGCCGGCAGGCACGCCGAATCGCTTCAGTTCGTCGATCGGCAGGTAGATGCGGCCCTTGCGCGCGTCTTCGCCGACATCGCGAATGATGTTCGTCAATTGCACCGCGAGGCCGAGCTTTTCGGCGTAGTTCGCCGTGCGCGGATCGCTGGCGCCGAAGATGTTGGCCGACAACTGGCCGACGACACCGGCCACGTGATGGCAATAGTGCGCGAGCCCGACGAAGTCGAGATAGCGCGACTGATGCAAGTCCATCTCCATGCCCGCGATGATCTCGAGCAACCGGGGCCGCGTGATCGAGAAGGCTTCGAGGTGCGGCGCGAGCGCGCGCGTGACCGGATGCGTGGGCTCGCCCTGGTAGAGCCGGCCGACTTCCTCGCTCCACCAGGCCAGCGTGCGCGCGGCAAGTGACGAGTCGCTGGTCTCGTCGACGACATCGTCGACCTCGCGGCAGAACGCGTACAGCGCCGTGATCGCGGCGCGACGCTGGGGCGGCAGGAAGAGAAAGGCGTAGTAGAAGCTCGAACCGCTCTTCGCAGCCTTGTCCTGGCAGTAGGCCTCGGGGGTCATGCGCGCATTGTAAGAGCGCCAAAAGTCAAAGCCCGCGTCATGAGCAGCGGCACATCGCCTTTCGTGACCGCGGGCCGGCGAGCGAACACGTCGTAATCAACCCGCTCGATCTTCTCGAGAATGCGCAGGCCGCCTTGCACGACCACGCCCAGCTCGAAGCCGACGCGTCCGCGCAATACATGCGCAAGCGGCGCGCCTTCGAGCATCATCGCTCGCGTTCGCGTCACCTCGTGGCGCATCAATTGTCGCCACGAATCCGAAGCGACGAGCGTTGCCGCATCGCCCATCAGCATCGCCTCGCTCACGCCGAAGCGATCGAGATCGGCGCGTGGAAGATAGATACGGTCCTTGTCGCGATCGATTGCAACGTCCTGCCAGAAATTGATCCATTGCAACGCGGTGCAGATGTGGTCCGACCACAACCGGTGCTGCTCGTTGTCCGCGCCGTACAGGATCAACATCAGGCGGCCCACTGGATTTGCGGAGCGACGACAGTAGTCGAGCAGCATCGCGTCGTCGTCGTAGCGCTTGACCGTCACGTCCTGCGAGAACGCGGACAGCAGGTCGCGAAAGAGGGCTATCGACAGGCGATGATCGCGAATCACCAAAGCCAATGCGTCGAACATCTCGCCTGCGGGCGCGTGCGCTGGTAGCTCTCCGGATTCGATGCGCAGCAGTTGCGCGTCGTACGCGTTCAGCGACGCGATGCGTTCGTCGGCAATTGCGTCGCCCTCGTCGGCGAGATCGTCGGCCGAGCGCGCGAAGCGATAGATCGTCTCGACCGGATGGCGAAGCCGGCGCGGCAGCAGCAGCGAAGCGACCGGAAAATTTTCGTAATGCTCGACGGGCATGGCGGACTCGAATGCAGCGCGGCAGTATATGAGGATGAAGTTCGGGACGAAGTTCGAGCCCACGTTCGAGACGCCGCGTTGCCGGCGACGGCGTCGCCGAATCGTCGAGGGTCATCGCGTATAATTCGGCGCCGATCAAGGGACGCGCACGACTTGTGGTCGGGGCTGTGGACGCGTCGCCGCGAGGGTGGCGAAATTGGTAGACGCACCAGGTTTAGGTCCTGACGCCAGCAATGGTGTAGGGGTTCGAGTCCCCTCCCTCGCACCATTCGCATCTGCATCGGTCCCGCTACCTGTCCGCGCTTCCCGCTCCGGTTCGACGAAAAGCTCGACCCGGCTCTTTGTTCAAAGGGCCGACGGGGTTCGCGCAACGCAATCGCTGCACTTTTATTACTGAATACGGAATCAGCATGCAAGTCGAAAATCTCGGAAGACTCGAACGTCGCCTTCACATCTCGGTCCCCGTCGCGGAGATCGAGAAGGAAGTTGATACGCGCCTGAAGCGCCTGTCGCGCACGGTGCGCATGCCGGGATTTCGTCCCGGCAAGGTACCCATCAAGATCGTCTCGCAGCAGTACGGCTACCAAGTGCACAACGAAGTGCTCAACGAGAAGATCGGCGGCGCGTTCAACAAGGCGGTCGAGGAAGCCCAATTGCGTGTCGCGGGCTCGCCGAACATCACGGCCAAGCAGAGCGCCGAAGGCTCCGAAGCCGAGAGCGCGGTAGCGTTCGACGCGACCTTCGAGGTTTATCCCGACGTGTCGATAGCCGGCCTGGACGCAGCCGAAGTCAATCGCGCGAAGACCGAGATCGACGAATCCGCGGTCGACAAGACGATCGAGATCCTGCGCAAGCAGCGCACGCATTTCCATAGCAAAAGCCATGACGCGCATGGCGACGAACAAGCGCATGAGCACGCCGACGCACACGCGCATGCGGCACCGGAAGGAACGGATCCCGCCGCGCAAAGTGGCGACCGCGTCACCGTGGATTTCGTGGGCACCATTGCCGGTGCGCCGTTCGACGGTGGCAGCGGCAACGACGTTGCATTCGTGATCGGCGAAGGTCGCATGCTTCCCGAGTTCGAGAAAGCCGTGACCGGACTATCGAAAGGCCAGTCGAGTACCTTCGACCTGACGTTCCCGGCCGACTATCACGGCGCCGAAGTCGCCGGGAAGACAGCGCAGTTCAAGGTCACCGTCAAGGACATCGAATGGGCGCATGTGCCTGCGGTGGATGCGGACTTCGCGCGTTCGCTGGGCGTGGCCGACGGCGACATGACGCAGATGCGCGCGGACATTCGCAGCAATCTCGAACGCGAAGTGAAGAAGCGTCTGCAGCAGCGCACCAAGGACAGCGTGATGAACGCGCTGCTCGCTTCGGCGCAGATGGACGTTCCCAAGGCGCTGATCGACAACGAGACCGAACAGTTGATCGCCAACGCGCGTGAGGAGATGCGTCGTCGCGGCATGAATGCCGACGCGATGCCGCTGACGCCCGAACTCTTTTCCGCGCAGGCCGAGCGGCGCGTGCGTCTGGGTCTGGTGCTCGCGGAACTCGTCAAGCAGCACGATCTGAGCGGCAAGCCCGAGCAGATCAAGGCGCATATCGAAGATCTCGCGCAGAGCTATGAGAAGCCGGCCGAAGTAGTGCGCTGGTATTTCGCGGATCGATCTCGTCTCGGCGAAATCGAGGCCCTTGTGCTCGAAGAAAACGTCGTCAACTTTGTTCTTGGCAAGGCGCGCGTGGCCGATGTCGAAGTGCCGTTCGACGAGTTGATGGGTAATGGTTGATAAGCGCGGGTTGATAAGCGCGGGTTGATAAGCGCGGGTTGATAAGCGCGGGTTGATGAACGCGGGTTGATGAATGCGGGTTGATAGAGGACAGCGACACATGAAATATCCGGAAGCATTCGGCGTCAGCGAGCCTGTGGGCCTGGGCATGGTCCCCATCGTCATCGAGCAGTCGGGCCGCGGCGAGCGCGCCTACGACATCTATTCGCGGCTGCTCAAGGAACGCATCATCTTTCTGGTCGGGCCAGTCAACGACCAGACCGCGAACCTGGTGGTCGCTCAGCTCTTGTTCCTCGAATCGGAGAATCCCGACAAGGACATTTCGCTCTACATCAATTCACCGGGCGGCTCGATCTACGCGGGCCTCGCGATCTACGACACGATGCAGTTCGTCAAGCCCGATGTCTCGACGTTGTGCACCGGCATGGCCGCGAGCATGGGTTCGTTCCTGCTCGCAGCGGGCGCGAAGGGCAAACGTTTTGCGCTACCGAATTCGCGCATCATGATCCATCAGCCATCCGGAGGGTCGGAGGGTAAGGCCGCCGATATCGAAATCCAGGCCAAGGAAATCCTGTATCTGCGCGATCGTTTGAATCGTATCTATTCGGAGCGGACCGGCCAGCCGATCGAGCGCATCGAGAAAGACACCGACCGCGATACTTTCATGTCGGCCGAGCAGGCGAAAGAGTACGGCCTGGTCGATCAGGTCCTCACATCGCGCTCGACCGAAACCTGAGCTTGCTTGATCGCGGCGGCACGCTTGGCGAGAAGGCCGTTCCCGATGTTGCGTGGCGTGTACGCGCGGCGCGGTTGCAGGCACGCCGGGCCGGTCGCCCTGCAAAAAGCACGGTATAGTTCATTCGAGTTCAACCAGTTGCGGGACTAGGCGGCATGTCGGAAAAAAAGGGTTCGAGCGGCGAGAAGCTGTTGTATTGCTCCTTCTGCGGCAAGAGCCAGCACGAAGTCAAGAAGCTCATCGCGGGGCCGTCGGTCTTCATTTGCGACGAGTGCATAGACCTGTGCAACGACATCATTCGCGACGAGGCCGCGCAGGCCGACACGTCGGGGACGATCACGCGCTCGGACCTGCCTACGCCGCAAGAGATCGGCGACATCCTCGATCAATACGTGATCGGCCAGGAGACCGCCAAGCGCATCCTCGCGGTCGCGGTCTACAACCATTACAAGCGCCTCAAGCACATGTCCAAGAAGGACGATGTGGAATTGGCCAAGAGCAACATCCTTCTGGTCGGCCCGACGGGCTCAGGCAAGACGCTGCTCGCGCAGACGCTCGCACGCTTGCTCAACGTGCCTTTCGTGATCGCCGACGCGACCACGCTGACTGAAGCAGGCTATGTCGGCGAGGACGTCGAGAACATCATTCAGAAGCTTTTGCAGAACTGCAATTACGAAGTCGAGAAGGCGCAGAAGGGCATCGTCTACATCGATGAGATCGACAAGATCTCGCGCAAGTCGGACAACCCGTCGATTACGCGTGACGTGAGCGGCGAAGGCGTCCAGCAGGCGCTACTGAAACTGGTCGAAGGCACGATGGCGTCGGTGCCCCCGCGGGGCGGACGCAAGCATCCGAACCAGGACTTCGTGCAAATCGACACGACCAATATCCTGTTCATCTGCGGCGGTGCGTTCGACGGCCTCGAGAAGATCATTCGCAATCGTTCCGAGAAGAGCGGCATCGGCTTCGGCGCCGAAGTCAAGAGTGCATCCGAGCGCGCGGTCGGGGACGTGCTGCGCGAGGTCGAACCGGAAGACCTGATCAAGTTCGGGCTGATCCCCGAATTGGTCGGACGGCTCCCGGTGGTGGCGACCCTGAACGAACTGAACGAAGAAGCGTTGATCCAGATTTTGGTCGAGCCCAAGAATGCGCTGGTCAAGCAGTACCAGAAACTGCTGTCGATGGAAGGCGTCGAACTCGAGATCAGGCCCGCTGCATTGCTCGCGATCGCGAAGAAAGCCTTGAAGCGCAAGACCGGCGCGCGCGGGCTGCGATCGATGCTGGAGCACGCATTGCTCGACGTGATGTTCGAGCTGCCGAGTTCGAAGGGCGTGGTTCGCGTGGTGCTCGACGAGAACCAGATCAACGGGGGCGTCAAGCCGCTCTTGATCTACGGTGATCAACCCAAAGTTGCCGGCTTGAGTTAAAGATCAATAGAGGAAGCGCCGATAGCCTGTTCATCGCGGGCATTGCGCGTCAAACGAAGGGCCGCCCAATACGGGCGGCACCGATCGAGTCGGCTTCAACCGAAAAGCCGTTCATGCGCGATGCATGAGCGGCTTTTGCGTTTTGCAGCTTTTGCAAATGCAAAAGCTCACGAGGTTCGAGCGGCTTTTGCGTTTTGCAGCTTTATGTAAGCAAGAGGTCGAAAGCGACGCTCTTGTAACCCAAAAGTTGAGCATCATCTACGGCTGATCCGTATTGAAAGGAACAACATGGCCGTGACCACTAGCTTGTCCGACGAGCGCATCCAGTTGCCGCTTCTGCCCCTGCGCGATGTGGTGATTTTTCCGCACATGGTGATCCCGCTGTTCGTGGGTCGCCCGAAGTCGATCAAGGCGCTCGAGACCGCGATGGAAGCGGGCAAGAGCATCATGCTCGTCGCCCAGAAGACCGCGTCCAAGGACGAGCCGTCGCCTGAGGATATCTACGAGATCGGTTGCGTCTCGAACATCCTGCAGATGTTGAAGCTGCCCGACGGCACCGTGAAGGTCCTGGTCGAAGGCGCGCAGCGCGCGCGCATCCACAGGATCGAGGAGCTCGACACGCACTTCGTCTGCGACCTCACGCCGGTCGCGCCGGAAGAAGAGCAGAACGCCGAGCTCGAGGCGATGCGGCGCACGATCGTCCAGCAGTTCGATCAGTACGTGAAGCTCAACAAGAAGATCCCGCCCGAGATCCTCACGTCGCTGTCGGGCATCGACGATTCGGGCCGCCTGGCCGACACGATCGCCGCTCACCTGCCGCTCAAGCTCGAGCAGAAGCAGGCCGTGCTCGAAATGTTCAAGGTCTCCGAGCGCCTCGAGCATCTGCTCACGCAACTCGAAACCGAGCTCGACATCCTGCAGGTCGAGAAGCGCATCCGTGGACGCGTCAAGCGCCAGATGGAAAAGAGCCAGCGCGAGTACTACCTCAACGAGCAGGTCAAGGCGATCCAGAAGGAGCTCGGTGAGGGCGAAGACGGCGCCGACATCGAGGAGCTCGAGAAGAAGATCAAGGCTGCCCGCATGTCGAAGGAGGCCAAGACCAAGGCCGACGGCGAGCTGAAGAAGTTGAAGCTGATGTCGCCGATGTCGGCCGAAGCCACCGTCGTGCGCAACTATCTCGACACGCTGGTCGGCTTGCCGTGGAAGAAGAAAAGCAAGGTCACCAACGATCTGAAGCTCGCCGAACAGGTCTTGAACGAAGACCACTTCGGGCTCGACAAGGTCAAGGAACGCATCCTGGAATACCTCGCGGTCCAGCAACGCGTGGACAAGCTGAAGGCGCCGATCCTGTGTCTGGTCGGTCCTCCCGGCGTGGGCAAGACCTCGCTCGGGCAGTCGATCGCGCGCGCGACCAATCGCAAGTTCGTTCGCATGGCGTTGGGCGGCGTGCGCGACGAGGCCGAGATTCGCGGCCACCGTCGCACCTACATAGGCTCGATGCCCGGCAAGATCCTGCAGAGCCTGACCAAGGCGGGCGTTCGCAACCCGCTCTTCCTGCTCGACGAAGTCGACAAGATGGGCCAGGACTTCCGTGGCGACCCGGCGTCTGCGCTGCTCGAAGTACTCGATCCCGAGCAGAACCATACGTTCCAGGACCACTACATCGAAGTCGATTTCGACTTGTCGGACGTGATGTTCGTCGCGACGTCGAACTCGTTCAACATTCCGCCGGCGCTGCTCGACCGCATGGAAGTGATTCGCCTTTCGGGATACACGGAAGAGGAGAAGGTCAACATCGCGTTGCGCTATCTGCTGCCCAAGCAGATCAGGAACAATGGCGTGAAGAAGGACGAGCTGCACGTCGCCGAAAGCGCGGTGCGCGACATCATTCGCTACTACTCGCGAGAGGCGGGCGTGCGTGCGCTGGAACGCGAGATCTCCAAGATCTGCCGCAAGGTCGTGAAGATGCTGCTGCTGAAAAAGCACGAGGGCAAGGTGCAGGTCACCGCGCGCAACCTCGACAAGTTCCTGGGTGTTCGTCGCTACAACTTCGGCATGGCCGAGAAGGCGAACCAGGTCGGCCAGGTCAACGGTCTCGCGTGGACCGAGGTCGGGGGCGATCTGCTGACGATCGAAGTCGCAGTGATGCCCGGCAAGGGCAAGATCGAACGCACCGGATCGCTCGGTGACGTGATGAAGGAGTCTGTCGAAGCGGCTCGTTCGGTGGTGCGCTCGCGCTCACGGCGCTTGGGCATTGCCGACGACGCTTGGGAAAAGCGCGACATGCACGTGCATGCGCCCGAAGGTGCAACGCCGAAGGACGGACCTTCGGCGGGCGCGGCGATCACGCTCGCAATGGTGTCGGCCCTCACCAAGATTCCCGTGCGTGCCGATGTGGCGATGACCGGCGAGATCACGCTGCGCGGCGAGATCTTGCCGATCGGCGGGCTCAAGGAGAAGTTGCTCGCCGCACATCGCGGTGGCATCAAGACCGTGCTGATCCCCGAAGACAACGTCAAGGACCTGCACGAGATTGCCGACAACGTGAAGAACCGGCTCGAGATCATTCCGGTGAAGTGGATCGATCGCGTCCTCGAGGTCGCACTCGAGCGCCAGCCGGTGCCGCTGGCGGAGGATGTCGAGGCGACAATGTCCGGGGCGGCCGCTGCGGTGACCGATGCCGCGGTCGCCGCCCGGTCGATTCCCGCAGAGCAGACCACCGAAGAAGGCAAGTTGATCAAGCACTGAAAAAACGACATCCAGTCGGGATGGCATTGCGCGGCATCGTCGCGGCATCGTACCTTGATGCCGCGTTTTTTTTTGATCGCACGACGGCGACGTGCGCAAGAAGAATGCCCGGGAAGAACGCATTCAGGGTCGCTCCGTCTTGACACAGCAAGCCCCACATTGCCTAATGACCGCTCGAAAAATGATGATGGCGTGGACCGCGCTTCGCGCTAGCAACGATGTCTTTGAACAGTCGCTCTGGCACCACGTGAGCGCCCACATTGAAATTGTGAAGGGGTGTAAATGAACAAATCAGAGTTGATCCAGCACATTTCGCAGTCGGCCGATATCTCGAAGGCGGCCGCCGGTCGCGCGCTTGAATCCGTCGTGTCGGGCATCAAGACCACGTTGAAAAAGAATGGCAGTGTGACTCTGGTCGGCTTTGGAACATTCACCGTGGGCAAGCGCGCTGCGCGCACCGGCCGCAATCCTCAGACCGGCGCGGCCATCAAGATCAAGGCTGCAAAGGTTCCGAAGTTCCGCGCTGGCAAGGCGTTGAAGGATGCAGTAAACTAGCGCGCTTTCTGCGGGTGACAACGCGGATCAGAAGCGTGGCTTGAAAGCGCAGATTGTCGTAAGCGGTTCAATCAATCGAGCATCATGCGGTCGTCAATGCCGACGGGCCGAAACGGGTGCTTAGCTCAGTTGGTAGAGCGGCGCCCTTACAAGGCGTAGGTCGGGAGTTCGAGCCTCTCAGCACCCACCAGGCAACGATGCGTCGATGCGGTTTGGCCGATGTGCCACGACCGCAAGGTCGTAAAGCAGTGCGCACTATCTGGAGTGGTAGTTCAGTTGGTTAGAATACCGGCCTGTCACGCCGGGGGTCGCGGGTTCGAGTCCCGTCCACTCCGCCAAATCCGAGAAGGCGAACGCTAGTTCGCCTTTTTTGTTATCTGCGTATCACGGGTCGAGCCGACGCCGCGAGACACATCGCCAGAAACGGGACCATGTTCGATTTCATCCGTTCGCATCAGCGCCTGATGCAGTTGATCCTTCTGATCCTGATCGTGCCGTCGTTTGTCTTCTTCGGCATCCAGGGTTACGACCGCATGCATCAGAACACCCAGGGCGTCGCGACAGTCGGAGGACAGACGATCACGCAGGGCGAACTCGACAACGCGCAACGCGACCAACTCGCCCGCATGCGTCAGAGCTACGGCCCCAACGTCGATACGGCGCTGTTCGACACGCCCGAGTCGCGTGCGCAGACCCTGAATGGACTGATTGCCCAGCAGGTGTTGTTCCAGCAAGCCCAGAAGCAATCGTTGGGGACTTCGGATCGCAGGCTGCAGGAAACCATCATGGGCATCCCGGCGCTGCAGGAAAACGGTCGCTTCAGTTCCGACCGCTACCAGGCGTTGCTTGCGCAGCAGGGCATGACGCCGGCCGTGTTCGAAACGCGTCTGCGCCAGGACCTCGCCCTGCAACAGCTCAGCACCGCGATCGAGGAGTCGGTGATCGTGCCGCAGAAGGTGATCGATCGATTCGCCGGACTGGTCGCGCAGCGACGGGACGTTTCGCAGACGGTCCTCAAGGTCGCGGACTTCGCGCCGCGCGTGAAGCTGGCGCCCGATGCTGTCCAGAAGGAATACGACGCACATCCGGGCGACTACATGACGCCCGAGACCGTCAAGGCCGAATACATCGTCCTGAGCGCCGATGCGCTGGCCAGGCAGGTCAACGTCTCGGAGCAGGACGCACGCGGCTTCTACGAGCAGAACAGGAAGCGCTACGAAGTACCCGAAGAGCGCCGCGCGAGCCACATCCTGATTGCGGCCGCCAAGGACGCAAGCGACGCGGACAAAGCCAAAGCCAAGGTGAAGGCCGAAGAAGTGCTGGCAAAGGTACGCGCCAATCCGTCGGATTTCGCCAAGCTCGCCAAGCAGTATTCGGAAGACCCGGGTTCGGCCACCAACGGCGGCGATCTCGAATACCTCGGACGTGGTGCAACGGTGCCGCCATTCGAGGCCGCATTGTTCTCGCTGAAGGACAAGGAAATCAGCGGCCTCGTGCAGTCCGACTTCGGCTACCACATCATCGAGCTGACCGGGATCAAGCCCGCACAGGCCAAGGCTTTCGAATCCGTCAGGAGCGAGATCGAGACCGAGATCAGGAAGCAGCTTGCGCAAAAGAAATTCACGGATGCGGCCGAAGCCTTTGCCAATGGCGTCTATGAGCAGGGTGATTCGCTCGCCCCTACCGCGAAGAAATTCGATTTGAAGGTGATGACCGCAGAAAATGTGATGCGCACGCCCGCGGCCGCTGCAGACGCGGCGAACCCGCTCTCGAACGCGAAGCTTCTTGCCTCCCTGTTCTCGGCGGACTCGCTCAAGAATCGACACAACACCGAAGCCATCGAGATCAGCCCCGGCACGCTGGTGTCTGCGCGCGTAACCGACTACAAGCCGGCGGCGAAGAAGCCGATTGCGGAAGTGGCCGATGCGATCAAGGACAAGCTGGTCGACGAGCAGGCGAAGAAGCTGGTCGACGAAGCGGGCAAGGCGAAGCTCGCACAACTACGCAGCGGGGGCGACGCGAAGGACGCGAGCGGGGCCGCATCCTTCGGCGCCGTCAAGACGGTGTCGCGCCTCGAACGTTCCGATCTCGCGCCGGAGGCCGTGGCCGAGATTTTCAAGGCCGATGCGTCTCGCTTGCCGGCGTATGCCGGGATCGCGATGCCTTCGGGCGATTACGCGATCTACCAGATCTCGGGCGTCTCGAGCGCGTCCAGCCAGGATCCGAATCGTCGCACCGCGCTCGCGCAGAGCATCGCCAAGCAACTCGGCGCGATCGAGTTCGACGGCTACCTCTCCGACCTGCGCAATCGCACCAAGGTCAAGGTCAATGCGCCCTATGCGGCCATGATCGAGAAGGCCAACACCGCGCCGGCAAAGTCCGCAGGTTCGTAGCCGCTCACCAGGTCGCGCGATCCCGACGTCGAAGCGACGGCAAGCGCGAGCGCCGCAGTCGATCAATGCGGGTTTGCCGCATTGACAAGCCACCATCCATTGCGCAAGCATGGCCGCGCATGTTGTCTGCAGCGGTTCACGTGCTATTCGGTTGTGACCTTGCAAAGGGATGCATCCGAACTGCCGAAGACGACCAGAACCTTCGGAGGTACCTGCATGTACAAACGGATTCTTCTGGCCTACGACGGCTCCGAATCGGGCCGACGGGCGCTGCTCGAATGCGGCGACGTGGCAAACCTGATGAAGGCCGACATCAAGCTGCTCGCGGTCACGCCGTCCATGCCGCCCGTATATGTGGGCGAAGGCTTCATCCCCACCGACACCCTCGACGCCGAGAAGGAGCGTTTTCGCGATGTGCTCGACGACGGCATACGGCAACTCGAGGCGAGCGGCTTTTCGTGTCAGGGGCAGTTGTCGTTCGGCGAGCCGGTCGACGAGATCGCGCGCGTCGCCAAGGAATGGGGCGCCGACCTGATCGTGATGGGGCATCGGCGTGCAGGGGGCTGGGCCGAACGCTGGTGGCGCGGCTCGGTCAGCAAGTCGCTGGTCGAAGTATCGCCGTGCAGCGTGCTGATCGCGGTGATCAATACCTCATCGAAGAAGTAATCCCTGCGATTGGCCGTCCGCGCGGCCGACCGAGTTCAGGCGGCTTGCTCGAGCAGGGCGTGCTGCTCCAGCCAATCGGCCTCGAGCTGTTCGATCTCGCGCGTCACATACGCCTGCTCGATCAACTGTTGCTTGAGGCGCTCGCGATGCTCGTCCGCGTACGCATCGGGTAGCGAAAGTGCCGTTTCTATCGCGCGCTTCTTCTCGTCGGCTTCGGCAAGACGCGCTTCGATGCGCCGGATGCGCTGTTCGATCGGCTTCTTCTGCCTGGCGATCGCGTCGCGGGCGGTGGCATCGAGACGGCGCTGGTCGCGCGTGTTGATGGTCGTCGGCACGGAAACCGCGCGGCCGCCTTCGGAACCGCGTTCGGAGCCACCCTTGTCGCCGCGCTTGCCGCCATCCACGGGTTCCGCCTTCGCCGCCACCTCGACGCCCGACGTCTTCTTCAACGACCACGCGCGATAGTCGTCGAGGTCGCCATCGAATTCACTGCATCGTCCCTCCGAGACAAGCAGGAAGCGATCGGTGGTCGCGCGCAGCAGTGATCGATCGTGCGACACCAGGATCAGCGTGCCTTCGAATTGCGCGAGCGCGAGGGTCAATGCTTCGCGCGTCTCGAGGTCGAGATGGTTGGTGGGTTCGTCGAGCAGCAGCAGATTGGGTTTGGTCCAGATGATCAGCGCAAGCGCAAGCCTGGCCTTCTCGCCGCCCGAGAAGGGCGCCACCGCTGCGGTCGCCATCTCGCCACGGAAATCGAAGCTGCCCAGGTAGTCGCGCAGCTCCTGCTCGCGCGGCGCGGCACCGGTCCGCGCGGCGATGCGGTTCAGTTGTTCTAGCGGCGAAGAGTCGAGCGCGAGCATGTCGATCTGATGCTGGGCGAAGTAGCCGATCGCGAGCCCCTTGCCTTTCGTCATCGTGCCGCTCAGGCGCTCGAGCGTACCGGCGATGGTCTTGATGAGCGTCGATTTGCCCTGTCCGTTGGCGCCCAGCAGGCCGATCCGTTCGCCCACCGAGAGCCTGAGGCTGACATCGCGCACGATGGTGCTCACGCCCGTGTCGACGTGATACCCGCAGTCCACGTCCTCGAGCACCAGCATCGGATCGGGCGAAGCGAGCGGCGTCCGAAACTTGAACGTGAACGGCGATGCGTTGATCACCGGCGCGATCAGGGTCATGCGCTCCATCGCCTTTACGCGGCTCTGCGCCTGCTTGGCCTTGGTGGCCTTGGCGCGGAAGCGATCGACGAAGTACTGCAGATGCGTGATCTCGCGTTGTTGCTTCGAATAGGCCGATTGCGTCAGGCGCAGGCGTTCCGCGCGCTGCAACTCGTATGCGGTGTAGTTGCCGGTCCAGCGCGTGAGCTTCTTCTGCTCGAGCGCCAGCGTCACGTTGCAGACCGCGTCGAGAAACTCGCGATCGTGCGAGACGATGATCAAGGTACCGGCATAGCGCTTCAACCACTGCTCGAGCCATACGATCGCGTCGAGGTCGAGGTGGTTGGTCGGCTCGTCGAGCAGCAGCAGGTCCGACGGCGACATCAGGGCCTGCGCAAGTTGCAGGCGCATGCGCCATCCGCCCGAGAACGTCACCACCGGCCGCTGCGTCTGCTCGAGCGTGAAGCCCAGGCCGAGCAGCAGCGCTTCGGCGCGCGACGGTGCGGTATAGCCGCCCGCGTCGCCATACGCCATATGCAGCTCGGCGAGTCCGTGATCCGAGGACGTGCCGTGGGTCTTCGCTTCGATTTCGGCCTCGAGTTCGCGAAGGTGGCGGTCGCCATCGATCGTGAAGTCGAGCGCGCTGCTCTGGCTTGCGGCAGTTTCCTGCGCGACGTGTGCGATGCGCCAGCTCGCTGGCATCGTGAAGTCGCCCTGGTCGGCATGCAGTTCGCCGCGCAGCAGCGCGAAGAGACTGGACTTGCCGCTGCCGTTCGCGCCGACCAGGCCGACCTTTTCGCCGGGTTGGATCACCGCCGAGATGTCTTCGAGCAGCAGCTTTGCGCCGCGGCGAAGGCTCAGGTTGGCCCAGCGGATCATCGCGAGCGCTTCTTCTGCGTCTTCTTTACTACGGCCTTGCCCGTAAGGTCGGCCGCCCGCACCGCGAACACCGCATCGTCACCTCCGGAAGTCGATAGCCACGTCAGCGGCAGGCGCGGGAAAGCCGCTTCGACGTGCGGACGTTCGTGACCGACTTCGACCACCAGCAAACCATCGTCCGTCAGCATGCACGGCGCAGCCTCGAGGATGCGTCGTACCAGGTCGAGTCCGTCGAGGCCGCCGGCGAGCGCCATGCGGGGTTCGCGCCGATATTCGCCGGGAAGGAGAGCCATCGACTGATCGTTGACGTAGGGCGGGTTGGAGACGATCAGATCGTAGCGTCGGTTGTCGAGGCCGTCGCAGAGATCGGACTCGATCAGGTCGATGCGTTCGCCCAGCCCGTAGCTATCGACGTTGATGTGCGCCACGGCCAGCGCATCGTGCGACAGATCGACCGCATCGACGTGCGCATTCGGGAACGCATCGGCCGCGATGATCGCAAGGCAAGCCGAGCCGGTGCATAGATCCAGCACGCTTTCCACCTGATCCGGTCTTGCGATCCACGGCGCAAGCTGCTCGAACAACAATTCGGCGATGTACGAACGTGGCACGATCACGCGCGGGTCGACCGTAAAGCGATAGTCACCCAGCCATGCTTCGCCGGTGAGGTAGGCCGCGGGCATGCGCTCGTCGACACGCCGCGCGATCACGTCCAGAACGGCGCGCTTCTCCTTTTCGGTCAGGCGCGCATCGAGAAAGGGATCGAGCTTGTCGAGCGGCAGATGAAGGCGATGCAGCACCAGGTGCACCGCTTCGTCCCATGCATTCGCGCTGCCGTGACCGAAGAACAGGCCGGCCTCGTTGAAGCGGCTGACCGCGTATCGCAACAGATCGCGCATTGTCGAAAAATATGTCGAGAGCTCTTCGACGTCCCTGGACTTGGGCTTGCTCATGGCGCCGGCAGCAACGCGACCAGCGTCTCGCGATAGATGTTCTTGAGCGGTGCGATGTCGGCGACCGCGACGCATTCGTCGATCTTGTGGATGCTGGCGTTGATCGGCCCGAACTCGATCGTCTGCTCGCAGATCTTCGAGATGAAGCGCCCGTCGGACGTGCCGCCCGTGGTCGAGAGCGTCGCGGCAATTCCGGTCTCGCTGCGGATCGCAGCGATGATCGCTTGCGACAGCGTTCCCTCGCTCGTCAGAAATGGAAGGCCCCCGACGATCCATGCGAGCTCGTAGGCCAGGCCCTTCGCATCGAGCACCTGATGCACGCGTGCCGTCAGGGTCTCGGCCGTGCTCTCGGTCGAGAAGCGAAAATTGAAGTCGGCCACCGCAGCCCCGGGAATGACATTGGTCGCGCCGGTACCCGCGTGAACGTTCGAAACCTGGAACGTGGTCGGCGGAAAGGCATCATTGCCGCGATCCCATTCGATGGCGACGAGCGCTGCGAGCGCATCTGCGATTTCATGGATCGGATTGCGCGCCAGATGCGGATAGGCGATGTGGCCTTGAATGCCCTTGACAGTCAGTCGACCCGAGAGCGAACCGCGTCGGCCATTCTTGATGATGTCGCCCAGCGCGTCCTGCGAAGTGGGCTCGCCGACGACGCAATAGTCGAGCAGCACACCGCGTTCCTTCAAGCGCTCGCAGACCCGCACCGTTCCATCCGTGGCCGGACCTTCTTCGTCGGACGTGATCAGCAACGCGATCGATCCGCAATGCGCGGGATGCGAGGCGACGAACTCTTCGACAGCCACCACGAAGGCCGCGATCGACGTCTTCATGTCGGCTGCGCCGCGACCGTACAGGTATTCCCCGCGTTCGCTGGGCACGAATGGATCGGAGCTCCATTGTTCGAGCGGACCTGTAGGCACGACGTCGGTATGTCCGGCGAACACGAACACCGGGCGCTCGGTACCGCGTCGCGCCCACAGGTTGGTCACGCCATTGGGCGCGATGGTTTCGCACACGAAACCGAGCGGCGCCAGACGCGCGGCGATCAACTCCTGGCATCCCGCGTCGTCGGGCGTCGCGGAACGCCGTGCGATCAGTTGCTCGACGAGTGCTCGGGTCGGCTCCTTCATCGCGTCGACACGTGAGTCGATAGGTGAGACGGTGCGCTGGTCGGCGAGCGACGGAACCTCGGACGTCGCTCAGGCATTGAGCGTGAATTCCTTGAACGACGAGGTCGTGTCCAGCGCCTTCGATTGCTCCAGATGCTCGACCGGCAGCACCGGCGGCGCATTGTTGATCAGCCATAGGAGGTTGGTGGGCGAATCGGCATGCGAGAGCGCTTCCTCTTCAGAGATGACTTCCTCGCGAATCATCCGATAGAGCGCCTGCTCGAAGGTCTGCGATCCGGGTGACAGGCTCTTCTCCATCGCCTCCTTGATGCCGTTGATCTCACCCTTCTCGATCAACTCGGCGACGTGGCGCGTGTTCAGCAGCACTTCGACGGCCGGCACACGCCCGCCGCTGCGCGCGCGAATCAGCCGCTGCGAGACGATGCTTTTCAATGCAGCCGAAAGATCGGACAACAACGTCGCACGGTTCTCGAGAGGATAGAAACTCACGATGCGATTGAGAGCGTGATAGCTGTTGTTCGCGTGCAAGGTCGCCAGGCACAGATGCCCGGATTGCGCATAGGCAACCGCAGCCGTCATGGTCTCCTTGTCGCGGATCTCGCCGATCAGGATGCAGTCGGGCGCCTGGCGCAGCGCGTTGCGCAGCGCGATCTCGAGGCTGATCGCATCGCTGCCGATCTCGCGCTGATTGACGATCGACTTCTTGTTGCGAAACACGTACTCGATGGGATCCTCGAGCGTGAGGATGTGGCCGGTGCGCTTGGAGTTGCGCATGTCGAGCATCGACGCGATCGTGGTCGACTTGCCCGAGCCGGTCGCGCCCACGATCAGCACCAGGCCGCGCTTCTCCATGATGATGTCGCCCACGATCGGCGGCAGGTTCAAGGTGTCCAGAGCGGGGATGTCGCTTGCGATGTAGCGGATCACCGCGGAGATCGAGCCGCGCTGCTGAAATGCGGAAAGCCGAAAGCGGCCCACGCCCTGCACGCCGAAGCCCTTGTTGAGTTCGTGCGTGGCGAGCAGTTCGTCGAACTCGTCGGGCGTGATGATCTCGGACAACAGGCTCTTGATCATCGCGTTGTCCATCAACTGCTGATTGATCGGTACCGAGGTCCCGTTGACCTTCATGTGCACCGCCGAGCCCACCGCGATGAAGAGGTCCGAGGCCTTCTTTTCGGCCATCAGTTTGAACAGACGCTCCATCGCCATGACGGATCCTTCGTTTTTCGAGGTGGTGGCTACGAGATGGCCCGCACGCAGCGGACGTCCGGCAGGGAATTCGATCGCGGCATCAATCGCCGCGCAGCAGTTCGTTGATGCTCGTTTTCGCGCGGGTTTCGGGGGTGACCTGCTTGACGATCACCGCGCAATATAAGCCGTATTTTCCGTCGGCGGAAGGAAGCGAACCGGGGACGACCACAGATCCCGCAGGCACGCGCCCGTAGCTGATCGTTCCGGTGCTTCGGTCGTAGATCTTGGTCGACTGCGAGATATAGACGCCCATCGACAGCACCGAATTCTCCTCGACGATCACGCCTTCGACGACCTCAGAGCGCGCTCCGATAAAGCAGTTGTCCTCGATGATGGTGGGGTTCGCCTGCAGCGGCTCGAGAACGCCGCCGATGCCCACGCCGCCCGACAGGTGGACGTTGCGACCGATCTGGGCGCATGACCCGACGGTCGCCCAGGTATCGACCATCGTTCCTTCGTCGACATAGGCGCCGATGTTGACGTAGGACGGCATCAACACCACGTTCTTCCCGATGAAACTGCCGCGCCGCGCGACGGCCGGCGGAACCACCCGCACACCGGTCGCGCGCATTTCGTCTTCCGACAAGTGCGAGAACTTGGGTCTGACCTTGTCAAAGAAGCCCAGTTCGCCCGCGTGCATGTGCACGTTGTCGTTCAGGCGAAACGACAGCAGCACCGCCTTCTTGATCCATTGATGCACGGTCCATGTCCCACTGATCTTCTCGGCGACGCGCAGGTGGCCGACATTCAATCCTGCGATGACCTCCTCGACCGCGTCCTGAATCCCTGCGGGCGTACCGGCCGGCGAGAGCGTGGCGCGCGCATCCCATGCGCAATCGATGATTCCTTGCAGGTCGGAGTGGTTCATGAACGATCAAAGGTGGAGGGGTTTGAAGCTGGTCGGTGCGCAAGCGCTCAGCGCGTCGAGGTTGCGCTCTCGAACGCGACCAGCGAGACCGGCGGCTGGGGCTTCCACCCGCGCTTCCTGTGTTCGACGACGATGTTGGTGAAGATGCCGCCCCGCACGCCCCAGCGCGCCGTCACGCGCATATAGCGCGGCCGGGTTGCTGATGCGAGATCCTCGAGGACGCGATTGGTGACGGCTTCATGAAATGCGCCTTCGTCGCGATAACTCCAGGTGTAGAGCTTGAGGCTCTTCAACTCGACGCACAGGCGATCGGGGATGTAGTCGATCGTGAAGATCGCGAAGTCGGGTTGCCCCGTGAGCGGGCACAGGCAAGTGAACTCGGGCACCTGCATGTGGATCAGGTAGTCGCGTTCGGGGTTGGGATTGGAAAAGACATCGAGTCTCTTCGAAGGCAGGGTTCTGCCCGACTCCGGC
Source organism: Burkholderiales bacterium (assembly GCA_038254545.1). GTDB lineage: Bacteria > Pseudomonadota > Gammaproteobacteria > Burkholderiales > Burkholderiaceae_D > CAHJXF01. The sequence continues at coordinate 49,476 of JBBSGB010000001.1, read as the reverse complement.
TTGCGATCGCCGACCGCGAGGTCTTTCTTCAAGGGATGCGAGGTCGTGCTTCTGGATGCTGCTGCCATGCTCTTCACGGGTTCGCGACCGGCTGGGAGGCATCGATCAGGCTGCTATTATACGAACCCATCGCGAACCACCCCGCAGCGACGCAATGCGTCGTTTTTTGTTTTGCGATTGTCCGTCAGATTCAACGGCCGTATTTCGTCGGTCTCATCTCTTCGTCAATCCCGTCCGTTTCCTGAGCAGCCGTCCTCGTTCGTCCTTCCGTGCGCCTCACCCAGATCAAGCTTTCCGGTTTCAAGTCCTTCGTCGATCCGACGCACTTTTCGCTGCCCGGGCAACTCGTGGGTGTGGTCGGGCCGAACGGCTGCGGCAAGTCCAACATCATCGACGCGGCGCGCTGGGTGCTGGGCGAATCCAAGGCGAGCGAACTGCGCGGCGAGTCGATGCAGGACGTGATCTTCAACGGCTCGGGTCAGCGCAAGCCGGCCGGCCGTGCGAGCGTCGAGCTGATCTTCGACAACGCGTCCGATGCGAGCGGCAAGCAGGTGAGCGGACCCTGGGGTCAATACGCAGACATCGCCGTCAAGCGTGTGCTCACGCGCGACGGCACGTCGACCTACCTGATCAACAACCAGGTGGTTCGCCGCCGCGACATCCAGGACATCTTCCTGGGCACCGGCCTCGGACCGCGCGCCTACGCGATCATCGGCCAGGGCATGATCACGCGCATCATCGAGGCGCGGCCCGACGAGCTGCGCGTCTTCCTCGAGGAAGCGGCCGGCGTCTCGAAGTACAAGGAGCGCAGGCGCGAAACCGAGAATCGTCTCGCCGACACGCGCGAGAACCTGACGCGCGTCGAAGACATCCTGCGCGAGCTGAACGCCAATCTCGATCGGCTCGAACAGCAGGCCATCGTCGCGCAGCAATATCGCGACCTGCAGGACGAGGTCGACACCAAGCAGAAGCTGTTGTGGATGTTGCGCGCGAACGAAGCCGACGGGCTCGCCGCCAAACACAAGCGCGAGGGCGACGAAGCCCAGCTCGCGCTCGATGCGCGCATGGCGGACCTGCGCCGCGTCGAAGCCGAACTCGAGAGAGGGCGCGCCACGCACCAGGACGCGGGCAACGCGGTGCACGCGCGCCAGGGCGAATACTACGAAGCCGCCTCGGCGGTTTCCGCGATCGAGGCCGAGATCCGCGTCGTGGTCGAGTCGCGCAACCGCTTGCAGGCGCAACGGGCGCAGCTCGATGCGCAACACGCCCACTGGACCGAGCAGAGTGCGCGCCTCGATGCTGCGATTGTCGAGGCCGGGCAGGAACACGAAGCCGCCAGCGCGGCGATAGGCGCAGCGGAGGCGGCGCTCGCGGCCGACGCCGATCAACTGCCCGAAGCCGAGGCCGCCGACCGCGCATGGGGCGTTGCCGTCGATGGCCTGCGCACGCAAGTAGTCGGTGCGCAGAAGGACCTCGAGATCGAATCGACGCATCAGCGCAACGCCGATCGGCACCTCGAATCGATCGCCGGTCGCAAGGCCCGTCTCACGGAAGAGAAGCGGCGGCTCGATACGCCCGACCCCGAACGCCTGTCCGCGGCCATGAGCGGAGCCGACGCCGCCGCAGCGCGGCTCGCATCGCAGAAATCGGAACTGGCCGCGGCAGAGCTGTCGCTGACGGCAGCGCAGACCGCGCGTACCACCGCGCACGAGGCGCTCACGCGCGAGAGCGGCGAGAGTGCGCAGATCGATGCGCGTCTGGCCGCCCAGAAGGACTTGCAGCAGAAAGTCCAGGCCAACGGCAAGCTGCAACCTTGGCTCGATCGTCACGAGCTCGGACGCTTGCCCAAACTGTGGCAGCGCCTGCATGTCGAGGCCGGCTGGGAAACCGCTGTCGAGGCGGCATTGCGTGAGCGCATCGGCGCGCTCGAGATCGGTCAGCTCGATCGCGCGCGCGCGTTCTTCGGGGACCTGCCGCCCGCCAAGCTCGCTTTCTATTCCGAACATGTCGAGGGGCTGTCGGCGACGAGCGCATCGACAGCAAGCGCCAGCGGATTCGCTGCGGAGACTCCGGCTGCTGCGACTTCAACGAAAAACCTCACACCGCTGGTACGCCTGATCGAATTGCGCGAGCCCTCATTGCGCGCCTTGCTCGACGAGTGGATCGGTCATCTCTACGTCGCCGATGATGAGACCGAGGCGCTGTCGCGCCGTCATGAGTTGCCGCCTGGCGCGTCGTTCATTCTTCGCTCGGGGCACCTGGTCGGTCGCAACAGCTTGCAGTTCTATGCGTCCGACTCCGAGCAGGCCGGCATGCTGGCGCGCCAGCACGAAATCGAAGACCTCACCAAGCGCGCGCGCGCGCAGACCCTGCTGACCGAGGACGCGCGTTCGCAGGCGGTGCGCGCCGATGCGGCGGTGACGCAGGCGACGACGGCGCTTGCCACGCTGCGCGCGAGTGTGGCGACGCTGACCTCGGACGTCCATGCGCGTCAGATGAGCCTGCAGCAACTTCAACAGGCAGAGGCGCAGAGCCGTACGCGCGACGAACAGATCGAACGAGAACTCGCCGACCTCGCGGCGGAGGAGGCCAAGGAGAACGAGGCCAGGCAAGCCTCCGAAGCCAACTTCGAGCGCCTTGACGCGTTGCTGGCCGACGTGCAGACGCGCTTCGAGGACGCGCAGACCGCAGCGATCGAAGCGCGCACCAAGGTCGACGCGGCGCGAGCGCGTCTCGCGGGACTGCAGCGCACCGCCCATGAAGCGCGCTACGAAGAAAAGACCCTCGCTGCCCGCATTGCCGATCTCGAGGAACAGACTCGTGCGGCTACCGATCAGCAGCAGCGTGTCGCCAGCGAGCACGCAAGCGTCGAGGCTGAACTCGCAACCCTCACCGTCGAGACCGCGCGCGTGGGGCTCGAGACCGCGATCGCTGCGCGTCTGGCCGCTGAACGACGCCTGGCGGACGCGCGCGCCGAACTCGATGCATTGAGTGGACAGATTCGCGCTGGCGACGAGACGCGCCTGGTCACCGAGCGCGATCTCGAACCGATGCGCACCCGCATCGGCGAGGCAGCCCTGAAGGAACAGGCCGCGCGCCTGACCGAGCAGCAGTTTCATCAACAACTCACCGAGGCGCACGCCGATCTCGACGCGCTCGTCGCGAAGCTGGCGGGCGATGAACGCAGGAAGCTCAAGGCGCCCGCCTTGCACGCCGACGTCCAACGCCTGCAGCAGACCATAGGCGAGCTCGGCGCGGTCAATCTCGCGGCGCTCGACGAACTGTCCACGGCGCGCGAACGCAAGACCTTTCTCGATGCCCAGACCGCCGACCTGGGCGAGGCCATCGCCACGCTCGAAGACGCGATCCGCAAGATCGATCGCGAAACGCGCGCGCTGCTGCAGGAGACTTTCGATGCGATCAATCACCACTTCGGCGAGTTCTTCCCCGCGCTCTTCGGCGGCGGCGAAGCGCGGCTGGTGATGACGGGCGACGAGATCCTCGACGCGGGCGTGCAAGTGATGGCGCAACCGCCCGGCAAGAAGAACAGCAGCATCCATCTGTTGTCCGGCGGCGAGAAGGCGTTGACCGCGATCGCGCTGGTGTTCGCGATGTTCCAGTTGAATCCCGCACCGTTCTGCCTTCTCGACGAAGTCGACGCGCCGCTCGACGATGCCAACACCGAACGCTTCTGCAAGCTCGTCAAGAAGATGTCGGTGCAGACCCAGTTCCTCTTCATCTCGCACAACAAGATCGCCATGGAGATGGCGCAGCAGCTGATCGGCGTGACGATGCAGGAGCAGGGCGTCTCGCGCGTGGTCGCCGTCGATCTCGATTCCGCGGTCGGCTTTGCCAACGAACGCATCGAGGAGGCCGCATGAAACGACGGACGAGGGCCCCCGCCAGGGGACCGGACTGCGGAATGCGGACGTGCCACCGACGCGATGTCGACCGGAACCACTCGACAGATGCGGAGGTGGCCGCGTGAGCGATCTGCAACTGAGTCTCATCGTTCTCGCGCTGATCGCGATCGGCGCAGTATGGCTTTTCAACGCGCTGGTCGAGCGCCGCCGTCGCAAGGTATTCGAGCAGCGCTTCAGGTCCAAGCCGTCTGACGCGCCTGCGATGGGTGCCGTCGCGGCGCCGGCGGTGCGGGCGAAGAGTCATGGTCCGGCGGTGCGTAGCGAGCCGTCGTTCAATGACGAACTGGCCTCTGCCGACGCCTCGACGACGCCATCGAACGAATCCATCGACGCATCCGACGCGTCGCTGGCCGACGGCGCCGAAGAGGCTGGAGCCACGTCGCCTCAGGTCATCGACAACGCGATCCATGCGGTCGTCACCCTTGAGCCCGAAGGTCAGATCTCGGGCGAACGGGCACTTTCGTTGCTGCACGCCTTCCGACACGCGGGACGTCAGCCCGTCATGCTCGTCGGCGTCAAGGTCGATGCGCCGGGCGACCTGCAGGAACCGTTGCGCGCCGGCGAACGTTACGACGCGGTACTGGTCGCGGTGCAACTGGCCAATCGCAGCGGACCATTGAACGAGATCGAATGGTCGGAGTTCGTCGCTGCGCTTGCCCATGTCGCCGAACAGATTCCAGCGACCTGCGAAGTTCCCGACATGCGCGAGACCACCGCGCGCGCGCGCTCTCTCGATGCCTTGTGCGTGCCGCTCGATGCGCAGATCGGCATCAACCTCGCGAGCGCGCAGGACGGGTGGACCGGTGAGCATGTCGCCGCGCTGGCGCGCGAGCAGGGATTGATCCTGCGGCCCGACGGGCGCTTCCATGCGCTCGACGATCGCGGCGCCACGCTGGTCGTTCTGCAGAACGGCGATGGGGGCGCGTTTCGTGCCGACACGCTCGACGCGCAGCACACCTCGCGGCTCACCTTGCTGCTCGACGTGCCGCGCGCACCCGAGAATTGCCAGCCGTTCGAGCGCCTGGTGGTGCTCGCCCACAAGCTTGCCGGGCTTCTGGATGCGACCATCGTCGACGATCAGTCGCGTCTCTTGACCCTGAATGCGCTCTCGTCGATCGGCCGTCAGATCGAACCCGTGTACGCGAAGCTTGCCGAAGCCGGCATGCCGGCGGGATCGCCGCGCGCGCTCGCCCTGTTCGGTTGAGATGGTGGGGCGCGATCCGGCCCGCGAGGCACGTGCATTGCGCGATGAGCTCGAGCGCTACAACCGCGCGTATCACACGCTCGATGCGCCGCTGGTCAGCGATGCCGAATACGATCGCCTGTTCGGCGAACTGCAAGCGATCGAAGCCGCGCATCCCGGATTGCAGACGCCCGACTCTCCGACGCAACGGGTCGGTGGCGCGCCGCGTTCGGACCTGCCGAGCGTGCGTCACGATGTGCCGATGTTGTCGCTTTCGAATGCGTTCGAGGATGACGACATCGTCGCGTTCGATCGGCGCATCTGCGAGGCGCTCGGCGTGTCCCGGGTCGAATACGCGGCCGAGTTGAAATTCGACGGCCTCGCTGTCAGCCTGCGTTACCAGGACGGCCTGCTCACCCAGGCGGCCACACGCGGCGACGGCAGCGTCGGCGAGGACGTGACCCCCAACGTGAAGACGATCGCATCGCTGCCTTTGCGATTGAAGGGCAGCCATCCGCCCGCGCTGATCGACGTGCGTGGCGAAGTGCTGATGTTCCATGCCGACTTCGCCGCGATCAATCGCCGCCAACGCGAAGCGGCCGGCAAGGAGTTCGTCAATCCGCGCAATGCGGCCGCGGGCAGTCTCAGGCAGCTCGATGCGCGCATCACGGCCAGGCGACCGCTGCATTTTTTTGCTTACGGGGTCGGACGCTTCGAGGCATCGAAATCCGGCGTTGAATTGCCCGATCGGCACAGCAGCCTGCTCGAATGGTATCGATCGCTGGGCATACCGGTCGACGATCGACGCACCGTCGTCGAGGGGGCTGGCGGCCTGCTCGATTTCTATCGCGCGATCGGCGCCACGCGCGCCGGCCTGCCATACGACATCGACGGCGCGGTCTACAAGGTGGATGCCTATGACGCGCAACTGCGCCTGGGCTTCGTCTCGCGCGCGCCGCGCTTTGCGATCGCGCACAAATTCCCCGCCGAAGAAGCCACCACGGTGATCGAGAATATCGGCGTGCAGGTCGGGCGCACCGGAGCCATCACGCCGGTGGCGCGCCTTGCCCCGGTCTTCGTGGGCGGCGTGACGGTCACCAACGCGACGCTGCACAACGAAGACGAGATCCATCGCAAGGACATCCGCATCGGCGACACCGTGATCGTGCGGCGTGCGGGCGACGTGATTCCCGAAGTCCTGCGCGTCGTCGTGGAGAAGCGTCCCGCAAGCGCAGGCGAGTTCTCGATGCCCATGCAATGTCCGGTCTGCGGCTCGGCGATCGTGCGCGAGGAGGGCGAAGCGGTGGCTCGATGCAGCGGCGGGCTGGTGTGCGCCGCGCAAAGAAAGCAATCGCTGCTGCATTTCGCGCAACGCCGCGCGATGGACATCGATGGGCTCGGAGAAAAGATCGTCGATCAACTGGTCGAACGAGAGCTGGTCCATTCTCCTGCGGACCTGTTCACGCTCGACCAGCCTGCGTTCGCCGGTCTAGATCGCATGGCCGACAAATCGGCCGCGAATCTGGTCGAGGCGATCTCCAGGGCAAAACAGACGACGCTCGCGCGCTTTCTCTTCGCGCTCGGCATACGGCACGTCGGCGAAGAGGTCGCACGGATACTGGCGCGCGAGTTCGGCCGTCTCGATGCGCTGCTCGCCGCGGACTGGGTCGCGCTGATCGAACAGAAGCGGGCGCTGCAGAAAGAGAACGCGAGCCGCCGGAACAAGGGTGAAGATCTGGTGCCCGTCCCGCTCGAAGGCATCGGTGAAGAGATCATGCAGGCCGTCGCGCAGTTCTCGGCGGAGCCGCACAATCGCGAGGCGATCGCGCGCATGCGCGCGGTGGGCATCGTCTGGCCCGAGCACGAGGGGCATGCGGTATCGGGTGCGTCCGGATTCCGCCCGAAAGCGAGCGGACACCTGGCCGGCAAGACCCTGGTGTTGACCGGAACTCTTCCAGACCTCACGCGGGACGAAGCCAAGGCGCGCATCGAAGCGGCCGGCGGCAAGGTGGTCGCTTCGGTTTCGAAGAAGACCGATTACGTGGTCGCGGGCGCTGAAGCGGGCGGCAAGGCCGACAGGGCGGTGGCGCTGAACGTTCCCATCATTGATCAGGAGGCATTGCTGCAACTGACCGGCAGCAACGACAGCGACGGCAGCAACGAAGATTTGCAGGAGCAAAACGATGCACGTTAGAAAAGCAGTCTTTCCGGTCGCAGGCATGGGTACGCGCTTCCTACCCGCGACCAAGGCGAGTCCGAAGGAAATGATGCCGGTGGTGGACAAGCCGCTGATCCAGTACGCGGTCGAAGAAGCCGCGCAAGCCGGCATCACCGACATGGTCTTCATCACCGGACGCAACAAGCGTGCGATCGAGGATCACTTCGACAAGGCCTACGAGATGGAGGCCGAGCTGGAAGCGAAGGACAAGAAGGAACTGCTCGAGATCGTTCGCAACACCGTGCCGCCTTCGGTCAACTGCATCTACATCCGCCAGAACGAAGCGCTCGGGCTCGGACACGCGGTGCTGTGCGCGCTGCCGGTGGTGGGGCACGAGCCGTTCGCGGTGTTGCTGGCCGACGACCTGATGGACACGCCCAACGGCGTTCCCGGCGTGCTCGATCAGATGGTGCGCATCTTCGACCTCAAGCAGGCCAGCGTGCTCGCGGTGCAGGACGTGCCGCGCGAACAGACCCGTTCGTACGGCATCGTCGGCACGCGCCTGGGTTCGGCGATCGCGGCGGGCAACGAGCGCCTCGAAGAGATCACGCACATGGTCGAGAAGCCCAGGGCCGAGGACGCGCCTTCGACGCTCGCGGTGGTGGGCCGCTACATCCTCAGTGGCGCGGTGTTCGATCGTCTGCGCAATGTGCCGCCGGGCGCTGGTGGCGAAATCCAGTTGACCGACGGCATCGTCGCGCTGCTCGCCGACGAGCCGGTGCTGGCCTATCGCTTCGAGGGCGTGCGCTACGATTGCGGCTCTAAGATCGGCTACCTGAAGGCGACCGTCGAATTGGGCCTGAAGCATGGTGAAGTCGGGGCAGCCTTCGCCGAGTATCTCGCCTCGCGTCCCGCATCGAAATAACAAAGGAATCCATGTTTGCCATTCTGGGAGGTAGCGGACTGACGTCGTTCGCGGACCTCGAAATCGATCGCCGCGAAGTCGTGCGCACGCCCTGGGGCGAGCCGTCCGGACCGGTGACAGTGGGACGCATCGGTGGCGTGCCGGTGGCGTTTCTGCCCAGGCATGGACAAGGGCACACGATTCCACCGCACGCGATCAACTATCGCGCCAACCTGCATGCCTTGAAGCACATCGGCGTCGAAGGCGTGATCGCGGTCGCGTCGGTGGGCGGGATTCGCGACGACATGCAGCCCGGCGCGATCACGCTGCTCGACCAGATGCTCGACTACACCTGGGGCCGCGACTCGACTTTTTTCGATGGACCCGAGCATCCGGTCACGCACATCGACTTCACGCTGCCCTACGATCCGGCGTTGCGCGCGCGGGTGCTGGAAGTCGCACGCGCCGATGGCCACTCGCTGATCGACGGGGGCTGCTATGCATGCATGCAGGGCCCGCGTCTGGAAACCGCGGCCGAGATCAATCGCGTCGAGAGCGATGGCGCCGATGTCGTCGGCATGACGCTGATGCCCGAAGCGGCGCTGGCGCGCGAGCTCGACCTGCCGTATGCAGCCCTGGCGGTGGTGGTCAATCACGCCGCCGGCCGAGGCGATTCGAAGCTCGCGATCTCGACCGTGGAAATCGGCCGCACGCTCGAGACGTCTATGCAGCGCGTGCGCGCGCTGATCGTGTCCTTCGTGCGCGCGACCGGGCGCCACAAGTTTCCATGATTCACGGCATCCTTCGCATGGGTGATCCGCGTCTGTTGCGCATCGCCAAGCCGGTCGAGCGCTTCGATACGCCCGAGTTGCACGGCCTGGTCGCGGACCTGTTCGAGACCATGCACGACGCGAATGGCGCGGGTCTCGCGGCGCCTCAGATCGGCATCGATCTGCGCGTCGTGATCTTCGGATTCGCAACGACCAATCAGCGCTACCCCGATGCGGAGCCGGTCCCCGAGACCGTGCTTGTAAATCCCGCCATCGAGGTGCTCGAGCCGCTCGAAGTCGAAGATTGGGAAGGCTGTCTGTCCGTGCCCGGCATGCGCGGCATCGTGCCGCGCATGGAGCGCGTTCGCTATCGCGGCTTCGACCAACACGGTGCGACGATCGATCGCATCGCGAGCGGCTTTCATGCGCGCGTGGTGCAACACGAATGCGATCATCTCGACGGCATCCTCTACCCGATGCGCATGCGCGACTTCACGCGCTTCGGGTTCACCGAAGAGTTGTTTCCGGGGCAGGGGATCGTGGACGACTGATTCCGGCTTCGCGGCCGGCAGGCGTCAGAACGCCTCGTCCGGCCCGAGATGCCGCCATTGGCCGATCGGCAAATCGCCGAGCAGCACGCGCCCAACGCGCACGCGCTTCAAGCCGAGCACCGTTAAGCCGACCAACTCGCACATGCGCCGGATCTGGCGCTTCTTGCCTTCGCGCAGGACGATGCGCAATTGCTCGCGGTTCTGCCACGACACACGCGCCGGTTTCAACGCGATGCCGTCGAGCTCGAGCCCGTGCTGCATGCGTTGCAGGTCCGCGTCCGATAGCGTGCCCGCGACGCGCACCAGGTATTCCTTCTCGATGTTCGAGTCGTCGCCGATCAACTGGCGCGCGATGCGGCCATCCTGCGTGAGCACCAAGAGGCCGGTCGAGTCGATGTCGAGACGGCCGGCCGGCGCGAGCCCGCGCGGCGGCCGCCAATCTGGCGCGAGCGTGCGCGCGTCGTTGCCCCAGTGCGCGGCCGGCACGACCAAGACCGAGGCCGGCTTGTAGCCGTCCTCCGCCTGGCCCGACACATAACCGATCGGCTTGTTGAGCAGCACCGTGACGCGCTGGTCGCGTTCCTTCTCGGCGGCGCGCGACACGCTGATGCTCTGGCTAGTGAGCATCTTGCTGCCGAGGACGTCGGTCTTCACGCCATCGACGAAGACCCAGCCGCGCTCTATCCATTCGTCGGCTTCGCGCCGCGAGCACAGGCCGAGCTCGGCCATGCGCTTCGATAGCCGCAGCGGCTGGTCCGACGATGCCGATGCAGGTGCAGACGGTGGCGCAGCGTCCGGCCGCGGCGCGCGTGTCTTCATGGCGCGAGCACCGCAAGCAATTCGGTTTCCAGTTTGATCTGCGCCTTCGCGTCCGACAGGATCGCCCCATCGACGAGAAAGAAGTCTTCGACGCGTTCGCCCAGCGTCGTGATCTTCGCAGCCTGCACGTTGACCTTGTGACCGGTCAACACGCGCAGGATCGCGTAGAGCAGCCCATCGCGATCGGAAGCCGACAGCGTCAGCAGAAAGAAACGGCCGCGCTCGTCGGGTCGCAGATCGACGGTCGGCTCGATCGGAAAGCTGCGCGACTGGCGCGAAGGGCGGCCGGTCGCGGGCGGCGGCAGCGGCGTCGGATGCGCGAGATGCTGCGCGAGATCGCGCTCGATGTTCGCGATGCGATCGCGGTAGTGGCCACCGTCCGGGTCGAGCACATGAAAGGTGTCGAGCGCGTGCTGGTCGCCTTCGCCGCCGATGGTGGTGTGCACGCGCGCGTCGAGGATGTAGAAGCGCTGGCGATCGAAGAACTGGCAGATGCGCGCCAGGAGATCCGGCTGGTCGGGCGTGAAGACGACGATCTGCAGGCCTTCGCCGGCGGGCGACAGGCGCGCCTTGATGCGCGGGCGCGAGGTATCGCGGGCGAGTGCGAACGCGCGCGTGATCCATGCGATGTCCTGCGCGTCGTGACGCAGGAACCACGCGACGTCGAGGCGCTTCCAGAAGCGCTCGATCGCATCGGGATGAAAGGCGTAGAGGCCGAGGATGCGCCGCGCCTCCTGCTGCCTGGCCTGCAATTCGGCCGGAGCGCTCGGCGGCGCGCCACTGCCGTCGGCGTTCTCGACCACTCGCAGCGCGCGGAAATAAAGATCTTCAAGCAGCTTGCCCTTCCAGGCATTCCAGACCTTGGGGCTGGTGCCGCGCACATCGGCGACCGTCAGCAGATAGAGTGCTGTCAGGCGGCGCTCGCTGCCGACGGTGCGCGCGAATGCCGTGACGACCTCGGGGTCGGAGAGGTCTTCCTTCTGCGCGACCCGCGACATGCTCAGGTGATGCTCGACCAGGAATTCGAGCAGCTCGATGTCGATCGCTTCGAGCGCGTGATCGCGCGCGAAGCGCCGCACATCGGCCATGCCGAGCGTCGAATGATCGCCGCCGCGACCCTTGGCGATATCGTGGAAGAGGGAGGCCACGTACAGCAGCCAGGGCCTCTCGAAGTTCGCGATCAGGCGCGAGCACAACGGATATTCGTGCGCGAACTCGGGCATCGTGAAGCGCCGGATATTTCGCACCACCATCAGGATGTGCTGGTCTACCGTATAGACGTGATACAGGTCGTGCTGCATCTGGCCGACGATGCGCCGGAACACCGGCAGGTAGCGGCCGAGCACCGACAGTTGATTCATGCGCCGCAGCTCGTGCACGATGCCGCGCGGCTGCTGCAGGATCGAGAGGAACAGCGCGCGATTGGCCGGCTCGCGGCGGAACTTCGCATCGATCAGCGTGCGGCCATGCCAGATCGCATTCATCGTGCGCGCGGTCATGCCTTCGAGCTCGGAATGCTGCTGCATCACGAGGAAGGCCTCGAGCAGGGCGGGCGGCCGGCGAAAGAAAACGCCTTCATCGACGATGTCGAGCAGGCCGCCAGCATTCTGGAAACTCGCGTTCGCGACGGGAACGATTTCGCCTGCAGCGCCCGCTGTGATCGGGGCGTGAATGGGAACTGGTGCGACATTGCGTGCAGGAAAAAGCGCCGCTTCGATCGTCTGCAGGACGATCACATTCAGTTGCGTGACCACCTTCGCGGTCCGGTAATAGTGCTGCATCAACACTTCGCTGGGACGGCACATCGGCGTCTGCTCGAATCCGAATTCCGCGGCCAGCGCGGTCTGCACGTCGAACACCAGCCGATCCTCGCGACGCTTCGCGAGGCGATGCAGGCGGATGCGCACCAGGCGGATGAAGTCCTCGCAGCGCCGCAGTTGACGGGCTTCGACAGGCGTGACCAGGCCGCGCCTGGCGAGTTCGCGCCATGAGGCGCCCAGGCGCGCGGCACGCGCCGTCCACAGGATCATCTGCAGATCGCGCAGCCCGCCGGGGCTTTCCTTGAGGTTGGGCTCGAGCGCGAAAGGCGTGTCCTGGAACTTCGCGTAGCGCTGTTGCTGCTCGAGCATCTTGGCGCGAAAGAACTGTTGGGGTTCGATCGACGATGCGACCTGCTCGGACATCGACGCCCCCAGCGCGCGATTGCCCGAGAGAAAGCGCGCCTCGATCAGCGCGGTGGCGACCGTGATGTCGCGCGTGGCTTCGGTCAGGCACTCGGGGACGGTGCGCACGCTGTGGCCGACTTCGAAGCCGAGATCCCACAGCATCCCGATCAGGCTTTCGATCCTTGCCGCTTCGCCGGCGTCCGGCGACTGGGCCAGCAGCATCAGCACGTCGACGTCCGAATGCGGAAAGAGCTCGCCGCGTCCGTAGCCGCCGACCGCCAGCAAGGCTGCCGAGCGCGGCATCGCCGCGATCCTCCAGCAGGCGCGCAGCGCCACATCGTGCGCATGCGCGAGGCCACGCAGAAAGCGTTCTGCACGCGGTTGGAGATCGAAGTCGTTGAGCAGTCGAGCGCGTTCGGCCTGCAACGCGGCCTTGATCGCGAGCGCTTCCGCGGTGTGTCCCGCGAGACCCGCCGGTCGAGCCGCAGTCAATGCCTGGCTGTTGCCTGATCCGGCGGTCACGTCGACAGCGGTATCGGGCATGTCTTGCGAGGCGACAGCGGTCATGACGGCGGACATCGCTAGCCCCGAATCGCGCGGGCCTTGCGATCTACGCAATATGAGCGGACTTGTCGGGTGCGCTGGCCGGCGCGGCGGGGGTGCCTTCGGACATCGTCAGCACTTCGTACCCGTCATCGGTCACGAGCACCGTGTGTTCCCACTGCGCCGAGAGGCTGTGGTCCTTGGTGACGATGGTCCAGCCGTCGGGCATCTCGCGGATTTCGCGGCGGCCCGCATTGATCATCGGCTCGACCGTGAAGATCATGCCGGGCACGAGCTGTTCGAGCGTGCCGGGCCGCCCGTAATGCAGCACCTGTGGGTCTTCGTGAAAACGCTGTCCGATGCCGTGGCCACAGAATTCGCGCACCACCGAAAAGCCGCTGCGCTCGGCATGGCGCTGGATGACGTAGCCGACATCCCCCAGATGCGCACCCGGCTTGACGGCGCGTATGCCCAGCCACATGCATTCGAAGGTGATCTCGCAGAGCCGACGCGCCTGTATCGAGGTCTCGCCGACCAGGAACATGCGGCTCGTGTCGCCGTGATAGCCGTCCTTGATGACGGTCACGTCGATGTTGAGGATGTCGCCGTTCTTGAGCGGCTTGTCGCCCGGGATGCCGTGGCACACCTGATGATTGACCGACGCGCACACCGACTTCGGATACGGGCGATAACCCGGCGGCGCGTAATTGAGCGGCGCAGGAATCGTCTTTTGCACATCGACCATGTAGTCGTGGCAGAGCCGGTCGAGTTCCGCAGTGGTCACGCCAGGCTTGACGAAGGGCGTGATGTAGTCGAGCACCTCCGACCCGAGGCGGCCGGCCACGCGCATCCGCCCTATGTCGGCGGCGGTCTTGATGATGGCGGTCGTTGCGGGGCGGGGAAGCGAACTCATGGACGGGGCAAAGGGCTATGGTGGAGCGTTTCGACGAAACCGCTATAATAGCGGGCTTGCCAGAAGCCGTCGCCCGGGTTATCGAGCCGACCGCATCGACACGAATCAGTTTCAACCTCATTTCAATCTTTGCAATCGCGAGCTTGCGTACCAAGGGTGCCGATTTTCCTCAAATTCGGTACAGCGCCTGCTCAAGACCCAACCCTTAGGAAACATATGTCAACGACCATGCGTGAAATGCTCGAGGCGGGCGTCCATTTCGGACACCAGACCCGCTTCTGGAATCCCAAGATGGCGCCGTTCATTTTCGGCCATCGCAATCGGATCCATATCGTCAACCTCGAGAAGACGCTCTCGAACTACAACGACGCCGTCAAGTACGCGAAGAAGCTTGCCGCCAACCGCGGCACGATCCTCTTCGTGGGCACCAAGCGCCAGGCCCGCGAAATCATCGCCGAAGAAGCCAAGCGCGCCAACGTGCCATACGTCGACCAGCGCTGGCTGGGCGGCATGCTGACCAACTTCAAGACCGTCAAGGCATCGATCAAGCGCCTCAAGGACATGGAAGCGACCGTGGCCGACGGTGGCCAGGAGCGCATGAGCAAGAAGGAAGCGCTGACGTTTTCGCGCGAGATGGAGAAACTGCAGAAGTCGATCGGCGGCATCAAGGACATGAACGGCGTTCCCGATGCGATCTTCGTCATCGACGTCGGCTATCACAAGGGTGCGGTCACCGAAGCGACCAAGCTCGGCATCCCCGTCATCGGCGTGGTCGATACCAACCACTCTCCCGACGGCATCGCCTACGTGATCCCCGGCAACGACGACTCGAGCAAGGCGATCCGTCTCTATGCGCGTGGCGTCGCCGACGCGATTCTCGAAGGTCGCAACAACGCGCTTCACGACATCGTGGAAGCGCCGGAGAACGGCGAAGAGTTCGTCGAAGTCAACGCCGAGGCGTAACGCGACGCTGTGACGCCAAGCCGTGACGTGACGCTGTAAAGCGGGCGCCCGTCGTGATCAACACACGGTAGGGCGCGGGGGGTGTCGTATTGCGACGCCCCTTTTTTTATCCCGAATTCAGCAAGGAGAAACACATGGCGGAAATCACCGCAGGCATGGTCAAGACGCTTCGTGAAAAGACCGATGCGCCGATGATGGAATGCAAGAAGGCGTTGTCCGAAGCCGCGGGCGACATGGACAAGGCCGAGGAACTGCTGCGCGTCAAGCTCGGCAACAAGGCGAGCAAGGCTGCCAGCCGCGTGACTGCCGAAGGCATCGTCGCCATCGTGATCGAAGGCAAGGTCGGCGCACTCGTCGAAATCAATTGCGAGACCGACTTCGTCGCGAAGAACGAGGACTTCCTGCTGTTCACGAAGAACGTAGCGACTTCCATCGTTCGCCAGGATCCCGCATCGATCGATGCGCTGCTCGGCCTGCCGATCGAAGGCAAGACGGTGGAAGAAACGCGCGCTGCGCTGGTGGGCAAGATCGGCGAGAACCTCGCGATCCGGCGCTTCGTGCGCTACGAAACCGAAGCGAAGCTGGCCAGCTACATCCACGGCACGCGGATCGGCGTGCTGGTCGAGTACGACGCGGCCGACGACCAGGTCGGCAAGGATCTCGCGATGCACATCGCGGCCAGCAAGCCCTTGACCGTGTCGAGGGACGACGTCCCGGCCGACAAGATCGAGACCGAGCGCAAGGTCTTCACGGCGCAGGCTGCGGAGTCGGGAAAGTCCGCCGACATCGTCGCAAAGATGGTCGAAGGTCGCGTCGCGAAATACCTGGCCGAGGTCGCGCTGCTCGGCCAACCGTTCGTGAAGAATCCCGACGAGACCGTCGAGAAGATGTTGAAGACCAAGGGCGCGCGCGTGTTGCACTTCGCGCTCTATGTGGTGGGCGAAGGCATCGAGAAGCGTAGCGACGATTTCGCTGCCGAAGTTGCGGCACAGGTTGCAGCGGCGCACAAGTAGTCGTGCTGGTGAAATCAACGATAATGCGGCCTTTGCGCGAGGCCGGCGGCCACGTGAGTGGCGATGCGAACAAGCACGCGAACACTGAGGAATGACGCGAGATGGCATTGGCCTACAAGCGGGTGTTGCTGAAGCTCTCTGGCGAGGCTTTGATGGGTGACGATTCGTTCGGCATCAATCGCTCGACCATCGAGAAGATGGTGGCCGATATCGCGGAGGTCGTGAAGTGCGGCGTCGAACTGGCGATCGTGATCGGCGGCGGCAACATCTTTCGCGGGGTCGCGCTCGGCGCTACCGGAATGGATCGGGCAACCGCCGATTACATGGGCATGCTCGCGACGATGATGAACGCGCTCGCATTGCAGGACGCGTTGATGCGGGCAGGCGTCTCGGCGCGCGTGCTCTCGGCGCTGCGGATGGATCAGGTGGTCGAACCCTATATCCGACCCAAGGCGATGCGCCACCTGGAAGAAGGCAGGGTGGTGATCTTCGCGGCCGGCACCGGCAACCCGTTCTTCACGACCGATACTGCCGCTGCCTTGCGGGGCGCCGAGATCGGCGCCGAGATCGTGTTGAAGGCGACCAAGGTCGATGGGGTCTACAGCGCCGATCCCAACAAGGACAAGACCGCGACGCGGTACGCGACCATCAGCTTCGACGAGGCGATCGGCAGGCATCTGCAGGTGATGGATGCAACCGCGTTCGCGCTGTGCCGCGATCAGAAGCTGCCGATCAAGGTGTTCTCGATCGTCAAGCCGGGCGCGTTGATGCGCGTATGCGAAGGCGCCGACGAGGGAACGCTGGTTCACGTTTAGCTGACAACGAAAACGAAACAAAAACGCACAGGAAATGCTCATGGCGATTGCCGACATCAAGAACAACGTCGAGCAGAAGATGCAGAAGTCACTCGAGACCTTGAAGACCGACCTGGCCAAGGTTCGCACGGGGCGCGCCCATAC
This sequence comes from Burkholderiales bacterium, assembly GCA_038254545.1. Classification (GTDB taxonomy): domain Bacteria; phylum Pseudomonadota; class Gammaproteobacteria; order Burkholderiales; family Burkholderiaceae_D; genus CAHJXF01. The sequence goes on along the minus strand of JBBSGB010000001.1, from coordinate 32,612 downwards.
CGGCTTGCTCGATCACATTCACGTCGACTATTACGGCTCGCCCACTGCATTGAGCCAGGTCGCGAACGTGACGCTGGTTGATTCACGGACCATCGGCGTGCAGCCTTGGGAAAAGAAGATGGTGCAAGTGGTGGAGAAGGCGATACGCGAGGCCGATCTGGGGCTCAATCCCGCGACCAGCGGCGACATGATCCGTGTGCCGATGCCCGCGCTCACCGAAGAGCGTCGTCGTGAACTCACCAAGGTCGTCAAGAGCGAGGGCGAGGATGCCAAGATCGCGATCCGCAACCTGCGCCGCGACGCCAACAATCAATTGAAGGAAACCCTCAAGGCCAAGGAGCTTTCCGAGGACGACGAGCGTCGTGCGCAGGACGACGTGCAGAAACTGACCGATCGCAGCATCGCCGAGATCGACAAGATGGTCGCGCAGAAGGAAGCGGAGATCATGACGGTTTGAGCTCGCGCCGAATTGCTCACCCGCATTGCTCCCAAATCGCTCCCTCGCAATGAAACAGCGCGCCAGCTCCACGCAGACCATACCGGTCACCGGTGACGTTCCGCGCCACGTGGCCATCATCATGGACGGCAACGGCCGCTGGGCGACCTCGCGGCATCTGCCGCGCGCGGCCGGGCATTCGAAGGGCGTCGATCGGGTCGAAGAGATCGTCGAGGCCTGCATCGTGCGCGGCATCACGCACCTGACGCTGTTTGCATTCAGTTCCGAGAACTGGCGGCGTCCGGCCGACGAAGTGTCACTGCTGATGCGCCTGTTCATCGGCACGCTCGAACGACAGGTCGCGCGCCTGCATGCGAACGGCATCCGGCTGTGCGTGATCGGCGACCTCGATCGCTTCGAGCCGCGCCTGCGCGAGTTGATCGAATCTGCGCGACAGAAAACTCTCGACAACGACAAGCTCACGCTGACGATTGCGGCGAACTACGGCGGCCGAGCCGACATCCTGATGGCGATTCGCAAGCTGCTTCTAGCCCGGCCGGAACTCGCCGGTGACCCTTCGCGAATCGACGAAGAAAACTTCGCGCCCCATCTCGCGATGCACGACCTGCCCGAACCGGATCTGTTCATACGAACCGGCGGCGAACAGCGCATCAGCAATTTTCTTCTCTGGCAACTCGCCTATACCGAGCTTTATTTCACCGACGTCTACTGGCCCAACTTCGACGCGAAGGAGCTCGACCTGGCCATCGCTTCGTACCGCACGCGCGAACGACGCTTCGGGCGCACCAGCGACCAGTTGAGCGCGTGAACAAGCGCACGAGCAAGCGCGTGAAAATCCGCGCGACGAATCGCCGCCGATCATTCAGCCGATCAATGCGCCGAGCATGCTGAAGCAACGCATCATCACGGCCCTGGTGTTGCTGGGGTTGCTCGCACTGGTCCTGACCGTCGCGCGGCCTTGGGGCTTCCCCTGGTTCGCGTTGCTGCTGGTCGGCGCGGTGATCGCCGAATGGTTGTCGCTGCTCGGACTGTCACGAACCACCACCATCGTCACTGCGGGGCTGATGATGTTCGTGCTTTTCCTGATCGATGCAAGCGCCTATGCAGCACGCGTCGCGATGATCGTGTGGATCGCAACCGCAGCGATCTGGGTCGCGCTTGCAATCGGTCTGTTCATCTCGGGCGGATTCCCGTCGTCCGATCGCTGGCGACTGCCTTATGCCGGGCTCGCGCTGTTGTTGCCTGCCGCCTGCTGGTTCGCGCTGGTCGCCGCATATCGGAGCGGGCTGGTGTTCCTGGTCTCGATCCTCGCGATCGTCTGGGCTGCCGACATCGCCGCGTATTTCGCCGGCCGCGCGTTCGGCAAGAGGAAGCTTGCCCCCGCGATCAGTCCCGGCAAGACCTGGGCGGGCGCGATCGGCGGTGCGATCGCGGCGACGGTGCTTGCCGTGATCGCGCTCGAACTTCCGCAGTTGTCGGAGAGCTTCTTCGCCGTGCTCGGGCAGCGCTGGCCATCGCTGGCGGTGATTGCCGTGACGCTGCTACTGGTTGTCCTGAGCGTCGTCGGCGACTTGTTCGAGTCGCAATTGAAGCGTCAGCACGGCGTGAAGGACAGCGGTCGTTCGTTGCCGGGGCACGGCGGCGTCTTCGATCGCGTCGATGCCTTGCTTCCCATCGTGCCGGTCGCCGTGTTGATCAGCCTGGTCGCGTGACGACATGAACGCGCTGATCGAATCAAAGCGCGACCGCGAGCGAGATCCTGAACGCGATCCCCGCGGCCTTCCATCGACCGGCATCCGATCGATCACGATCCTGGGCTCGACCGGCTCGATAGGCGTGAGCACGCTCGACGTCGTCGCGCGCCACCCCGACCGCTATCGCGTTCACGCATTGACGGGTCACACGCGCATCGCTGAGCTGGCCGAGCAATGCAGGCAATGCGGGCCGACGCGTGCGGTCGTCGCCAACGCCGACGATGCGAAAATTCTCGACGATGCGTTGAAGGGGAGCGGCCATCGCGCCATCCAGATCGACCACGGCCCGGAAGCCTTGTGCGAAGTCGCGCGCGAAGCCGATGTCGTGATGGCGGCGATCGTGGGCGCGGCGGGCTTGCCGGCCGCGATGGCGGCCGCGCGTGCCGGTCGGCGCGTGCTGCTCGCCAACAAGGAGGCGCTGGTGATGGCCGGCCCCTTGTTCATCGACGCGATCGCCGCCGCCGGCGCCACGCTGTTGCCGATCGACAGCGAACACAACGCGATCTTTCAATGCCTGCCGATGGCCACCCACGATGGGCACGAGCATCGTGGCATCGCGCGCATCGTGCTGACCGCATCGGGCGGACCGTTTCGCACCATGCCGCTCGAACAGATGGCAGGCGTCACGCCGGACCAGGCCTGTGCCCATCCGAACTGGGCGATGGGACGCAAGATCTCGGTGGACTCGGCGACGATGATGAACAAGGGGCTCGAAGTGATCGAGGCGCGCTGGCTCTTCGGCCTCTCGCCCGACCGCATCGCCATCGTGATCCATCCGCAAAGCGTGGTGCATTCGATGGTCGAATATGTCGATGGCTCGGTACTCGCGCAAATGGGCAACCCCGACATGCGCACGCCGATCGCGCACGCGCTCGCGTGGCCCGAGCGCATCGCATCGGGTGTGCGCTCGCTCGACCTGACCACGATCGCGCGGCTCGACTTCGAGAAGCCCGATCTCACTCGTTTTCCGTGCATCGATCTCGCATACCATGCACTTGCCTCTGGGGGAAGCGCGCCGGCCATCCTCAACGCGGCCAACGAAATCGCGGTTGAGGCGTTTCTCGATCAGCGCATCCGCTTTACCGAGATCGCCGCGGTTGTCGATGGGGTATTGAGCGCGCTGCCATCGCAAGCGATGCAATCGCTCGAAAGCGTCTTCGAGATCGACGCTAGGGCACGCACGATGGCACGCGATCTCGTGGGCCGCAAGAGCGTGGCCGGCAACTCACCAGGACTGGGAACGAATCGATGAATTTCGTCTGGACCATCGCCGCATTCTTTGCAGCGCTCGGACCGCTGATCGTGTTTCACGAACTCGGCCACTACGTAGTCGCGCGGCTATGCGGCGTGAAGGTGCTGCGCTTCTCGGTGGGCTTCGGGCGTCCCTTGTTGAAGTGGGTGCGCGGGCGCGACCAGACCGAGTGGGTGCTTTCGGCCATTCCCTTCGGCGGTTATGTTGCGATGCTTGACGAGCGCGAAACCCAGGGCGCGATTGCCGAGAGCGACTTGCCGCGCGCGTTCAATCGCCAGCCGGTCGCCAAGCGCATCGCCATCGTCGCCGCAGGGCCGCTCGCGAACCTGATGCTCGCCGTGCTGCTGTACGCGGGCATCAACATGGTCGGCGTCGACGAGCCGCGCGCGGTGTTCGCAGCACCAGGCACGGGCAGCGCGCTGGCACGGGCCGGTATCGACGCGCCGTTCGAAGTGACCGGCATCGACGGTGCGGCGATCCGCTCGATCGTCGATCTGCGTTGGCACCTGTTGAAGAGCGGAGTCGATCACGAATCGGTCGCACTGCAGGTCAGGCGTGTCGATCGGCCGACCGAAGCCGGTCGCAGCGTGACGCTGGACCTCGCGGGCCTGGAGACCAAGGACTTCGAAAGCGACTTCATGCAGAAGCTCGGCCTCGGGCTCTTGCGACCCAAGCCGACGATCCGCGACATCGCCGATGCCCATGGTCCCGCGGCGGTCGCGGGCTTGAGGCGCGGCGACCGCATCGTGGCTATAGACGGCAAGGCGATCGACGACGTCGACGCGCTTCAACGCATCGTCGGCGCGTCAGCCGGCAAGGGGCTGCAATTCGTGGTCGAGCGCAACAAGGCGATGCTCACCACGACGGTCACGCCTGTCGCCGTTGCGGGCGCAGGGCCGAACCCGACGTTGGGCGCTGCTTCGAACACTGCGCCTAGCGCCGTAGGGTCGAGCCAGACATCGGGTCGCATTGGCGTGCAATTGGGTGCGCAAATCCAGACCGTGCTGGTTCGCTACGGACCGATCGCGGCGATCGGGCACGGCGTTTCGCAGACCTGGGACCTGTGCGTGTTCTCGATCCGCATGATCGGTAAGATGTTGTCGGGCGAGATCTCGCTCAAGAACATCAGCGGGCCAGTGACGATCGCCGATTACGCGGGCCAGTCCGCGCGGCTCGGTCCGTTGGCTTTCATCAGTTTCCTGGCCTTCATCAGCATCAGCCTCGGCGTGATGAATCTGTTACCGGTCCCGATGCTCGATGGAGGGCATTTGCTGTATTATTTCGCCGAAATTGTCAGGGGGCGCCCGCCATCCGAAAGGTTTCTCGAATGGAGTCAGCGGGCAGGCATGTTCCTCCTCGCGGGCTTGATGGTCGTAGCACTGTTCAACGACGTCGTGCGCTTGCTGTCGTGACCGGAAGACGCTGCGATGTTGTCCGTCGCGCCGCGCGGTGCTCACGCGCAAGTCGGTCCCTTCCCCCATCTTCGGCCCCACGCATCTCTTGATGACGAAATCCCCTTTGTCGCATCCTTCGCAGTTTCCGCGTTTTTCGCGCTTGCAACACCTGCGTCCCTTGACGATCGCGGCCGCGCTGATCGGAGCACTATCGGCGCATGCCGCCCATGCGTTCGAGCCTTTCGTGGTGCGCGACATTCGCGTCGAAGGCATACAGCGTACCGATGCGGGTACGGTATTCAGTTACTTGCCCGTCAAGGTCGGCGAGACCTTCACCGACGAGAAGGCCACCGCGGCCTTGAAGGCGCTCTATGCGACCGGCTTCTTCAAGGACGTGCGCATCGACCTGGACAAGGATGTGCTGGTGGTGGTGGTCGACGAGCGGCCCGCGATCGCGAGCATCGAATTCACTGGCTTGAAGGAGTTCGACAAGGACGTCTTGAAGAAGGCGCTGAAGGACATCGGTCTTTCCGAGACGGCCATCTTCGACAAGTCGATACTCGATCGCTCGGAGCAGGAGTTGAAGCGCCAGTACCTGACGCGCGGCAAGTATGGCGCGCAGGTGACCACCACCGTCACGCCGCTGGAGCGCAATCGCGTCAACATCACGTTCAACATCGACGAAGGCGACGTCGCGACCATCAAGCAGATCCACATCGTGGGCAACAAGGCGTTTACAGAAAAGGCCCTGATCAAGGAACTGGCGCTGACCACGCCCGGCTGGTTCACCTGGTACACCAAGAGCGACCAGTATTCCAAACAGAAACTCAACGGCGACCTCGAGTCGCTGCGCTCGTATTACCTCAACCGCGGCTACCTCGAATTCAACGTCGAATCGACGCAGGTTTCGATCACGCCGGACAAGAAGGACATCTACATCACGGTCAACATCACCGAAGGCGAGAAGTACACCGTCTCGGATGTGAAAATCGCAGGCGAAGCCCTGGTCACCGAAGAAGAGTTGAAGAAGCTCGTCAAGCTCAAGGCCGGCGAGACCTATTCGGGCGAGAAGCTGACCGAGTCCACCAAGGCGATCCAGGACCGGCTGGGCGCGTTGGGCTATGCGTTCGCGAACGCCAACGCCGCACCCGAACTGAATCGCGAGGCGCACACGGTCGCCTTCACGATCTTCGTCGATCCGGGCCGCCGCGTGTACGTGCGGCGCATCAACGTCAACGGCAACACCAAGACGCGCGACGAAGTCGTGCGCCGCGAGATGCGTCAGGCCGAGGGCGGCTGGTACGACGTCGATGCGATCAAGCTGTCCAAGGAACGCCTCGAGCGCCTGGCCTACTTCAAGGAAGTCAACGTCGAGACACCGCAGGTCTCGGGCACCAACGACCAGGTCGATGTGAACGTCGCCGTGACCGAAAAACCAACCGGCAGCTTCAACGTAGGCGCGGGTTTCTCGCAGGCCGACAAGGTCATCCTCACCACCTCGGTGCAGCAGGACAACCTCTTCGGAAGCGGCCAGAACGTGTCGCTGCGCCTGGACACCAGCCGCCTGAATCGCACCGCCGCGCTGTCGACCACCAATCCCTATTTCACCGACAACGGCGTGTCGCGCACGGTCGATGTCTTCTATCGCACCACCAATCCTTCGACCATCAGCCTCGGCGATTTCTCGCTTCGCACCGCCGGTGCGGGCCTGACCTTCGGCGTGCCGTTCACCGAATACGACACGGTGTTCTTCGGCACGCGCTACGAGCACACGCGCATCGACCTGACTGCTACCAGCCCGCTGGTGTATATCAATTACGTCGCGCAGTTCGGCCCGTCGACCAACGCCGTCACCGCCACCGTCGGATGGCAGCGCGACAGCCGTGACAGCGCCATCACGGCAACCAAGGGTCGCTATCAGCGCGCCACGCTCGAAACCACATTGCCGACCGGCCAGCTCCGTTACTACCGCGCGAGTTACCAGCACACCTACTACTACCCGATCACGCCGAGCTACACGCTCTCGTTCAACGGAGAGATCGATTACGGTCACGGCTTCGGCGGTCGTCCGCTGCCGGTGTTCAAGAATTTCTATGCCGGCGGTATCGGTTCGGTGCGTGGGTTCGAGACGAGCTCGCTCGGGCCGCGAGATGTCAATGGCGACCCGATCGGCGGCGCGAAGCGCTTCAACGGCAATGTCGAATTGCTCTTCCCCTTGCCTGGAACCGGCAAGGACCGGGCATTCCGCGGCTTCACGTTCTTCGACACCGGCGCGGTCTACGGCGAAAACCAGCGCATCAACGCGAGCGGGCTGCGGTACTCGGCCGGTTTCGGCATCAACTGGCTCTCACCGATCGGCGCCTTGCGCCTGTCGTATGCGATCCCCTTCAAGACCAAGCCGGACGATCGGCTGCAACGACTTCAATTCACCATTGGCAACCAGTTCTGACGGTTCGCAACAAGCGCTGAACGATAGTGCGTGCATCGGGTCGATGGAAGTCATGGCAAAATCATTTTTTAGTTAAAGGTTTTCTTTATGGACATTCGATTGATGGACATTCGATTCACCCGGCGATTCGTCCCGGCCCTCGCGGCGTGCGCCTTCGTCGTCGCGATGCAACCCGCCGCTGCACAGGAAAGCTCCAAGATCGGTTTCGTCAGCCTCGATCGCATCCTGCGCGATTCGGTACCGGCCAAGTCCGCACAGTCCAAGCTCGAAGCCGAGTTCTCCAAGCGCCAGAAGGATCTTCAGGATGCCGGCAATCGCCTGAAGGCCTCGGCCGACAAGTTCGACAAGGACTCTCCGGTTCTTTCGGAGAGCGACCGGTCGCGTCGGCAGCGCGAGTTGGCCGACCTCGACAAGGACTTTCAGCGTCGTCAGCGCGAGTTCAACGAAGACATCAACCAGCGCAAGAACGAAGAGCTGGCGAGCGTCGTCGAGCGCGCCAACAAGGTGATCCGTCAGATCGCCGAAGGCGACAAGTACGACATCGTGTTCCAGGACGCGGTCTACGTGAATCCGCGCATCGACATCACCGAGAAGGTGTTGAAGGCGCTCAACGCGACCAAGTAATCAAGGACGCAAGCGAGCGCCTTCGGGGTCCGACTTCGTTCGCGTGAAGCAATGGCCGCACGATTCACGCTGAGAGAATTGGTCGAACGCTTCGGCGGCGCATGCGGTGGCGATCTCGAGCGCAGCGTGGTCGGCTTTGCCGCGCTCGAAGACGCGACGCCCGAACATCTCGCGTTCGTGACGGCCGCCCGCTATCGCGCGGCGATCGCATCGTCGTCTGCAGCCGCGGTGCTGGTGACCGAGGCGGATGCCGAGCTTCTCCTCTCGCAGGCCGATCGACTCTGGACCTGCCGCGATCCCTACCTCCATTTCGCGCGCATCGCGCAATTCATCGAAGCGGCCAATCGTCCCGCGTCGGCCTCCGGCGTCGATGCGCGTGCGACGGTGGACGCGAGCGCGCAGATCGCCGCGAGCGCGTGGGTCGGGCCGCATGCGGTGATCGGCGCGAATGTGATGATCGCAGCGCGGGTCCGCATCGGTGCAGGCGCCATCATCGGAGACGAATGCACGATCGGCGACGACACGCTGATCCACCCGAAGGCCGTCGTCTATCCGCGCTGCGCGATCGGCGCGCGCTCCATCGTCCACTCGGGCGCGGTGATCGGCGCCGACGGGTTCGGTTTCGCAAAGGACGGTTCGCACTGGGTGAAGATTCCGCAGGTCGGCGGCGTGACGATCGGCGACGATGTCGAGATCGGCGCGAACACCACCATCGATCGCGGCGCGTTGAACGACACGCGCATCGCCAACGGCGTCAAGCTCGACAACCAGATCCAGATCGGACACAACGTGCAGATCGGCGAGGACACCATCATGGCCGCCTTCGTCGGCGTGGCCGGCAGCGCGATCATCGGGCGCCGCTGCATGATCGGCGGCGCGGCGCGCATCATGGGTCACGTGACGATCGCCGACGACGTCGTGATCTCGACGCAGACCTTCGTGAGCCGCTCGATCGCCAAGGTCGGCCAGTACACCGGCTACTATCCGATGTCCGAGCACGCGGCATTCGAAAAAAGCGCTGCGGTATTGAAGCGCCTCGATACCTTGCGCGACCGTGTGCGCCTGCTCGAAGCCGCAGCAGGCAGAACGCAAAAGCCATCAGAGCCCGAAAGCCCCGCATGACGTCTCTCGATATCCATGAAGTCCTCGAACATCTGCCGCATCGCTTTCCGATGCTGCTGGTCGACCGGGTGCTCGAGTGCGAGGCGGGCAAATCCATCAAGGCGTTGAAGAACGTCACCATCAACGAGCCGTTCTTCCCCGGCCACTATCCGCACAGCCCGGTGATGCCGGGCGTGCTGGTGATCGAGGCGCTCGCGCAGGCCGCTGCGATCCTGTCGTTCGTCACGATGGGCACCCGACCCAACGACAAGTCGATGTACTACTTCGTCGGCATCGACCGTGCGCGCTTCAAGAAGCCGGTGCTTCCGGGCGATCAACTGATGCTCGAGGTGTCTCTGACGCGCTCGATGCGCGGCATGTGGAAGTACGCGGCGACTGCCCGCGTCGATGGCGGCGTCGCCGCCGAGGCCGAGTTGATGTGCGCCTACAAGATGGTCGGCGAAGAAGCCTAGGCCGCAGCTGATGGCCCGCATTCATCCGACCGCGCTGGTCGATCCGCGCGCGCAGCTCGCCGACGATGTCGAGGTCGGCGCCTTCAGCGTGATCGGCCCGCACGTCGCGATCGGCGCCGGCACGCGCATTGCGGCGCACGTCGTCGTCGTTGGCCACACCCGCATCGGCGCGCGCAATCTCATCGCCTCGTTCAACGCGATCGGCGGCGACCCCCAAGACAAGAAGTACGCGGGCGAAGCGACGCGTCTCGAGATCGGCGACGACAACCTGATCCGCGAGTTCTGCACCTTCAACATCGGCACCGAACAGGGCGGCGGGGTGACACGCCTGGGCAACGACAACTGGGTAATGGCCTACGTGCATCTCGCGCACGACTGCCAGGTGGGCGACCACACCATCTTCGCCAACAAGGCGCAGCTCGCTGGCCATGTCGAGGTCGGCGACTGGGCAATACTCGGCGGCGATACCGGCGTCCATCAGTTCGTGCGCATCGGCGCGCACGCCATCACCGGCATCGGCACGATGCTGCGACAGGACGTGCCGCCGTTCACGATGGTCAGCGGTGATCCGGCCACGCCGCACGGCATCAACGTTGAAGGCCTCAAGCGCCGCGGCTTCGATGCGCCGGTGATCGCATCGCTGCGTCAGGCGTACAAGAACTTATACCGAAGCGGCCTCACGCTCGTCGAGGCGCGTGCCGCAATCGATGCGCAGGCCGCCAACGAAGCCGTCTCGGCCGATGCGCTGCGCACCCTGAACAGCTTTCTCGGTTCGGCGTCGCGCGGCATCGTCCGCTGATCGCAGCCGCGCCCGCGATGAGCGTTCCGGTTGCGATGGTTGCCGGTGAAGCATCCGGCGATCTGCTCGCGGGTCTTCTGCTGTCCGCATTGAAAGAGCGTGTGCCGCAACTCGCGCCCTACGGCATCGGCGGCCCGCGCATGGCCGAGCAGGGTTTTCGCAACGACTGGACGATCGACAAGCTCGCGGTGCGCGGCTACGTCGAAGTGCTGCGTCACTACTTCGAGATCGCCGGCATTCGCAAGACCCTGAAGCGCCGCTTGCTGGACCAACCGCCGGCGGCCTTCATCGGCATCGACGCGCCCGACTTCAATCTCGATCTCGAGCTCGCGCTGCGCGAGGCGTGGCGCGGGCAGGGCAGGCCGGTGGTGCATTTCATCGGGCCCTCGATCTGGGCGTGGCGCGGCAAGCGCATCGAGAAGATCAGGTGCGCGGTCGATCACATCCTGGTGCTGTTTCCTTTCGAGGAAGCGATCTATCGCGACGCGGGGATCGCGGCCACCTATGTGGGGCATCCGCTGGCCGACGTGATCCCGCTAGCGCCCGATCGCGCGGCCGCACGCATTGGGCTCGGCCTCTCGCCTGATGCCCGTATCGTCGCGCTCCTGCCGGGCAGTCGCCTGTCCGAAGTGCACTACATGGCCCGGACCTTCGTCGATGCCGCCGTGTTGCTGCATCAACGTCATCCCGACGTGCAGTTCATCGTGCCGATGGCGAGCGCGGAAGCGCGTCGCTCGTTCGAGGCGATTCGTGCCGGGGACCCTGAGGCACTTCCGCTGCGAATATTCGACGGCCATTCGCACGAGGCACTCACCGCGGCCGACGCGGTGCTGGTGGCGAGCGGCACCGCGACGCTCGAGACCGCGCTGTTCAAGCGCCCGATGGTGATCGCGTACCAGATGGCCGGAGCGTCGGCGATGATCATGCGTCGCATGGGTTATCTGCCGTGGGTCGGCTTGCCGAACATCCTCGCACGCGAGATGCTGGTGCCCGAGTTCCTGCAGGAAGCCGCGACTCCCGAGGCGCTCGCGCATGCGCTCGACCACCAGCTCTCGGACGATCACAATCGCACTCGACTCGAACAACGCTTCACGGAAATGCACGAAAACCTCCGTTGCAATACCGGTGAACGCGCGGCAGCAGTGATCGTCAAACTGCTCGAAAGATCCAGGGCTCTCCTACCAGGCCGCACGTGAAGCACATGGTTCGCACCCGCTCTCTTTCGCTGCGCTTCTTCACCACCGCCACCCGCGTCTGCGGCGTCGACGAGGCCGGCCGCGGGCCGCTCGCGGGGCCCGTATACGCGGCCGCCGTGATCCTCGACCCGACGCGACCTATCCGTGGCTTGCGCGATTCGAAACAGCTCACGGCAGAAGAACGCGAGCGGCTCGCGTTGCGCATCCGCGAGCGCGCGCTCGCATGGGCCGTGGCGTCCGCGTCGGTCGAGGAGATCGATCGCATCAACATCCTGCAGGCGAGCCTCTTGGCGATGCAACGCGCGGTCGAAGCGCTGGCGATGCAGCCCGAGCATGTGCTGGTCGATGGCAATTGCCTGCCACGCCTGAACGTCACCTGCGATGCGATCGTGCAGGGCGACGCCAAGGTCGCCGCGATCTCGGCGGCATCGATCCTCGCCAAGACCTCGCGCGACGCGCTGATGCACGCGCTGCATCGCGAACATCCGCAATATGGCTTCGACCGGCACGTCGGCTATGGAACGCCGCAACACCTCGCATCGCTGATGCTGCACGGTCCGTCGATCATCCACAGGCGCACGTTCGCGCCGGTACGCGTGCTGCTCGAAGCGCGCGGTATGGCGGTGCCGACGCTGCTTCAGCCCGAGTCCGCGTGGAGTGAAGACTGAGGACGATCGCGTCGCGCGACAACGCGCACTTCAAGACGCTGCGTCAACTGACGCGCGACACGTCGGCGCGGCGCGACGAAGGGCTCGCGGTGCTCGAAGGCGTACATCTCTGCGAAGCCTTCCTGGAGAGCGGAGCCCTGCCGCGCTACTGCGTCATCGGGCAATCGTCGCTGCATCACGCGGAGGTCGCGACGCTTCTCAACGCCCTCGGCGAGCGTGTCCCGGCGTCGCATCTCATCCTGCTGGACGACGCGCTGTTCGCAAACCTGAGCCAGCTCGAGCAGGGCGTGTCGGTGCTGTTCGTGATCGATGTGCCGCAACCGGAGTCGCCCGCTCGCATCGATCATGGGTGCGTGATGCTCGACCGCATTCAGGACCCCGGCAATGTCGGATCGATCCTGCGCAGCGCAGCAGCCGCGGATATAGCCACCATCTTTGCGTCGCGCGGATGCGCGAGCGCGTGGTCGCCCAAGGTGCTGCGCGCCGGGATGGGCGCGCACTTCCATTTGCGCATCCATGAAGACTGCGACTTGCAAGCGCTCGCTGCGCGGGCCTCGATCCCGCGCGTTGCAACCAGTCCGTCGGCGACCCAGTCGATCTACGACGCCGATCTCAGCGGCCACGTCGCGTGGATGTTCGGCCACGAAGGTCGAGGTCTCGATCCCGAATTGATGCGCGACGCGCTCGCGCTCGCTATCCCCCAACCCGGGAAGATCGAGTCGCTCAATGTTGCGGCATCGGCTGCGATCTGCTTCTTCGAGCAGGTACGACAGCGCGGCGTTGGGGGTGCGCTGGCGGTGCGCTAGTCGCGCGTGATCGCCTGCTCGTGAGCCAGCAGCGCCTCGATGTCCTCCACCACGATCGCCGGCGAGAACAGGAAGCCCTGGTAATAGTCGCAGCCCGAGTCGCGCAGCAACTGCAGCTGCAACTCGTTCTCCACGCCTTCCGCGGTGGTCGACAGCTTCAACCCGCGCGCGAGACTGATCACCGAGGTCGTGATCGCCGCATCGCCCGCGTCGTCGAGCATGTCGCGGATGAAGCTCTGGTCGATCTTGAGCGTGTCGACGTCGAGCTGCTGCAGGTGCGACAGGCTCGAGAAGCCGGTGCCGAAGTCGTCGATTGCGATGCGCATGCCGCGATGCTTGAGATCGGCGATGACGTTGCGGGTCACGCCGAGGTCGAACAGCATGCTTGTCTCGGTGATCTCGACTTCGATGAAGCGCGGATCGACGCCGGTCTCCTCGATCACGCGATCGACTTCGTCGATGAAGGTCGCCACCAGCAACTGGTGCGCGGAGAAGTTGATCGACAGCACGCCGAGGGCAACGCCGCGTTCCTGCCACTCGCGCAATTGGCGGCAGGCCTTGCGGAACACGTACAGACCGAGCTCGTGGATCAGCCCCGACTCCTCGGCGATGCCGATGAACTCCTTGGGCGACACCACGCCCAGCCGCGGGTCGGTCCAGCGCAGCAGCGCTTCGGCCCCGACGATCCGGTTGTCGGCGATGCGTACGCGCGGCTGGAAGTAGAGACGCAGCGCGTCGCGGTGCAGTGCGAGCTTGAGCGCGCCCTTGACGGCGCCGCGGCGTTCGCTGCGCTGAGCCAGCATCGCCGAGAAGAATTCGAAGCGGTTCTTGCCGTTCTCCTTGGCCCGGTACATCGCGAGGTCGGCGCTCCTCACCAGCGATTCGGGTGCGCGGCCGTGATCGGGATAGACCGCGATGCCGATCGAGGCCGCAACCGAAAGCCGCTGGTTCTCGACGCGGATCGGCGTGCCGAGCGCGGCGATGATGCGCTGGGCGGTTTCGTGCGCGATCGCCTTGGGTCGCGCGTGGCCGATCACGACCATGAACTCGTCGCCGCCGATGCGCGCAACTTCGTCTTCGGCGCGTACGCAATGCCGCAGGATCGCCGCGATCTCCACCAGCATCAGGTCGCCGACCCGATGGCCGAGCGTGTCGTTGATATTCTTGAAGTGATCGAGATCGAGGAACAGCACCGCGACGCCGGTGTTGGTCTGGCGCGCGCGTTCGATGAAGGCGCGCAAGGTGGGCTCGAGCGCGTTGCGGTTGAGCAGGCGCGTGAGGGTGTCGCGCTGCGCGATCTCGGTCAGGCGGCGTTCGGCCTCGACTCTTTGCGAGACGTCCTGGATCAGCGCGAGCGACGAGGTGATGCGGCCGGTCGCGTCGCGCATGGCCGCGATATGCCACTCGCACGTCACGCCCGAACCGTCGCGCCGGCGCGTCTCGATGACGTGCAGGCGGGTATTGCCCACTACCGTGTTCGGATCGTTCTCGTCGGGGAGAAAATCGACCCGCAGCTCGGGATCGATCAGGCCGAGTTCGGCAAACGGCCGCTCGAACACTTCGTCGCGTCGCCACCCGAACAACGCCTCGGCCTGCGACGACCAGCGCGTCACGCGCCCGTTGCCGTCGAGCGTGAACGACGCCAGCGGCGTGTTCTCGAAGTGGGCCGTCAGCAGGCTGTTGGCCTGCTGCAAGGCGATCTCCTGCTTCTTGCGCGACTGGATGTCGGTCGCGGCCGTATAGAAGCCGGTGACGACGCCGGCTTCGTCGCGCCTCGGGACATAGCGCAACAGCACCCAGCGCAGCGCGCCTTCCTGATAAGTCATCTCGCGCTCGTACTGCACGGCCTCGCCCTTGAGCGCGGCGCGGATGTAGGGCTCGGCGTATCGATAGTCGTCTTGCGTCATCAGCTCGCTCAACGGCATGCCGATCAGCGCATCGGCCGCGAGTCCGTGCCACGTGGTGGCGGTCTGGTTGACGAAACGGATGCGTTCCTCCGCATCGATGAAGGTGATCGGGAAGGCGACGCTGTCCATCGCGCGCTGCATCTCGCGGATCGATTCCTCGTAGGCGAGCCGCGCCTGCTTGGCCTCGCTGATGTCGTGCGCGACGAAGTAGATGCCGCGCGTGGCGCCGCTGGAATCGAGGTCGGGCAACCAGTCGATCGAGACGAAGCGATGGCCTGCGACCTCATCGGGCATCTCGTGTTCCGAATGCATGCGCTCGCCGCGCAGCGCGCGCTCGAAGGTGGGCTGGAAGAACCGCGACACGTCGCGGCCGAACAGATCCTTGCTCGATCGCCCGATGATCTCGTCCTTGGAGCGACCGATGAAGTCCGCATAGGCGCGATTCGAAAATTGATGGACCGTGTGCGGATCGATGTAGGTCAGCGGCTGCGGGAAGTTCTCGATGAACGCTTCGATCCATTGCTGCTGGCGCGCGCGTGTGTCCTCGGCGATCTTCGAGTCGGTGATGTCGTAGCCGATCGCATAGATGCCGCGCGCGGTGCCGTCCTCGTCGAAGTCGCCCTCGAGCGTGATACGCAGCCAGCGCGTGTCGTTCGGGTTTCCGGTCGCGGGGCGTTCGAACTGCACGCGCTTCTTTTCCCGAAGCGTGGCTTCGATCTTCGGCATGATCATGGCCACGACTTCGGGCGCGAAGATGTCGTGCGGAGTCTTGCCGACCACCTCATCGGGCGTCGTCATGCCGTAGTCCGACAGGAAGCGCTGGTTGCAATATTGGTAGCGCAGCGACGTATCGACGTAGCAGATCTGTGCGGGCAGGTTGTCGGTCAGAAAGCGGATGCGCTCATCGCGTTCGGACAACGCGCGCTGCGCGCTTTTTTCTTCCTCGAGACTGCGTGAAATGACATACAGTCCTTCGACTTCGCCGCTCTCGCCGCGAAACGGCAGGTAACGCATTTCGCGCCATTCGCGCGGGTGCCCGAACTCGTCGCGTACCTCCTCGGTGACCGCTTCACCGGCGAGAGCGCGCGCCAGCGGTGCGCGGTGGTGCTCGAACACCGCGGGCCCCACGACCTCTTCGACGGAACGCCCGATGATGTCGGGGCGCGTCTTGCCGTGCCGTTTCAGCGAACTCTGGTTGACGTAGCGATAACGAAAATCGCGATCAAGAAAGACGATCGCTTCGGGAATGTTCTCGGTGAAGCCGCGAAAGTGCGCTTCGCTTTCCTGAAGCATGGTGGTTGCCATGCGCGACTCGTGGATGTCCGAAACCAGCACATAGACGCCGTTCTGGAATCCGTTGCGATCGAAGCCCGGAACGAAGTCGATGCGGTGCCAGCGCATCGCCCCGCGCTCACTTGCCAGTTGCTGTTCGACACTGAGCTTCTCGCCGGCGCTGGCGCGCGCGAAGCTGTCATCGATGATCTGCGCGAACGCACTCGACACGGCGCTGGGTGGCGTGCCGGCGATGGCTTGTTCCGAAATATCGAAGGCTTCGCAGAAAGCCCGGTTGGCCCACTTGCACAAGCCATCGCTGCCGATGAAGACGAAGGGCAGCGGGAGGCTTTCGATCTGCTCCTTCTGCTTGCGCTCGCGTTCGACCACGTCGTCCTGCGCGATGCGCAGTGCCACCCGCATCGGGGCGCTGACATTGTTGCCACCCATCGGTACGATCGAAGACTCGGGCGGCTCGAACCGATCGCCGTCCTGATCCGAGCGGCGACGGCCCAGGCGATGCATGACGCCTAGCACGCCGACGATGCGACCGTCGCGATCGCGCTGCGGGCGATATTCGAAACGGCTGGCGCCTTCGATCGCTCCGTTGTGCCGATGCACGACCTCGATGTCGAGGCTTTCACCCGCCAGCGCCCGCCCGAAATAGGCGCGCGTGATTTCGGCCTGACCGTCGAGCGACAACTCATCCACCGACTGGCCGATCAACTGGTCGCGCTCGCGCCCGATCAGTTGGCAGTAGGCCGCATTGGCGAATTGAAGGATGAAACTCGCGTCGAAGAAAACCAGCGGCGCATCGACCCAGTCGATCGCCGCATGGATCAGGTCGCGTTGACCGGGGGTGACGACGCCCGAGATATCGGCGAGCAGGTTTGCGCCGTCGGCCGCGACAGCTTGCGTCTGTCCGGAGCCGTCCGTGTTCCGCGGCTCGTTGCGCTGGATGCGGTTGATCAGTTGTGCGAACACGCGTCGACTCCCCTGATCAATTATAGCCATCGGAACATGCCGTCCTCATTCGTTCGCGCATACGGCGACGTCGATCGCCGCTGGTCGGGCGAGCCCGCAGCAGCGTTGTTTTGTAGGGTCACGCGACTGCATCAGAACGAGCGACGTTCGAGCCGGATTTCCTGCAGGATCGTGGTCGCGATCTCCTCGATCGATTTGGTCGTCGAGGATAGCCAGCGTATCCCTTCGCGACGCATCATGGCTT
Source organism: Burkholderiales bacterium (assembly GCA_038254545.1). Taxonomy (GTDB): domain Bacteria; phylum Pseudomonadota; class Gammaproteobacteria; order Burkholderiales; family Burkholderiaceae_D; genus CAHJXF01. The sequence goes on along the minus strand of JBBSGB010000001.1, from coordinate 15,232 downwards.
CTGCCGCGATCACCTCGGCCCGGCAATTCTCGAGCGCCGCATATTTGCTGTTGGGACGGCGCTCGTGGCGCACTTCGGCCAGGCGCTCGGGTGCGATCGACAGCCCGAACAGCTTGGCGCGGAACTCGGGCAGCACCGACGGCAGGCGATCGCGTTCGAAGTCTTCCGGGATCAGTGGATAGTTGGCCGCCTTGATCCCGTACTGCATCGCCAGGTAAAGGCTGGTGGGTGTCTTGCCGCTGCGCGAGACACCCACCAGGATCACGTCCGCGTTGGTCAGGCCGCCGTGCGTCTGGCCATCGTCGTGGGCCAGTGCAAAGTTGATCGCGTCGATCCGCTGGTTGTATTGCTTGGAGTCGGCGATGTTGTGCGAACGGCCGATCGAATGCGTCGACTTGACGCCGAGCTCCTTTTCGAGCGGCTCGACGAAGGTCTCGATCATGTCGAGGAACAGGCCGTTCGCGCAGCGAACCGCATAGTTGATTTCGGGATCGACCAAGGTCGAGAACACGATCGGCCGCAGCTTGTCGGTCATGGCCACGTTGTTGATGCGCTCGATCACGTCGCCCGCCTTGTCCATCGTGTCGATGAAGGGGATGCGGATCTGCTTGAGCTCGACGCCTTCGAACTGCGCCAGCAGGCTGTGCCCGAAGGTCTCGGCCGTGATGCCGGTTCCATCGGAGACGAAGAACACGGTTCGGACGGTGGCGGGCACTGGTGTGGTCACAACCGTCGCGTCGGACGTGGGCACACTGCGCGCTGCGCTCTGGGATTCACTGCGAGATGACTGCGGCATCGATCGGGGCATCAAGAAGGGCGAGCGGCGAACGGCGGCGCGGTACCCACAGGTTAGAATCGGCAAGCAGGTGGAAGTCACGCCAGGCGGTGGCGGAATTTAACATCAAGGAAGCGGTAACGCCCATGTCGCAACAGGCACGAGTCATCGATTTCACGCAATTGCGATCCAGCGATGTCGATGCGGTCGGCGGAAAGAATTCCTCGCTCGGGGAGATGATCAGCCAGCTCGCCAATGCAGGTGTGCGCGTCCCGGCCGGCTTTGCGACCACTGCCGCGGCCTACCGCGAGTTTCTTTCGGAAAGCGGCCTGACCGAACGGATTGCGACGCGGCTCGCGTCGCTCGACGCCAACGACGTCAGGAAACTGGCTGCCGCGGGCAAGGAGATTCGCGGCTGGATCATCGAAGCGCCTCTGCCGCAAGCTTTCGAGAACGAAGTGCGCGCCGCCTTTGCGAGTCTGGCCGGCGACTCCAACGCGAAAGGCGTGGATACCGCGTCGTTCGCGGTGCGCTCGTCGGCCACCGCCGAAGATCTTCCCGACGCATCCTTCGCGGGCCAGCAGGAGACTTTCCTCAACGTGGTCGGCATCGACGACGTGCTGGTGGCGATCCGCGAAGTGTTCGCGTCGCTCTACAACGATCGCGCGATTTCCTACCGCGTGCACAAGGGTTACGCCGAAACCGAGATCGCATTGTCGGCCGGCGTGCAGCGCATGGTTCGCAGCGATCTCGGCGCGGCGGGCGTGATGTTCACGATCGACACCGAGTCGGGCTTCGAGGACGTGGTGTTCATCACGTCGAGCTATGGTCTGGGCGAGACAGTGGTGCAGGGCGCGGTCAATCCCGACGAGTTCTACGTGCACAAGCCGATGCTCGAAGCCGGCAAGCGCGCCATCATCCGCCGTCAGATCGGCTCGAAGCTGATCCGCATGGAGTTCGCGCCCGCCGGTTCGAAGGAACGCGTGCGCACCGTCGATGCATCGATCGAGCAGCGCAATCGCTATTCGCTCACGGACGACGAGGTGATCGAGCTCGCGCAATACGCGTTGACCATCGAGAAGCACTACGGTCGCGCCATGGATATCGAGTGGGGCAAGGACGGCAACGACGGCAAGCTCTACATCCTCCAAGCGCGGCCCGAGACGGTACGCTCGCAGGTCAAGGCCGGCACTTCGGAGCAGAAATTCCGTTTGAAAGGCGGAGCGGCCGAGCGTGCGACGGTGCTCGCGAGCGGACGGGCGATCGGGCAGAAGATCGGAACGGGCCGGGTGCGCATCGTCGAGGACCCGAGCGAGATGGACAAGGTACAAGCGGGCGATGTACTTGTCGCCGACATGACCGATCCCAACTGGGAGCCGGTGATGAAGCGGGCCTCGGCGATCGTCACCAATCGCGGCGGTCGCACCTGTCATGCGGCCATCATCGCGCGCGAGCTCGGCGTGCCCGCGGTGGTCGGCTGCGGCGACGCGACCGATCGCCTGACCGAAGGCACTCTCGTCACCGTCTCGTGCGCCGAGGGCGACGAAGGCCATGTCTATGACGGCGTGCTCGATATGGAAGTGACCGAGGTGGTGCGCGGCGAGCTCCCGGTGATCCCCGTCAAGATCATGATGAACGTCGGCAATCCGCAACTCGCCTTCGACTTCCGTGCGATTCCCAACGACGGCGTCGGCCTCGCGCGTCTCGAATTCATCATCAACAACAACATCGGCATCCATCCCAAGGCGATCCTCGACTATCCGAACATCGATGCGGATCTGAAGAAGGCCGTCGAGAGCGTCGCGCGTGGGCATGCATCGCCGCGCGCGTTCTATGTGGACAAGCTGGCTGAAGGCGTCGCCACGATCGCGGCGGCGTTCTGGCCGAAGAAGGTGATCGTGCGGCTGTCGGACTTCAAATCCAACGAGTACAAGAAGCTGATTGGCGGCTCGCGTTACGAGCCCGACGAAGAGAACCCGATGCTGGGGCTGCGCGGCGCCGCGCGCTATCTCGCGCCCGACTTCGCCGAATGCTTCGAGCTCGAATGCCTGGCGATGAAGCGCGTGCGCGACGAGATGGGGCTGACCAACGTCGAGCTGATGGTCCCCTTCGTGCGCACGCTCACCGAAGCCAAGCGGGTGATCGACCTGCTGGCAAAGAACGGGCTCGAGCGCGGCAAGGCCGATGGTTCCAAACCGGGAGCCGGCGCGGGTGCAAGCGCGGAAGCAAACGCGAACGCGGCGCTGCGCATCGTGATGATGTGCGAGCTGCCGTCCAACGCGATCCTTGCCGACAGCTTCCTCGAATATTTCGACGGCTTCTCGATCGGATCGAACGACCTCACGCAATTGACCCTGGGACTCGACCGCGATTCGGGTCTGGTCGCCGAGGGCTTCGACGAACGCGACCCGGCCGTCATGGCGCTGCTCCAGCAGGCGATCTCGACCTGCCTTGCTAAGGGCAAGTACGTCGGCATCTGTGGACAGGGACCGTCGGATCATCCCGATTTCGCCGCGTGGCTGATGAAAGAGGGGATCGAATCGATCTCGCTGAATCCGGACACGGTCGTCGATACCTGGAATCAGCTCGCGAAGGTGCAGCAATGAAAAGCTGTGTATCGCTGTCGATGAGAGGTTCGCCATGAACGATGTCGTGTGGTGGTTCGTGCTGGCCTTCGGCTTGTTGATCGCCGAATTGATGACCGGGACCTTCTACCTGCTGATGGTCGCGATCGGTTGCGCCATCGGCGGCATGGTGGCACTTGCGGGAGGCGGCGTTCCGCTGCAACTCGTGATCGGGGCGGCGGTCGGTATCGCTGCCACGCTGATCCTGCGCCGCACGCGCTGGGGCATGCGCCGGTTGAACGGCGACGCTGCGGAAAATCGCGACGTGATCCTCGACATCGGCGAGGTCGTGCAGGTCGAGACCTGGCACGATCGGACGGCGCACGTACGGTACCGTGGCTGCCAGTGGGACGTCGCGCTCGAGCCGGGTGCAGCGCCCAAGGCGGGCGCGCAGGTGATCAAGGCCGTGCGCGGCAGCACGCTGATCGTCGTGCCGGTTTCGTAGAGCTCGCGTTCATCCAGTACGCCTCGATCGTTTCGCATTCCCCGCTTCGCATTCCCCACTTCACATCGCCATTCGAAGGAACATCCATGCAAGGCGTAGGCATCGTCGCACTCGTTCTATTCATCATCTTCATCGTGTTCGCGGTGCAGACCATCAAGGTCGTTCCGCAGCAGCACGCGTGGATCGTCGAGCGCCTGGGCAAGTATCACGCGACCTTGGCGCCGGGGTTGAACATCGTCATCCCCTTCATCGATCGCGTCGCCTACAAGCACGTGTTGAAAGAGATCCCGCTCGACGTGCCCAGCCAGATCTGCATCACACGCGACAACACGCAGCTGCAGGTGGACGGCATCCTGTTCTTCCAGGTCACCGATCCGATGCGCGCGTCCTACGGCTCGTCGAACTTCATCGTCGCGATCACGCAGTTGGCACAGACCACGCTGCGCAGCATCATCGGCAAGATGGAGCTCGACAAGACCTTCGAGGAGCGCGATCACATCAACGCGAGCATCGTGGCGGCGATCGACGAGTCGGCCGCGAACTGGGGTGTGAAAGTGCTGCGCTACGAGATCAAGGACCTCACGCCGCCGAAAGAAATTCTCCACGCGATGCAGGCGCAGATCACCGCCGAGCGCGAGAAGCGCGCGTTGATCGCTGCGTCGGAAGGTCGCAAGCAGGAGCAGATCAACATTGCGACTGGCGAACGCGAAGCACAGATCCAGCGCTCCGAAGGCGAACGTCAGGCCGCGATCAATCGCGCGCAGGGCGAAGCGTCGGCGATCATCGCGGTGGCCGAAGCGAATGCTGCAGCAATCCGTCAGGTGGGCGCGTCGATCGCAGGGCCGGGCGGCATGGAGTCGGTCAACTTCAAGGTTGCCGAGCAGTACGTCGCTGCGTTCGAGAAGCTCGCCAAAACCGGCAACACCTTGATCGTGCCTGGCGATCTGTCGAACATCTCGACACTGATCGCGTCGGCGATGCAGACGGTCAAGAGCCAGCGCGTTTCGCGCTGAATCGGCGCAGACGGCAGGGCGCTCAACGCGTCTTCATCAACCGCTGCTGTTCGCGCTTCCAGTCGCGATCCTTCTCGGTCTGCCGTTTGTCGTGCAGCCTCTTGCCTTTCGCGAGACCGATCTCGAGCTTGATGCGGCCCTTCGTGAAGTGCAGGTTGATCGGCACCAGCGTATAGCCGGCGCGTTCGACCTTGCCGATCAGCTTCTTGATTTCTTCGGCATGCAGCAGCAGCTTGCGCGTGCGCGTCGGGTCGGGCGTGATGTGGGTCGAGGCGCTGAGCAGCGGCGTGATGTGCGCGCCGAACAGGAACACTTCGGCGCCGCGCACCAGCACATAGGCTTCCTTGATGTTGGCGCGGCCTTCGCGTATCGCCTTGGCTTCCCAGCCTTCGAGCACGAGGCCGGCCTCGAAGCGGTCCTCGACGAAGTATTCGTGAAACGCCTTCCGGTTGTCGATGATGCTCATGATTGCGGGACGGGACAAAGCCTTCGGTAGAATCGGCGCACTTCCTCGGCGGCGCGAACGCGCATTCTAGTGGCAACCCGCATGGCAAACCGCATCGCCACCCCATGGCATCCGTAGCAAAGTCCGTGCTGGTCAGGCATAGCGCAGAAAGCATGTTCGCGCTGGTGGCCGACATCGAGTCCTATCCCGACTTTCTTCCGTGGTGTGGCGGCACGCGCATCCTCTCGCGCGACGGCGATGCGGTGACGGCCGCCATCGACATCCGCTTCCACGGCATCGGCCAGAGCTTCACGACGATCAACCGCCAGGTCCCTTTCGAGCGCATCGACATGCAACTCGTCGAAGGCCCGTTCTCGCGGCTCGAAGGCGGATGGCGGTTCACGCCGTTGGGGGACGACGGCTGCAAGGTCGAACTCGCGCTCGACTACGACTTCAACAACTTCCTGCTCGGCAAGCTGGTCGGTCCGGTGTTCCATCAGATCGCGGCGTCGATGGTCGACAGCTTCGTGATGCGAGCCGATGCGATTGCCGACAATGCCGCGTGAAACGCGCGGCTCCCGATCCACGCCATGAAGGTCGAAGTCTGCTATGCCGACGCGAGCGGCGCAACGCGCATCGCCGTCGAACTCGATCCCGGGGCGACGCTGGGTGACGCGCTTGCGGCCAGCCGCATCGTCGAACGCCTGTCGCTCGCGCGCGAGGCTCTGACGTTCGGAATTTTCGGCAAGCGTGCCGACAGGCAAGCGTGCCTGCAGGACGGCGATCGCGTGGAGGTCTATCGGCCGCTGATCGTCGATCCGATGGAAGCGCGGCGGCGCCGCGTCGAGAAGAAACGCGCCGAGGCGGCACGCGGGGCCTCGAAGAAAATCTGACCCTGCGCTGCCGTTCGGTGCGCAGCCATGTGCCACAGTTACTCGCCGCAGTTACTTGCAATACTGCGCGACCTGCGCCTGCGACTTCGCGATTTCGGCCTGGCGCTGCGCATCGTCGATGTAGTACTTCTCACCTCTGTCATTGACCCTCGCGGCACGCCCGCCACTCTGCAGGCCCGCGAGATTGCCGCGCACAGCCGTGCAGTTCTCCTGCATCGCCTTGACCTTGGTCGCTTCTTCATCGGCCTTCTTGGCGGCCTCTGCCGATTCTTTCTGGCGCTGCTTGTATTCCAGATCGCGATCGGCAATGGTCTTGGGCGCATCGACCTTGGTCTCGGCCCTCGCCGCGTCCTTGACCTCTCCATCCTTGGCGGCAGGCGTCGGCGTGACATCGACGACGCGCGGCCTCGGCGACTTCAGGATTCGAGACAACGGCACGTTGGTCGGCGGTGGTTGATCGCTGGCGACGACGCGGCCGGCATCGTCCTTCCACAGCCACTGCGCGTACGCGGGACTCGCAACGAGCGCCGCCGCAACGATCAAACTTCCGAGAGCAAAGCGTGGAATGGATTTCATTCGGATGGGTCTCGCAAGAGTTGGCGCCAACGGTACGTCAGCGACTGTCGAGCGTCAACGTGGCAACGAAGGACCGGAGATGACAGCCAGTGCAATAGGGCGAATACGCGACAGATAGGAAAGCGCTGATCGTGAGCGGGCGCCTTCTCCCAACCCGTTCGAGAGGAAACGCATGCCGCACCCCCGCCGATGACACGAATGTGACGTGGAGTGCAGCGGCCCGCCCAAAACCCTTCTGTATAATTCCGTTTTGGGACAAAAGGAAACGCAATGCGTTTGAGTCAAAAAGCCCTCACGTTCGACGACGTTCTGCTGGTTCCGGCCTACTCGGCCATCCTCCCCCGCGACACCGATCTCACGACGCGCCTCACGCGCGGCATCGCGCTCAACATCCCGCTGGTCTCCGCGGCGATGGACACCGTCACCGAAGGTCGTCTCGCGATCGCGATGGCGCAAGAGGGCGGCATCGGCATCATCCACAAGAACATGCCCGGCAAGGATCAGGCGCGTGAAGTCGCACGGGTCAAGCGTTTCGAATCGGGCGTGCTGCGCGACCCGATCACGATCCCGCCATCGATGAAGATCCGCGACGTGATCGCGCTCACGCATCAGCACGGCATCTCGGGCTTTCCGGTGGTCGAGGGGCGCAAGGTGGTCGGCATCATCACCAACCGCGATCTGCGCTTCGAGGAAGAGCTCGACGCCGAAGTGCGCGACAAGATGACGCCGCGCGAGAAGCTCGTGACCGTCAAGGAAGGCGCGACGCTCGACGAAGCCAAGCGCCTGATGAACCGCCATCGGCTCGAGCGTGTGGTCGTGGTCAATGGCGACGACGACCTGCGCGGGCTGATCACCGTGAAAGACATCCAAAAGGCGGTCGAGCATCCGCATGCGTCCAAGGACGAGCAGGGCAAGCTGCGCGTGGGCGCGGCGCTCGGCATCGGCGCGGACACCGACGAGCGCGCCGAGGCGCTTGCGACCGCAGGGGTCGACGTGTTCGTGGTCGATACCGCGCACGGCCACAGCGCTAACGTGCTCGCGAGAGTCAAGGCGATCAAGGTGCAGTATCCGAATATCCAGGTGATCGGCGGCAACATCGCCACTGGCGACGCCGCGAAGGCCCTGGCCGATCACGGCGCCGACGGCGTCAAGGTCGGCATCGGACCGGGCTCGATCTGCACGACCCGTATCGTGGCAGGCGTTGGCGTGCCGCAGATCACGGCGATCGCCAACGTCACCAAGGCGCTCGAAGGCACCGGCATTCCCGTGATCGCCGACGGCGGCATCCGCTACTCGGGAGACATCTCGAAGGCGATCGCGGCGGGCGCATCGAGCGTGATGATGGGCGGCATGTTCGCGGGTACCGAAGAAGCGCCCGGCGAAGTCATCCTCTTCCAGGGACGTTCGTACAAGGAATACCGCGGCATGGGGTCGGTGGGTGCGATGAGCGAAGGCTCGGCCGATCGCTACTTCCAGGATCCGGCCAACAACATCGACAAGTTCGTTCCCGAAGGCATCGAAGGCCGCGTGCCCTACAAGGGCTCGGTGGTGGCGATCGTGTTCCAGCTCGTCGGTGGCTTGCGCCAGAGCATGGGCTACTGCGGCTGCGCGACTATCGACGACCTGCGCGGCAAGGCCGAGTTCGTCGAAATCACGACTGCAGGCGTACGCGAGTCGCACGTGCACGACGTGCAGATCGTCAAGGAAGCGCCGAACTATCGGGTCGAGTAGTCGAAAGGCTCGGCAAGATTTGCCGTTCGCCATCCGCATGAACGACATGTCGAGGGACACTGCACACGCCGCCGGATCGAAGCGGCAGGCCGCGGTCCCGTTCATCCTCGTCTGCGTGCTGCTCGATGTGCTGGGCTTCGGGCTGATCATCCCGGTGCTGCCTTCGCTGGTCGGAGAGTTCACCGGCGCGCGCGGCTCACAGGCCTACTGGTACGGCATGCTCACCGCGGCCTATGGTGTGATGCAGTTTGCATGCGCGCCGTTGCTCGGGGCCTTGTCGGACCGCTATGGGCGCCGACCCGTGATGCTGTTCGCGATCACCGGGCTGGGCATCGACTTCCTGTTGATGGCCGTGGCGCCGTCGCTGGTCTGGCTGCTGATCGCACGCATTATCGGCGGCGCGACCGCAGCGAACTTCTCGGTGGCTTCCGCCTACATCGCCGACGTCACCGAGCCCGACAAGCGCTCGAAGGCGATGGGCCTGATCGGTGCGGCGTTCGGCGTCGGCTTCATCATCGGGCCGGTGGTCGGGGGCTTGCTCGCCGGCATCGACCTGCGCCTGCCGTTCTATGTGGCCGCGGTGCTTGCGCTGGTCAACGTGGCCTACGGCTTCTTCGTGTTGCCCGAATCGCTGCCACTCGATCGGCGCGCACCGTTCGTGTTCGGCAAAGCCAATCCCTTCTCGGCATTGAAAGGCCTCGTGCAGTTGCGCGGCGTGGGCGGGCTGGTGTGGGTCTATGCCTTCACCATCCTCGCGCAGTTCATCCTGCATTCGACCTGGGTGCTGTTCACCACCTTCCGCTTCGATTGGACGCCGCGCGAGAACGGCATCTCGCTGTTCGTCGTCGGTCTGGCCGCGGCGGTCGTGCAGGGCGGACTGCTCGGCTTGCTGTTGAAGCGTTGGGGCGAGGTGCGCACGACGCTGATCGGGCTCACATCGGCGTTGATCGCGTTCGTCCTCTACGGACTCGCGCAACAGGCCTGGATGATGTACGCGGTGATCGCGGCCAACGCATTGGGCTTCGCGGTCGGGCCTGCATTGCAGGGCCTGATCTCGAACAACGTCGATCCCAAGGCGCAGGGCCTCACGATGGGTTCGCTCAATGCCGTGGCCAGCATCATGACCGTGCTTGCCCCGCTGATCGGTGCGCCCTTGCTGGCGGCCGTCAGCCAGCTGCCGCCCAGCGACTGGCGCGTGGGTGCGCCGTTCTTCGCCAGCGCCGTGTTGCAGGCGGTCTCGCTTTCCATCGCGATCCGGCATTTTCGGTCGCATCGCGTCAAGCAAGCGGTAGCGGTCGCCGCGAACGATGCGATCGGGCCGCCCACCATATCCCCTACACCTTGAACGCATGCCCACGCACAGCAAGATTCTCATTCTCGATTTCGGCTCTCAGGTCACGCAACTGATCGCGCGACGCATCCGCGAAGCGCACGTGTTCTGCGAAGTGCACGCGAGCGATGTCGACGATGCGTTCGTTCGCGACTACGCGAGCGATGGCGCGCTGCGAGGCGTGATCCTCTCCGGTAGCCACGCGAGCACCTACGAGGACCGCGACCTGCGCGCGCCGCAGGCAGTGTTCGAGCTCCGCGTTCCGGTGCTCGGTATCTGCTACGGGATGTTCGCGATGACCGTGCAATTGGGCGGTGAAGTCGAGGCGAGCGATCGTCGTGAGTTCGGCTTTGCCGAAGTGCGCGCGCGCGGCCACACCGCGTTGCTCGACGGCATCGCCGATCGCACGACACCCGAAGGTCACGGCATGCTGCAGGTGTGGATGAGCCACGGCGACAAGGTCACGACGATGCCGCCCGGCTTCAAGCTGATGGCCTCGACCCCCAACTGTCCGATCGCCGGCATCGCCGATGAGGCGCGCCGTTTCTACGGCGTGCAGTTTCATCCCGAGGTCACGCACACCGTGCAGGGCAGGGCGATCATCGAACGCTTCGTGCTCGACCTGTGCGGTGCGAAACCCGATTGGGTGATGCGCGACTACGCTGAAGAAGCGATCGAGAAGATTCGCGCGCAGGTCGGTAGCGACGAGGTCATCCTGGGCTTATCGGGTGGTGTCGATTCATCGGTGGCCGCAGCGCTGATCCATCGCGCGATCGGCGACCAGCTCACCTGCGTGTTCGTCGATCACGGTCTCTTGCGTCTGGGCGAGGTCGAGCAGGTGATGCGCACGTTCGCGGACCATCTCGGCGTCAAGGTGATCCACGTCGATGCGAACACGGTGTTCCTCGCCAAGCTCGAAGGCGTAACCGACCCCGAAGCCAAGCGCAAAGTCATCGGCCGCGAATTCGTCGAAGTCTTCCAGGCCGAGTCGGCCAAGCTGAAGGACGCGAAGTGGCTCGCGCAGGGAACCATCTATCCTGACGTGATCGAGTCGGCCTCGGCCAAGGTCGGCAGCGCAAAGAAGGCGACGACGATCAAGAGCCATCACAACGTCGGCGGCCTGCCCGAGTCCCTGCATCTGAAACTGCTCGAGCCGCTGCGCGAACTGTTCAAGGACGAAGTCCGCGAACTCGGTGTCGCGCTCGGCCTACCGCGCGACATGGTCTATCGCCATCCGTTTCCGGGGCCAGGCCTGGGCGTTCGCATCCTGGGCGAGGTCAAGCGCGAATACGCCGACCTCTTGCGACGCGCCGACGCGATCTTCATCGAGGAGCTGCGCGCGACACCCTTCGTTGCCGCCATCGGCACGCAGGCCGAAGAGCACATGCGCACCTGGTACGACGCGACTTCGCAAGCCTTCGCCGTATTCCTGCCGATCAAGTCGGTCGGCGTGATGGGCGACGGCCGCACCTACGAATGGGTGGTCGCGTTGCGCGCCGTGCAGACCACCGACTTCATGACCGCGCATTGGGCGCCGTTGCCGCACGATCTGCTCGCGCGCGTCTCGAACCGCATCATCAACGAGGTACGCGGCATCAATCGCGTGGTCTATGACATCTCGGGCAAGCCGCCGGCGACGATCGAGTGGGAATAATTCGGAGTGCTTCGCCAACTATTGGAGACTATCGGAAATTCTAGCTGTCCGCCGCGCGGCACCGGCATTGCGTACGTGGCATGAGCCGGGGGCCGCACGACGACATTCGGCGTTTCGGGGCTGATGACCGGGACCTTTATTTCAATTCGCTTTCCTAAAAAACACTCTGCGGCACCGCTTCGGCACTGCTTCCTGGGTGAAGCCGAATCTGCGCCTGCGCTGGAGTAACTGTTTGACGACTCGTTCGGGATACCTGCTCTCGTAATGATCGGCACCAAGGTCTTAGTAGGTTATGCCGGACCTCATTGCCTTGTAGAACTTTGAGTCCTGCCTGTGCTGTTGAGAAGCAGCGATAAGGAAACGGAATGGCGCCGTTGTCGAATCCTCTCCGGCTGAGGTGTGAGGGTTTTCGTCTTTCCAAAGGAATTTCTCTTGACTGTGGAGCTACCTCCAGGGTTTACCGTGCTGTCTTTGGCCTTCAGGAGAAACGAGATGGAACATACAGTCGAGGTGTTTAGCGCGGGTTGCCAAGTCTGCGATGAAGCGGTTGCCCTGGTCAAGCGCGTGGCGGCGGGAACCTGCGAGGTTAAGGTCCACAAGATGCAGGACATCGAAGTCGCAAAGAAAGCCAAGGCGTTGGGGATCACATCCCTGCCCGCAGTCGTCATTAACGGCAAGCTGGCGGAATGCTGCTCAGGACGTGGTGTCGATGAGGCAGTTCTTCGCGTCGCGGGTCTCGGGCGTTCCTGAAACTGAAAGAGTGACGATGCTCACGATCGGCAAGCTGGCAGACGCGGCGGGTGTGACGCCCGACACATTGCGCTACTACGAAAAGGAAGGTCTGGTCCGGGCGTCGTCGCATACCGAGGCCGGCTATCGCCTGTTCGGAAACGAGGCGGTCCAGCGAGTCCGCTTCGTCAAGCGGGCCCAGTCCTGCGGATTCACGCTGTCGGAGATCTCGGACCTGATCACGCTGCAGTCCAGTGACGAAGCGTGCTGCGGAGACGTGCGCACGCGAGCGATCGAGAAAAAGCTTGCTCTCGAAGGCAAGATACGGGTTCTCCAGAAGATGTCACGTTCGCTGGACGCCCTGCTCGAAGAGTGCTCACCGACCCGCACCTCCCATCCGGTAGATGAGTGTCGGATACTCGCGGCGCTCGAAGGGGCGACGGCCGAATGAAAATTGAAATCTTTGCAGCACGTGGATGCCAGCAATGCGCTACGGCACAGGACGCGTTGCGTGCTGTGGCAGAAACGATTGCGCCTCAAGCGAACTGGCGCCTGGTGAACGTCCTGGAAGAACTGGAATATGCGGTCGAGCTCGGCGTGATGAACCTGCCTTCCGTCGTCATCGATGGAACGCTCGCCTTCAATTCCTTGCCTAGCGCAATCCAGCTCAGGAAGGAACTCGAACGTCGGAAGGCGGCCGCGTGAACCCCGACAACCTCCGTCAGGTGGTCGAGCATCAGGGTCTGCTGGCGGTCGGCGTGGGATTTTTGACCGGGTTCTTCTTCAGCTTCAATCCGGTCGCCATCGCATCCGTGCCGGTGGCGCTGGCCTATCTCACCAAATCGCGAGAAAAGGGCGAGGCCTTCCGCTTCGGTTGGATGTTTGTCCTCGGGATGATCGTGACCCACGTCGCACTGGGATTCCTGGCCGGTCTGCTGGGACGCAGCGTCGAACAGGTGATCGGCAGGGGATGGGGTCTTTTCATCGGCCCGCTACTCATTGTCCTGGGTTTGGTGTGGCTAGTGCGGATCCCGATCAGGCTGCCCGCACTTCCAATTCGTGTGCGGCGTCCGAACAAGGCGCTGGGGGCATTCCTGCTGGGCATTCCGTTCTCCGTGGCGGTATGCCCCATCTGTACGCCCGCCCTCGTCATTCTCATGGGTGCTGTCGCTGCCGTGGGATCGGCGTCGGTCGGTGCTCTCGTGCTGCTCGCGTTCGCCCTCGGTCGGGCGATTCCCATCTTGATCGGGGCATACGCCGTGGGCTGGCTGGAGCATGCGCCCACGCTCGACCGCTTTCGCCGGCCATTCGAAATTGCAGGCGGGGTCGTGCTGATCCTCGGAGGCATCTATATGCTGAACGCGGTCTATTTCTGGATTCCCGGTCTAGCCGGTTAAATGAAAGCAAGACGCTTCGCGTCAAGTTTTCGTTTTTGTCCAAAAGCTCGCCGGAGTTCAGATCGGGCATAGCTTCTGGAAATTCGCTGTTTACCAAATCCGGGTATTGCAGAAATATCGGCGGATAGCCGTCATTTCACCATTGGTCGAAGTTCGGCAGCTGGTGGGAAGAAAAGAAACGAATATGATGAATATGAATATGAATATGGGAATGGGAATGGGAATGATGCTTGGTATGGGCCTCTTCGGTTTGCTGATCCTTGTCGTGCTGGTGTTTGCCGTCGTTGCGCTGGTCAAATATTTGACGTCCGGCCCAAAGTGAGCAGACGCCCGGGTGTTTCGTTGAAAAAGCCTAATTCACATTGACTCCTTGCCGAAAAGGTCGTGGTGTGGTCTTAAACATGACTTGAAACGGGGCGCGACCGGTTTCAAATTGGAAAACTAGCGCGCGAGTCAATTGTTAAGGTAGTCGAACAATGAGTTGATGGTGCGCTGTCACTCCGATTGCTCCCCGGGCCGCTCCATAGGTCTTCGCATCGGAGTGATAGACGAGCAGGACTGCGTTCGCATGCGTCAACTGCTGTGGTGCAAGCACGGTAAGCATGCCGCGACCATCGCTGCCTGCGACAAAAGAATTCGCTGTTCCTGTGGCATCCAGTGGCGGTGAGGTAGGACTTGCAGATGGGACAGTGCTTTCCTCGATAGATGAACAGTGCTCGCCACCCTGCTACATCTGCGGGGCTGACACGGTCGACGGAAACGGCGTTCCACGCCATCTGCGGAAATTTTGCTCCCGCGATCATCTTCGTCGTATCCATTTGCTCCTGCTCATGTTGTGGTCGTTCTTTCGAACATTGCGCGGCTCAGTGGCCATACGCTGCGCGGTGCTCGTTGGTTACATCGCGACGGCTGGTCTTTTGACCTCTTCAAAAAATTCGAGAGGGCGTGCGCCGATCTCGTGCAAGAGGTTCAATCGCTCGCCATGAAAAAGCGCGCCGGTCTGAATCAAGCTTTCTCGCCGACTGGTGCGCCAACCGTTGTAAACGATTTCGCAGCCTGCGTCGTCTTAGGGTGGGGAACATTGAAGTGGTTCAAACGAATCGCTGACGCTCCTTTGAACAGGGATATCCATCGCGTCTCATTCCTTCCCTGCATGGAGAAATTTGTGGCTCTAGCTTCAAAATTCGCAATGCCCGCCGCAGCACTAGCCGTCGTGCTCGGCGCAGCTTTCACGGCGCAGCCGACCGCCGCGTAACCATCGATGGAGAAGTCCGCGGACAAAGAAAAGTGTTTGGGCGTCGCCTTGAAGGGAAAGAACGATTGCAAAGCGGGCGCCGGCACTTCCAAGGTCGACTATCAGGGATTGCGTTTTCGCTCGCTCCGAAGGGAACCTGCGCAAAGTCACTCTCGAGGGCGTCAGCGACTGGCTTCGGTCAGCCCGACGAATTCAAGGAAAAGAACGCTTGAACGATCTTTAGTCGGAGCAGTTACCAAGTCGGCAAGCGTCCGCTCGCCGACAACAAACCCGAACGAATGGAGCATGTGATGCGGAACTATGGCAAAGGAATATTGGCAGGTTTGGCGGCGACGGTCGTCCTGTCGGTGCTGATGGTGATGAAG